>NZ_CP019082.1:6823158-7160351 GCF_001956985.1 Paludisphaera borealis
CGCCCTCCGCAAGGCTCTTGAAGCCGCCGGCCTCCGTTCCACCTCGCAGCGGCTGGCGGTCTACGACCAACTTGCGGCCATGCCGCACCACCCCACGGCCGAGGAAGTCTTCCAGGCCGTCCGATCGAGCCTGCCCAAAATCAGTCTGGCGACGGTGTACAAGGCGCTCGAAGCGCTGGTGGCGATCGGCGTGGTCGGCCGGCTCAACGCCGCCGACGGCGCGGGCTCGGCTCGGTACGACGCGCGGAGCGAAGACCATTACCACTTCCGTTGCCTCCGCACCGGGACCATCCACGACCTCCCCACCGAGTTCGATCCCAAGCTGATCGAGCATCTCGACCCACTCCTGGCCGAAGACCTGCGCCGGCAAGGGTTTCAGGTCACCGGCTACCGTCTGGAACTGCTTGGATACCGGCGGACCGACGGGCGCGACGCATGACCATGACGAAGACGCCGCTCCCGCCGCCATTTGGACCGCTCGTCGACACCCACGCGCATCTGGAAGATGAACGGTTGCGCGCGAACCTCTCTGACGCGCTCGCCCACGCCCGAGCGGCGGGAGTCGTCCAGGTGGTCGCCATCGGCACGACGGCCGCCGACAGCGCCGAGGTCGTCGCCATCGCGGGGACTCATCCCGGCGTCTTCGCGGCGGTCGGGGTTCAGCCCAACCATGTAGCCGAGACGGTCGACGGCGATTGGGAGCGAATCGTTGAACTCGCTTCCCGGCCTCGAGTTGCGGCGATCGGCGAGACCGGCCTGGATCGCTATTGGGATCGCGTCCCCTTCGACCAGCAGCAAGACTGGTTCGGCCGCCACCTCCGCCTGGCCCACGACCTCGACCTGCCGGTCGTCATCCACTGCCGCGATTGCGAAGCCGACGTGGTCGCCCAGCTCGCCGCGTTGGGAAGACCAGTGCGCGGCGTCTTGCACTCGTTCACCGGCACGATCGACCTCGCCCGGGAATTCGTGGCGCTCGGTCTGCACATTTCGTTCGCGGGGATGCTCACGTTCAAAAACAAGGGGCTCGACGCCCTCCGCGCCGCGGCGGCCGTCGTCCCGCTCGACCGTCTCCTGGTCGAGACCGACAGTCCCTATCTCAGCCCTGATCCGGTCCGCGGACGTTCCAACCAACCGGCCCACGTCGCCTGGACCGCCCGCAAGCTCGCCGAGGTCCGGGGCGTCTCGCCCAACGAGATCGCTCGGGCCACGACGGCCAACGCCCGTCGCCTCTTCGCGCTTCCCGAGACGGACGTGATCTAATTTAGACTCAGAGCCACGCGCCTCGATCACCCCCGGAACGTCAGCCCAATCCGCGCAACCCGCACGGCCCAAGGTTTGCATAGGAGGGTGTTGCGAAAAATCGCCAACTTCGTCTCGACGGAGTTTGACTATTCGACTTTAATCCTTGGGCGCGCGTTGAGCCTCGGCGGCCTTCGGGCTTCGAGACGGGGCGGAAACCGCGCGTGACACTTGTGCTCGCACCTCAAAGACGCCGCATCAAAATAGTGTCCGGGAGTCAGGTTCATGACGAGTCTGGAGCAAATCGTTTCGGCGTTGTTCGTCGTCGTCCCGATCATGTTTTTGCTGACCGTGGGCGGTCTCATCGCCCTCAAAAGCGGCGTCACGCAGGTCAGCACCGGCCAGGACCTTCTCAAGGTCGCGGGTAACTTCTCCCAGTTGCTCCTCCGCGTCGCCGGCTACGTGATCGCCTTGATCCTGCTGCAATACTGCATCGGGATGCGCCCGTCGCTGGGCTGGTAAAAGTCGTCGCCCTGACGGCCGACGATTTGGTTCTGAGCGGTACGCCGTTCCTTCACGCGGATGCGGCGATCAGCCGTCCGGGACCAACGGCGCGGAGCAGCCCGATCGTATCAAACGTTCGGAGAGAGACGATTCTGCGTGCACGGGGCGGATCTCCTGAGTTAAACTCGGCCCCTCAGATTGCATATTGCATTATGCCTCCTTGACCGATTTCAGCGCCGACGAGCGAATAGGAGCTAGGAGATGCCAGCGCCCGCAACGTCTGCTGAGGGTGAGCAACCCTACGTCTATCCGGACATGGTGCGTGAGTACATCCTCCGGATGATCCCTCCGGACGGACAGGTCATCGGGTCGATCGGCTGCGGCTACGCGCCGACCGAGAGCGTCTTGGTCGACCAGGGACGCGAGGTGCACGGGGTCGATCTTTCTCCCCACGCGATTGAAATCGCTAAAACCAGGCTCACTTCCGCTCGGGTTGTTTCTCCCGACGAAGGCATGCCCTTTGAGCGAGCGTCGCTGGACGGTTTGATCCTGGCCGATGTCATTGAGCATTTGCCGATGGCCTGGAACCGTATGAAGTTGTTCGCGGAGATGGTAAAACCAGGCGGTTGGGTCGTAATCAGCGTCCCCAACATGCGGTATTGCGAAGCTCTCTGTACGTTGATCGGCGGCGAGTGGCCGGAGCAACCCATGGGGATCTTCGATGAGACCCACCTTCAGGTCATGACGCACCGGCGATTGCTCCGATGGTGCGAGGGGGCAGGTCTGCGCCTCGATCGTTGGTTCGACGCCTACCATTACTCTTTCATCAAGCGCAACATCTGCCGAGTCGTGAACTTGGGAAGCTTCAGGCTGCTTCGAGGCTTCATGGTTTTCCAGGTGATGGGCCGTTTCCGGCGCGTTTGATCATCGAGGTTCCGCTCAGGAAACGTCGCTCGACAGGCCGTCGGCGATCGGCCTGGAGACGACGAAGCCGAGATGATGTGCGCAGTGCAGACCGTGAAACTTCGCCCATTCGGTCTTGCTCATCGCCCCCAGCATGGGGTGTGAGGCGAACGGCCCGTCGCCGTTTTCGAAGCGCCTGATCGCCTCGCGCAGGGCCTCGGCCTGTTCGTTGGGGTCGCAGGAATCGGGCGGAATAAGGATCGCCAGCGGCGGATGGGTGTTCTCGGGAAACCGCCCAGCGCGGAAGAACAGCCTGCGGTGGGCACGCAAGGGGTCGCGCCCATCAACGGGTTCGGCATTCGGCTTCCCCTCCATCGAGAGCCGGACGGCCACCGCCAGGTGGTAGAGGATCTGCCCCAGGGTCCATCGGCCGATGGTCTCATGAGCCGCCAGAAGCCGTTCGACCTCGGGCATGACGCCGTCGAGACCGTCGAAGTTCAGAGTTCGGTGCTCGGGCATGCCGCTTCCTCCATGAAGAGGACGTTCCGTTCCGGCTACACGCCGCGCGCCTTCGGGTCCCAGAGGATCTTGTGCTGCTGGAGCTGGAGCCGAATAGGCAATCGGGATTCGAGAATCCAGGCGGCGAGATCGGTCGGGTTCACCTGGCCGAACACGGCGCTGAAGAGAACAGGGCAGCGGCGCGTGAGATCGTGGCGGTGGACGACGTCGACGGCCCAGTCGAAGTCGTCGCGGCTGCAAAGGACGAACTTTACCTCGTCGATCGGCTTGAGCCGGTTCAGATTGCTCCAGACGTTGGCCGCCAGCTCGCCCGAGCCCGGCGTCTTGAGGTCGAGGATCACCCGGACTCGGGGATCGACGAGGCTCGTATCGACGGCTCCGCTGGTTTCGAGCAGCACCGTCCTGCCGTGGTCGGCGAGGCGGGACATGAGCGGGTACACCTCGTCCTGAAGCAACGGTTCGCCGCCGGTGATCTCCACCAGGTCGTCGCCGAGCTTCAGGGCCTGCTCGACCACGTCGTCGAGGCTCAGTGGTTCGCCGTGCTGGAACGCGTGCGGCGTGTCGCAGTACACGCAGCGCAGCTGGCAGGCGGTCAGGCGGACGAAGACGCACGGAAGGCCGGCGTAGGTGCTCTCGCCCTGGAGGCTGCGATAGATCTCGTGGACGACCAGAACGCCCGCCGGCTTGTTTTCGAGCGGCTTCAAACGGCGTGCGAGCGCGATCGACGCCGCCGTCTCGGCGCGTGATCCGGCCGCGTTTTCCACGCGAGCCTCAACATCTTCGGGGCCAAGTTCAATCATCGGCGGGTCGACCAGCGTCCTTCCAGGATGACGGCGTACGGGATCGCGCCGCGCGCGCGGCGCGATCCGACCTCCATCCTAGCCATTCGGACGATCGGCCGCCCAGATCAACCGGCGGCCGGCGGCTTCGGCTTGTCGAGCAGACGGATCACCCGCGCCGCTTCGGTTTTCAGGAACTCGATCTCCAGGAACGGATCGGCGGAGATCCGCTGGAACCGGACGCCGCCGTCGGCGTCGATCAGGAAGGTGCCGTGGAGCGGCTGGTCCTCGAAGTCGTCGAACGCCCCCCAACGACGGAAGTTTTCGAGCTTGGGGTCGGCCAGGATCGGCATGGGGAAAGAGACGTCGTCGGTGTTGTTCTTCAGTTCGCGGCAGCCTTTTTCTTCGTCGGTGCTGATCGCCAGCATCTCGATGTTCCGCTTCTTGAGCCCCTGGTACTCCTTGCCGAACAGTTGAAGCTGCTGCATGCAGTGGGCGCATTTGCCGCCGAGGAAAAACACCACGATCGTCGTCTTCCCCTTCAGGTCCGGGAGCGACCAGCTTTTGCCCGTCGTATCGACGCCCGCGAAGGGCAGGGCGGGGAAAGGCGACCAGACGAGCGGGCCGAGCGTGGCCAGGTCGATTCGGTCGACGGCCGACTCGTCGGCGCCCGACGACGGCGACGGTTCGGCGGGCTTCCAGGCGCCGTCGGACTTCCATCGGGCCACGATCGGTTCGAGACGCCGCAGTACGGGGAGGTCATGATCGGCGCGCGCGGTCAGGGGTTCGAGCCGGCGATAAGCGTCCTGGGCGTCCTTGTCCTTATCGACGGCGTGGAGGACCTCGACGAGGGCCGCGAGCGGTGGGAGCTGGTCGGGGTTCTGGTCGACGGCCTTCCGCGCCACGGTCTCGGCGAAGCCGTAATTGCGGACCGAGAGATGGGCGCGGGCGAGCGATTCGCCGCGCATCGAGGAAGCACGGGCGAAGTGCTCGAAGGCCGGGGCGATCTCGCCCTTCGCCAGCGCGGCGCGGCCTTCAAGTTCGGCGAGGGCCGACTCGTACGGCTTCATGGCGTCGGCCGACTTCTCGGGGGCGGCCTTCGCCGCTTTCGACTCATCGGCCGCGATCTTCTTGAGGGCCCCGATCTGCTTGGCGAGGTTCGCCGAGTCGTTCCTGGCCGCGAAGGCCAGGCCCAGCGAATAGGCCTTCTCCTTGCGCTCGATCGGCACGTTCGACCAGTCGAGGGAGCCCGAGGCGTCGGCCGCGATCAAGTCGTCCCACAGTTCGTAGCGGGTAAGCAGCTCGGTCCATCGAATCCGCCCGCTGCGCTGGGCTGAGCCGCCGTCGTTGGGGCCGTTCTTCTCGGGGTCGCGCGGCTGCTCGACGAGGTTGCGGGCGACGGCGATCGCGTCGTGAACGCGACCGATATGGCTGTCGCTGGTGCAGAGCCACTGGTTGTTGTGGGCGTAGTTGTGGATCTCGAACGGCATGACGCGCTCGCGGGCCATGTAGGCGTGGTCGACCCGGGCCGAGCTTTCCTGCTGATAGGCGGCGTCGGCGAACCGCTTCAGGTTCGTGTACGTGTGGCCGGGCATGTGCCAGGCGTGGGCGATCCCCGGCGCGGTCTTCGCGTACAGAGCCGCCGACCGCACGGCGCGGGTCGACTTGTTCGAGTCCCAGAGGTGGATGCGGTAGTGGTGCGCCCCGGGGTGCATGGGCTCGGCTTCGATGACGCGATCGATCAGGAAGTCGACGGCCTGGCGACTGCCGATGCCGTCCTTGTCGCTGTGCTGCCAGGTGGTCATCGCCAGCCAGGCGAGGGCGTTGAAGTCGTCGGGGAAGTCCTGGACGATCGTCTCAAGACCAGTCACGAGCCCCTGGCGACGATCCTTCTCCTTGCCTCCCTCGGCGTGGAAGGCTTCAAGGGCCTCGATGTAAAGCTGTTCGCGGCGGCCGATCTTGGCGGCTCGCTTGCGAGCCTCTTTCAGAAAGCCCTTGGCGCGACGGGCGTTGTTCACGTTGGCCATCGCCATGCCCCAGTAGGCCATGGCGCAGTCGGGGTCGAGGTTGGCGGCCTGACGGAACGACCGCTCGGCCTCGAAGTAGAAGAACGAGTGAAGCTGGCCGACGCCCTGATCGATGAACGCCTGGGCTTCCGGGCGGCTGGTCGTTACGCCGAACCGGACCTTGCCCATACCGAGCGTCAGGCTGGCCTGCCGGCGCGGGCCGTCGTTGAACGCCTCGCCGTGGACCGAATGCCCGGCCGCCGGGACGGCGGGGTTCGATTCCGAGGCCGACGGCGTCGGCTTCGTGGGCTCGTCGGCCTTGGCGGGCGCATCCGACCAACACAACGATCCGGCGACGACCGCCGCCGCCGCAACCCAGCGCGGGAAATCACGCATCGTCTTCTCCGAAGTTTCGTCAAGGGGAGGGCGGCAAGCGCAAGGGGGCTCGCCGGGCCGTATTGTCATCGATCAAGCCGCGCGATGCGAGCCTTTTCCCGGGACCGGGGGCCGGGGTCAGGGCCGCGACGCACGCCAGAACCGGATCGCTCCGACGTGATCGACCGAAGCGAGCGTGCGGCCGTCGGGGCTGAACGCCACGCCGTTGACGCGCGCTTCGTGGCCGACGAGGCTGAGCATCTCGACGCCTTCGACGCAGTCCCAAATTCGAACAGACCGATCGATGCCGCCGGTCGCCAGCGAACGGCCGTCGGGTGAGAATGCGATCGAGTTGACGTCGCTGTGATGGCCCAGCAAGGTCGCTCGGGGCTTTCCCGAGGCGACGTCCCACAATTGGGTCGGCTCGCTGACGTATGCCGCCGCGAGCGTCGCGCCGTCGGGGCTGAACGCCATCCCGATCACCGACGGTCCGGCGGCGAAGCCCCGGCTCCGCAATGTGGCGACGTCCCAAAAATCGATGCGTCCGTCGAGCGACGCCGAGGCCATCGTCCCGCCGTTCGGACTGAACGCCAGCGGCCAGACGGCGTCTCCGTGACCGGAAAGAACGGCGATGGACAAGCCAGTTCGCGGGTTCCAGAGTCGGATGGTTCGATCATCGCCGGCGGAGGCCAAGATGCGGCCGTCGGGGCTGAACGCCACGGCGCGGACGAACCCGGTGTGCCCACTCAAAATGGTCCGCCCCCTTCTCCCGCGGACGTCCCAGAGCCGCACGGTCTTGTCGTGGCCGCCCGAGGCCAGGGTTTCGCCGTCGGGAGCCCAGGCGATCGTACCGACCAGGGACCGGTGCCCCCGAAGCGTCCCGCGCGGAACGCCCGAGTCGGGGTCCCAGAGGCGGATCTCGTGGTCGTCGCCCGAGGTCGCCAGGATGCGGCCGTCGGGGCTGTAGGCGACCGACCACGCTTCCTTCGGGGCGTGCCCGACGAGCGACGGCGGCTCGACCGGCCGGTTCCACCGCCAGAGCCTGATCCGGCGGTCGACGGCCCCGAAGGCGAGCGTTGCGCCGTCGAGCAGGTACGTCATGGCCGTGACCGGGACGGGGAGGCCGAAGTGGTACGCCGCGCGCTCGCGCTTGCCGGCGGAATCGATCAGGAATGCGCTCGGTCGTAAACTTCCCCAGCGGGCCAGTTGCCCTGCTCCGGGAGCGTAGACGGCGTCGTGGTTGAGGGGGCTCATCGCTGCCGTCCGCTCGACGTCGAGCCCCAGGCTCGCCTTGACCGGCTCGAGCACTTCGAGAATGCGGTCCACGGCCCGATCAACATCGGGATTCTTCGATAGGAAAAAGAGGACCTCTCGGACTCGACCTCGTTCCATCCTGCCGATCGCGATCCGCAGATTTTCGCGCGCGGCCACGACTTCGAATGTTCCGTCGTCGAGGCCGAGGACGGCGAATCGACCGTCCGACGTGAACGCGAGCCCCGGTTCCCCACGACCGGTCGTCTCGAAGCCCGATTCGTCGGGGGTCGCTACGGTCGCGGCCGGCCTGGCCTCGAGCAGGTCGACGACGGCCTTGAGGCGGAGTCCCACCCGCGCCGCGTCGGCCGCGACCGGCCGGGAGTCTCCCGTCTCGACGTCCCAGCACAACCGCCGTCTCGGGTCGTTAAGGGGCGCCTCCTGGATGGCGGACAACGTGGAACCGTCAACCGAGAACCAGATGCGATGGCAGGTCCCGCGAGCGCCGGCGAGTCGCCGTTTGAGTTTCCCGGTCGCGACGTCCCAGAGCGCGACGCGGCCCGTGAAGCCCCGACGGCTCGAAGCCAAGGTTCGGCCGTCGGGGCTGAAGGCGAGGCCGATCACGCGGCCGCCGAGTCCGGACGCGAGTACGCGGCAAGTCCCCGCGCTCAGGTCCCACAACCTGATCTCTCCCGGGTCGTCGCCCGAGGCGAGGGTGCGGCCGTCCGGGGAAGCGGCCAGGAACTCGACCGAAGCCTGATGGCCCTTCAACACCTGAAGCTCGTCACCCACGCGCCGGCTCAAGTAATCCCAGGCGAACCCGCGCGCGCCAGGGGGTCCCAGTTCGAGCGCGGAGGCGTCGAGCAGCCGATCAGCCAACTCCAGTTGCTCGGCGTCGACCGCCTGTTGCGCCTGGCGGACTTGAGAGGTCGCCATGTGGCGACGGGTCTGACGTTCACGGTCGTCCGCCAGCCGCTTCTGGGCGATCGCCTCTTGCTCGTTGCTTCGCGCCAGGACCAGGGCCTCGCCAAGCTCCAGGTTCTTTGCCGAGAGGGCCGCGTTGTAGCGATTCAGCCCCGCGAAGCCCAAAGCGAGGCCCACGGCCGCCAGCACGATGAACGCGGCCGCCGCCGGCCGCCGCTGGCTCCATTTCCAGGCGCGGTCCCAGATCGAGGCCGGTCGCGCCTGGATGGGGCGGTTCTCGAGGAAGCCTTCGAGGTCGTCGGCCAGCGCCCCGGCGCTTGCGTAGCGGCGAAGCGGCTGCTTCGCCAGACTTTCGAGGCAGATCGTTTCCAGGTCGCGCGGGACGTTCGGGCGCAAGCGACGCGGCGGCTGCGGGTCTTCGGTCACGACCTTGCGGATCGTGTCCAGGCTGCTCTTGCCCCGAAACGGAGGCCGTCCCGCGAGCAACTCATAGAGGATCGCCCCCAGGCCGTAGACGTCGGTCGCCCGGCTGATCCCCTCTCTCCTCCCCTCCGCCTGCTCGGGCGCCATGTACGAGGGCGATCCCGCGGCGACCACCGTGCGCGAGTCGTCCCCCTCGGCGTCGAGCAGGCGGGACAGGCCGAAGTCGCAGATCCGGGGAACGAAGGGGAGCGACGTCCGGCCCGACAGGTCGGCTTCGGCGGGTGCCTCGCCGTCGCGATCGGCGTCCTGAAGCAGCACGTTGCCCGGCTTGAGGTCGAGGTGGAGGATTCCGCGCTGGTGGACGTGGTCGATCGCCCGGGCCAGGACCATCACCAGCCGGGCCGCGAACCGGGGGTGGACCGGCTCCCCCCGCCGCGCCAGCCAGACGTCGAGACTGGGGCCTTCCACGTAAACCGAGGCGATGTAACGGATCGGACCGATCTCGCCGGTCTCCAGCAAGGGGACCAGATTGGGATGATCGAGTCGCGACGCCGCCTTCGCCTCGCGCAAGAACCGCGCCCACGACTCGCCGTGCGACAAGACCTCGACCCGGGGCACCTTGAGCGCGACCTTGCGACCGAGGATCGGATCTTCGGCCAGAAAGACGATCCCGAACCCGCCGCGGCCCAGCTCGCTGAGAATCCGGAACCGCCCGAACTGGTCGGTCCCTCCATCTCGATCCGGAGCCGGATTCAAACGGGGCCAGACGTGGTCGAGGAGGCCGAGACACGCCTGAAGGTCGCGGAATTCCGACGACGACACGTCGTCCTCGACGATCTCCGAGAGCTTCTCTTCGCCCGGAACCGAGTCCTCCGGCAATGATTCCGACGATCGAAGCCCCGAGGGGTCAAGGGAGGACATGTGAGCCTCTCAACTCCCGGCGCAGGCCCTTGAGCGCCCGCTCCCAGTGCTTGCGCGCGGCCTCGGTCGAGACGCCGAGCCTTCGCCCGATCTCGTCGAACGGCAGGTGCTCGCGGTGATGCCAGAGGACGACCTCGCGATGATGCTCGGGCAGCCGAGCGACCGCCTCCAGAATCGCCTCTTCAAGCTCTCGGGTCGCCATCGAGGTGCTGGGCGACGGACTCTCCGCCGGCCACTCGCGTTCGGGCGTCTCCGCAAGCGCGACCTCGCGCTCCAGCCGGCGCTTGACCGTCGCCCGGTAATGGCGGCGGTGGTTGGCCAGACGATGAATCAGGATGCCACGCAGCCAGAGCCGCCATTCCAAGTCCGTCTTCCCTCGAAACGAACCAAGGTCGTGCTGGGCGTGCAAGAACGTCTCCTGCACCAGGTCCGATCCGCCGAGCTTCGTCCTCAGGTCGGGGTCCAGCTCTTCGTTGGCGACCAGGAGCAAGTAGGCGCGGAACGATTCGAGAGCTTTCCCCAGCGCCTCCGCGTCGCCGCGGCGGGCCGTCTCGATCCAGCAAGCCAATCCACCGGCGGCGGAATCGACGGCCGTGTTCCAAGTCATGCCTGCCGTGCCGTCCATGAGGTATGCCGATCCCCCGCGTCCGCCATGAGCTGAAGTGGATTATGTTTAACACTGATTGCGCCTGTCAATCATGTGATGCGAAGAACCAACCTCACATCAGGGCTCCAAAAAATCGAAATCAACGCGTCCGGTTGGGAGTTTCCTGGTTCCTGGTGAAGCGGAGGGATGATTGCATCGACCCGAAACGGTCGTATGATCGACCTCGCGACCACAGCCGAGAACCGCCGCCGTCGAAGGGATCGACGGGCAGAGCGAGTCCGGCGCGCTGGCTCGCTTCCCCTACTTCGACGATGGAGCCGTTGAGACGATGACTCAGAACACACGTTCAAGGACGCCGTGGCGGACGATGATTCTTGTGGCCGCCCTGGCCGCGACCGGGCTGGGCGGTTCCGCTCACGCGGGGGGGATCACGGAGATCGTCGCGTTCGGCGACAGCCTCTCCGACGTCGGCAATACTTACCTCGCGATCAACTATCCGTCTTCCCCCCCGTACTATCCCGGGGTCTATTCGAATGGGCCGAACTGGATTCAGCTCCTGGCGGGAAAGCTGGGCGTCGCGACCCCGACTCCCAGCCTCGCGCTGGGCACCGACTACGCCTGGGGAGGCGCGGAATCGGGTGCCGGCCTGTCGTTCATGGGGACGCCGAACCTCGGCCTCCAGGTCGACACGTTCCTCGCCTCGCACAACCCGAACGCCAGCCAATTGCTCACGGTGTGGGCGGGGGCGAACGACTTCTTGAACGCCGGCCAGACCGATCCCACGGTGGTCGTCGCCAACATCGCCGGCGCGATCTCGGCGCTGGCCGGCGCCGGGGGGACGCATTTCCTCGTGCCGAATTTGCCGCTGCTGGGCGAGCTTCCCGCGACGAACGGGCTGCCGCAGCCGATGCGTGACGCCCTCGACGGGCTGACCTTGGCCTTCAACGGTCTGCTTCAGGCCGAGGTCTCCAATCTCTCGCAGACGCTCGGGGTCTCCATCACCTATCTGGACGTCAACGGCGAGTTCGGGAAGATCATCGCCGACCCGGCCGCCTTCGGCCTCACGAACGTCACCGATGCGGACCCCCGCTCGATCGGCGGGGCCGCCGACGGCCAAGCCCACCTGTTCTGGGACACCGTCCACCCGACGACGGTGGTCCACGAGGTCATCGCCCAGGCGGCGTTCAACGCCGTCGTCCCCGAGCCGTCGTCGTTCGCCTTGCTGGCGATCGCGGGCACCGGGCTCTCGGTGCATCTCGGCGTCGGCGCGGCGCGGCGTCGCAAGGCCGCCTGACGTCGACCACTCACCGGCGAGACGCCCCTCGGCGCGCGAAAAGCGGCCGGGGGGCGTGCGCGCGCCGAGCGTCCGAAGCGGGAACGCAACCCGGCCTCCCCTGGAATTCTCGCGCGTGACGCGTTATGAATAGTGTGGTGAGGTTTGCTCAAATTCGGAAGTTGAGGACGCATCGAGGGGAGTCGAGACCCATGAGGATCGCCTGCGCCTTGAGCTTGGTCGCTCTCGCGGCCCTTTTCGGGCCGTCCGCCGAGGCCCGCGCCCAGGCGGCCCGGCGAGGTCCCTATTACAGCCGCACGGCGACCACCCGGGGACACGCGGGCATGGCCCCCGAACGGGGTGCCGGATCGCTTGAAACCACCGCGGCCGTCTCGGCCGCCAACTACGATCCGCTCCGTCCCTACTCGTCGCACCCTTCGGACGCGTCGACCCGATACTCGAGCGAGCCGCAGGTCGCGCCCATGCCGAGACCGCAACAACGCCCCATCGCGAGGAACTACTATCCCACCGCCAGGATCGGCCAGAGCGCGAACCTGAACGTGGGCGCCGGCCGACGGCATTGCACTCCGTCACGCGCGGGATCGCTCGGTCGTTGACCAAGGTCGACCGTTCTTGCTTTTTTCCAATCTCTCCGCAGAGGGTGATCTTTGATCCGCTTATGAACCAGAATTCTGACGTCAGGAAGATCGCGTTCATCGGCGACTATCTCCCGCGCAAGTGTGGGATCGCCACCTTCACGCACGACCTCTGCACCTCGACGGCCACTCAGTTCCCCGGCGCCGACTGCTTCGTCGTCCCGGTCAACGACCTTGCGGAAGGGTACGACTACCCGCCGGAGGTCCGCTTCGAGATCGAGGAGCAGGAGCTCGACTCGTACCTCCGCGCCGCCGACTTCCTCAACTTCAGCAACGCCGACGTCGTCTGCCTTCAGCACGAGTACGGCATCTTCGGCGGCCCCGCCGGCAGCCATATCGTCCGGCTCCTCCGCCATCTCCGGATGCCGATCGTCACGACGTTGCACACGGTCCTCGACCGCCCCAGCGAAGACCAGCGCCGGGTCATGGACCAGGTGCTCGACCTGTCGTCGCGAGTCGTGGTCATGTCGGAGCGGGCGCGGAAATTCCTCCGAGAGATCTGGAAGGTTCCCGAGTCCAAGATCGATCTGATCCTCCACGGCATCCCCGACATGCCGTTCGTCGATCCGGCCTTTTACAAGGACCAGTTCGGCGTCGAGGGGAAGCACGTCGCGCTCACGTTCGGCCTGCTCTCGCCCAATAAGGGCATCGAGCACATGCTGCGGGCGATGCCGTCGATCCTCGAGGAGTTCCCGAACTTCGTCTACATCGTGCTCGGGGCGACCCACCCGAGCCTCGTCCGCGAGCAAGGGGAGCGGTATCGGATCAGCCTGGAGCGGCTGGCGCAAACCCTGGGGATCAAGAAGAACGTCAGCTTCTACAACCGGTTCGTCGAGATCAACGAGCTGATCGAGTTCATCGGCGTGGCCGACATCTACATCACGCCCTACCTCAACCCCGAGCAGATCACCTCGGGAACCCTGGCGTACGCCTTCGGCTGCGGCAAGTCGGTGGTCTCGACCCCGTACTGGCATGCCGAGGAATTGTTGGCCGAGGGCCGCGGCGTGCTCGTGCCGTTCGCCGATTCCAACGCTCTGGCGACCGAGATCCGGTCGCTGCTGCGCGACGACTCCCGCCGCCACGCCATGCGCAAGAAAGGCTACATGCTCGGGCGGGAGATGATCTGGAGCCACGTGGTCCACCAGTACGTCGACTCGTTCCATCGCGCCCGGCGGAGCCGGCTCGACGTGCCGATCCGGCCACTCGCCGTGCGGACTCTGGCCGAGCAGTCGATGGACCTGCCCGGCTGGCGGCTCGACCACCTGCTCCGCATGACCGATTCGGCCGGCATGTTCCAGCACGCGACCCTGACGATCCCCAACTTCGCCGAGGGCTACTGCACCGACGACAACGCCCGGGCGTTCCTGCTGACGATCCTGCTCGAACAGCTGGGCCAAAGTTCGCCGCAGATCGCGCAGACGGCCTCGACCTACGCGGCGTTCCTGAATTACGCGTTCGACGCCCAGAAGGGCCGGTTCCGCAATTTCATGGGCTTCGACCGGCGATGGCTGGAAGACGTGGGCTCCGACGACAGCCAGGGGCGGTCGCTCTGGGTTCTGGGCGCCTGCGTCCACCGGTCGAAGCGCCGCGACCTCCAGTTCTGGGCCTCGCAGCTCTTCGACCTGGCGCTCCCCGCGCTGCTCGAAACCACCTCGCCGCGCGCCTGGGCCTTCGGGCTGCTGGGCATCAGCCATTACCTCCAGCGGCTGGCCGGGGCCCGGCCCGCCAGCCAGGCCCGCGACATCCTCACGCAGCGGCTTCTCGACCGCTTCGAGGCGTCGGCGACGGACGACTGGCGATGGTTCGAGGATCGGCTGACGTATGACAACGCCCGGCTGGCGCAGGGCCTGATCGCCAGCGGCCGCAACGGCGGCGACCCCGAGGCCACGCGCGTCGGCCTCGACGCGCTCGGATGGCTGGTGCAGCATCACAAGTCCCCGAGCGGTCATTTCCGGCCGATCGGCTGCAACGGGTTTTACGTCCGCGAGCAGGGCCGCGCCCAGTTCGACCAGCAGCCCGTCGAAGCGCACGCGATGATCTCGGCCAGCCTCGAAGCCTATCAGGCGACCGAAGACCCGAAGTGGCTCGCCGAGGCCCGCCTCGCCTTCGAGTGGTTCCTGGGGGGCAACGACCTGGGCCTCGAAATCTACGACGCCAAGTCCGGCGGCTGCTGCGACGGCTTGCAGGAAGACCGGATCAACCAGAACCAGGGCGCGGAATCGACGCTCGCGTTCTTGCTCTCGCTCGCCGAGATGAAGCTGCTGGAAAGCATCCTGGCTCCGCATCGCCAGGTGCAGACGTCATAAATTCTCACACTCTCATCGACAACGGATTGCCCGGAGCCAACTAGCATGGAAGTCGCCGCGACCCAGGTCGCCCAGGATTCGCTCGACGCGCGCACCGAAGCCGCCGCCCGGAACGGCGTGTTGAAACGTCCGTCGCAGCCCAACGTCAAGCGGACTGGCATCGTCCTCCGTCCCAACAACAGCCGGGTCGTGATCCGCCCCTTTGAACCGGCCGACGACCACCGAATCGAACGGATTCTGGGACGGCTCTGCGCCCTCTCCGAGGCCGAGGTCAACGTCTTGCTCGACGACGTGATGCAGGAGTTTCGCGACCGCCACCTGAAGTCCTGCCAGTTCTTCCTCCAGCGGTTCGAGAAGGTCAAGCGGCTGATGCTCACCGATCTCCCCCTAAGCGAGAACCGCAAGCTCCTGATCGGGTCGTACTTCACCCAGGAATACGCGCTTGAGTCCGCCGCTTTGTTCAATCCATCGATGGTCTGGGCTCCCGACCAGTCGGACCTCGCCGAGGGGTCGAAGCGGTTCATCCTCAGCCTTCGGGCCACCGGCGAGGGGCACATCTCGTCGATCACCTTCCGTAGCGGGGTGGTCGACGCCCAGAACGACATCCAGATGGACGAGCCGACCCGGCTCGTCACCGCGCCCAATCTCGTGCCCAACACGCTTTACGACAAGGTCTTGTTCCTCCGCAAGCTGATCGAGCTGCGGCTCGACGGCCCGTTCGCCGAGCAGGTCCTCGACACCCTCGACGACCAGTTCACCAACGAACAGATCGAAGCGGCCGTCGCGCGCACGCTCGTCCAGAGCCGTCCCCGCCACCACGAGCTGGAACCGCTCGCGCAGGGCATGCTCACGCTCGCCCGAGCGAATTACGAGATCACCTTCAGCCCCGAACTGAGCGTCTCGGAGCGAATCATCTTCCCCTCGTCGCCGACCGAGACCAACGGCATCGAGGACGCCCGGTTCGTACGATTTCAGGAAGACGACTTCACGGTCCGCTACTATGCGACCTACACTGCGTATAATGGCAAGGTCGTGCTCCCGCAGTTGCTCGAGACCAACGACTTCCTGCGGTTCAAGGCCAGCACGCTCAACGGCCCCGAGGTCCGCAACAAGGGCATGGCGCTGTTCCCCGCAAGGTCAACGGCCTCTACGCCATGATCTCGCGGCAGGACAACGAGAACATCTTCCTGATGTACTCGGACATGCTCCACTTCTGGTACACCAAGGAGCAGATCGCCAAGCCGACCTACTCGTGGGAGTTCGTCCAGCTCGGCAACTGCGGCTCGCCGATCGAGACCGAGGCCGGCTGGCTCGTCCTCACCCACGGCGTCGGCCCGATGCGCAAGTACGCGATGGGCGCCTTCCTGCTCGACCTCAACGACCCCTCGCGGGTGATCGGCCGGCTCGAAAGACCGCTCCTGGAACCCAACGCCAACGAGCGTGAAGGCTACGTCCCCAACGTCGTCTACAGTTGCGGCGCGGTGGTCCATAACGGCGAATTAATCATCCCCTACGCCATGTCCGACTACGCCAGCACCTTCGCCACCGTCCCCGTCGACGAACTCCTGAACGCGATGGTCAAGACCTGACCACCAGCTCTCGACGCGGCCTCAAGATCAAGCCGCATCGTCCCAATCGTCGTTCGGCGGGACCTTCTTGTCGGGGAAAGTCGGCGTACGCTTCCTCGTCGCCTGGATCCAGTATACGACGAGCGGCCCGGCGACCGGGATGATGGAAGACGCGCGTATGAAGCCGAATCCTATCCCACGATCGCCAGTCGCCGTCGCCCTCTTGGGTCAGAGCGAATAGGGCCATCGTCACCATCAGGCATATTCCAAAGGCAAATACGGTCCAGGCCACCCGGTCCATGACCGATTTCGGCCGCGCGGTGGGCTTCCAGATGAGCCAGGCCGCGAGCGGGAAGAGCAGCGACATGCCCAGAAAAACGCTTGCCATCAGCGCGACGATCGTCCAGGCGACTCGCAAGGCGACGGATTTTGCGGGCTCTGGATCCCTGACAGGCTTCCAGATGGAGCAGACCGCAATCGCGAAGATTGGCAGCCCGACGAGGCAGAAGATCCTGAGGAACCCTAGCATCCCCCCTCCAAACCATGCGGCGGGCTCGAACCGTCAGACGTCCACGAGCGTCGCCAGCAACTCGTCGCGCCGAAACTCGACGACGGCCGAGCACGAGTCGGCGGCGCCGTAGTAGACGAGCCAGCCGTCGGGCGACTCGACGATCCCGGTAGGGAACACGACGTCGGGGACGAAGCCGGTTCGCTCGAAGCCGGCGGTGGGCTCGAAGATCGAATCGGGGGTGCGGGCGATCACGCGCGAGGGGTCGGTCGGATCGAGCAGCAGAACGCCGGTCGAGTAGGCGCCGACCTCGCCGGGCTTCGTCGGCTTCCGGTTGCCGTGGTAGATTTCGAGCCAGCCGCCGTCGACTCGCACCGGCGGAGTCCCCGCGCCGACGCGGCCGGTCTCCCAGGCGCCTCCGCCGCCGTGCAGGCAGGCGTGGCTCCCCCAGTGCCGGAGGTCGGGCGACCGCGCGATCCACATCTCGGGCCGGCAGAACGGCGTCGCCGGATTGGGACGATGGAGCGCCACGAAGTCGCCGCCGATCCGCTCGGGGAATAACACGACGTCCTTGTTCTCCGAGCAGAAGATCACGCCGTGCCGTTCGAAGTTCACGAAGTCGGTCGTCGACGCCAACGCCGTCGCCGCCCCGTGCCGCGACACCGCCACGTACGTGAAATAATAGCGCCCGTCCAGCTCGGTGATCCGAGGGTCCTCGACCCCGAACTCCTCCATCTCGCCCGCCGGCGCGAACCGGACGCCGGTCTTTTCGCGGACCGCTCGGCCGCCGCCGCAGCGCACGACCTGGATGTGCGACGTGAACGTCAGCCGGACCAGGCCGTCGGCCTTGCGCTCGACGACGCGAGGATCGATCGGCGTCAGCTCGTCGTTCGGCGTCCAGTCGACCGTAAGGCCCTTGTCGGCGTCCCAATGGGGCAGGGGGGTGTAGCCGGGCCGGACCTCGCGCGGGCGCTCGGCGACGCGGACCAGCATCACCACCTCGTCACCGGCCCGGACGACGCCCGGATTGAACGCGCCGACGACCTCGAAATCGTCGCGCGAGGGCTTCAGGTCCGACGGCTTCAGCAACAGCTTCTCGAAATGTCTCGGCAAGATCATGAAACGTCTCCAGCCAGGTCGCTCAAAGCTGGGCGAGCCGGTCGGCCTCGCAGGCGATGGCCAGTGAGTCGCGGCCGTTGGTCTCGGTGATCCGCCTCGGATGCGAGCGGTCGCGAATCCAGGCGACCTGGTCGGCCATGACGGCGCGGAGCAGCTCGCCGTAGCGGTGGGATTTGACGACCCCCTCGCCCCAGGTCAGTTCGAGTGTCTGGTAGACGTCGAGCGTCTGGTGCCGCGCCGAGCACGCGCGGTCCTTGGGGGCGTAGGTCGACGTCGAGTCGAGCCGGGCACCGGGGAACAAATCGCACAAGGCCCGCGTCTGGGCCTCGTCGGCGACCGCGTGGACCTTCACGAGCGTGGGAATCCAGCCGAACAGCGTGACGTCGCCGCGTTCGAACACCAGGCGCATCTCCTGGCGGTCCATCCGTCCCGGCTGGTGGAAGCCGTGGTAGTAGTTGACAAGCACGTCATTGGCGTACCGCATCGTGCACTGGACCTGTTCTTCGATCGGCGGTGCCGAGCCCGGCCGGATTCCGCGCTGGGCGGCGACGACCTTGCCGCGACCGAGCCAGCCTTCGAACAGGTCGAAGAAGTGGACGCCGTGCTCGATGAAGATGCCGCCGCTCTTGGAGCGATCCCAGAACCAGTGGTCGGGGCCGAGGTTCTCGTCGGAGGCGTAGTTCTCGAAGAACGCGTGGATCGGCTCGCCGAGGATCTTTTCAGAGATCAGCCGCCCTACCGCGTCGCTGACCGGGTTGTACCGCTGCATCAGGTTGGCCGTGAGCAGCCGATCGCCGCGACGGGCTTCGGCCAGCATCTCGTCGGCCTGCGCCACGGTCATCGCCAGCGGCTTCTCGCAGATCACGTGCTTGCCCGCCCGCAGCGCCTTCATCGCCTGGGGATGATGCAAGAACGGCGGCGTGGCGATGTAGACGAGGTCGACGTCGTCGCGATGGACGAGCGTGTCGACGTCTTCGATGTCGGGGACGCCGAACCGATGCGCCGCGGCTCGCGAGGCTTCGCGACTCGTCCCGGCCATGGCCGTCAGGCGAACGCCCGGAATCTGGACGAATTGCTGGAGTGCGTAAAGGCCGAAGCCTCCGCAGCCGATGACGCCGATCCGGATATGGCCCTGGTCCATGAGTCGCTCGCTTCCTTTTTCGACGTGCTTCGGTCGAGCCTCATTGTGCCGGTTCAGCTCACCCAGGTCAAATCGGGCGAAAGATGGGGTACAATCTTAGGAGTTCGGACGGGGCGCGAGCCGGCTTCCCTTCTCCCCTTGCGGGAGAAGGTGCCCCGAAGGGGTGGATGAGGGGTGTTCGAGTGCCAAGGCGCTCGACGAAGCCCCGTTTTTCCCCCTCATCCGGCCGTACCGGCCACCTTCTCCCTCAGGGAGAAGGCATGCTTGCGGCGGCCTGTTTTGATGGCCGTCCGTGACCCGTGAGTAAACCGCGTCAGCACAACGAACCGACGACGAAGGCCGCCAGGAATATGAGCCAGGATCTCTCCAAATCGCCGATGGTCGGCGTGGTGATGGGCAGCAAGTCCGATTGGGAAACGATGCGGCATGCCTCCGAGCTGCTCACCGAGCTGGGAATCGCGCACGAGTCGCGCGTGGTCTCGGCCCATCGCACGCCCGATCGGCTGTTCGAATACGGCCGCGAAGCCGAGGGCCGAGGGCTCGAACTGATCATCGCCGGAGCGGGAGGCGCGGCGCACCTGCCGGGCATGCTGGCGGCGATCACGATCCTGCCGGTGCTCGGCGTTCCGGTCGAGAGCAAGACGCTCAAAGGCGTCGACTCGCTGCTCTCGATCGTCCAGATGCCGCGAGGCATTCCAGTCGGCACACTGGCCATCGGCGCCTCGGGCGCGGCGAACGCGGCGCTGCTCGCGGCGGCGATCCTCGCCCGCAAGTATCCGGCCGTCCGCGAGGCCCTGGCGACTTTCCGCAAGACCCAGACCGACGCCGTGGGAGAATCGCCCACATGAGCGCCGCGACGGAATTCGATCGAGATCGAGCGGAAGGCGGCGGCGGGGTCGTTTATCCCCCGGCGTCGATCGCCGTCATCGGCAGCGGCCAGCTCGGCCGGATGTTCATCCAGGCGGCCCAGCAGATGGGCTACCAGGCCGGCGTGCTGAGCACGACAAGCGAGACGCCGGCCGCGCAGGTCGCCAACTGGACGGTCCTCGGGCCCCCCGACCACCTGCCGGCGCTCCGCGCGCTGGCTGACCGGGGCGAAGCCATCACCGTCGAGTTCGAGAACGTTTCGGCCCCGGCGCTCCGCTGGCTGGCCCGGCGACGGATCGTCCGGCCGGGCTGGCGGACGCTCTGGATCAGTCAAAACCGGCACCGCGAGAAGTCGTTCCTCGCCCGTCACGGCATCCCTCACGCCCCCTGGCGGCCAGTGCGAACCGACGACGAACTGAAGACGGCCGTCCGCGAACTGGGTCTGCCGCTGATCCTCAAGACGTCGGCCTCGGGCTACGACGGCAAGGGCCAGGTGCTCGTCGACAAGGCCGCCGACGCCGAGTCCGCATGGAAGGCGCTCGGTCAGACGGCCTGCGTGGCCGAGGCGTGGGTCGAGTTCGCCGTCGAGCTTTCGGTCGTCGTCGTGCGCGGCCGCGACGGCCAGTCGGTCGCGTATCCGCCGGGCCTCAATCATCACGAGAAGCACATCCTCGCCACCACGACGGTCCCCGCGCCCGTGGGGCCGATCGTCGCGCAGGAAGCGCGCGACGCGGCCTTCGCCGTCGCCCAGGCGCTCGACGCCGTCGGCGTGCTCTGCGTCGAGTTCTTCCTGACGTCGGCTGGCCGGCTGCTCGTGAATGAGATCGCGCCCCGGCCGCACAACTCGGGCCATCTGACGATCGAAGCCGCCTGCTCCAGCCAGTTCGACCAGCAGGTGCGGGCGCTCTGCGGACTCCCCCTGGGCGACTGCGCGCTGGCGTCGCCGGCCGCGATGATTAACCTGCTGGGCGACCTCTGGGCCGACGGCGAGCCGCGATGGGAACAGGCGATGCGCGCCGATCCCGGCGTCAAGCTTCACCTGTACGGCAAGCGGACGGCCAAGGCGGGACGGAAGATGGGCCACCTGACCGTTCTCGACCCCGACCCGCAAACCGCCCTGGCCCGAGCGTTGGCCGCGCGTCGGGCGCTCGTGCGGCGGACTCCGTGAACAGAGGGAAAGAGAATTTCACCACGGAGGATGGGAGGAACACGGAGGAAACACGAATTCACGAATTTTCGATTTCCCCCTCTGTATTGCTCCGCGTCCTCCGTGGTGAAATCTTCCCCTCCCGTCAAACCTCAGTCGGAGAGGCCTCGACCCGTTATGCGACTCGCGTATCCCGGCTGGCTCACCCTCCTGGTCTTCATGTTGCTGCCGATCCTGCGTGAACGCTGGCGGGGGCGGATCGCCTGGCCCAGCCTCGCCGGCTTCCGCCAGCGTGACGCCGGGTTCTCGCCCTGGGTGCTCGTGCATCGGCTCCCCGTGCTCTTGCGGAGCCTGGCGATCGGCGCGCTCGTGGTCGCCCTGGCCCGGCCGCAGAGCGTCGGCGGCGTGATCCGGATCGCGGCGAAGGGGGTCGCGATCATGGCGGCTCTCGACCACAGTTCGAGCATGAACACGGTCGATTTCCCCGCCGACGCCGACACCCACAAGATCAGCCGCCTGGAGGCCGCACTCGCCACGTTCAGCCGGTTCGTCGAGGGCCGCGAGGACGACCTGATCGGCCTGGTGGTCTTCGCCAACTATCCCGACCTCGCCTGCCCGCCGACTCTCGACCACCGGTTCCTGATCGAGTCGGCCGCCGCCGTGCGGTCGGCCCGGCCCGGCGACGACGGCACCAACATCGGCGACGCCCTCGCCTGGTCTCTCGACGCGCTCCGGCGGACGACCCCCGCCAAGAAGGTCTTGATCCTCCTGACTGACGGCAACAACCAGCCGGCCGTGCCCCACCCGCTCGACCCCGGGCTCGCCGCCGAGCTGGCGCGCGATCTCGGCGTGACGCTGCACACGATCGCGATCGGCAAGGCGGGGGGCGTCGTCCACGGCACCGACTCCAAGACCGACCTCCCCGTCATGACCGAGGTCGAGGGGCCGAACATCTCCCTGCTCCAGAAGCTGGCCGAGATCACCGGCGGACGGTCGTTCGTCGCCACCGACGCCGATGCGCTCGACCAGGTGTTCGAGACGATCAGCCGCCTCGAAAAGAGTCAGATCCAGAACGAGATCCACACCCGTTACGACGAGCGCTTCCTCCCCTGGGCGGCCGCGGCGATCGGCCTCTTGACGCTCGATCGGCTGCTCACCAGCGGAAGGCTTCGACGGTTGCCCTGAACCATGTACTTCGGAAACCCCCTCTACCTCTGGCTCCTGCTGGTCGCGCCCGTGCTGACGCTCTGGGCGGTGCGCGGTCGCCGCCGCAAGGCGCTCGCTTGGGAGGTCCTGGGACGCTGGGGCCGGGCGCCGGGCGATCGATCGGTCACGATGCTGACGGCCTTGGCCCTGACGGTCGCGGCCCTCGCGCAGCCGAGGTTCGGCGGCTTGCCCGATTCGCCGATCGGCCCCGGCCAGGACGTCGTCCTGGTCTTCGACGTCAGCCGGAGCATGGGAGCTGAAGACGCGACGCCGAACCGGTTGGCCCTGGCCGTCGAGACCGCCAAGAGCCTCGTCCGACACCTCGCCCGCCAGCCCTCCGACCGCTCGGCCGTCGTCGCGTTCGCCGGCCGGGGCGTGCTGCGATGCCCGCTGACCCAGAACATGGGGGCGGTCGTCGATGCGATGGAACGACTCCGCCCGGGGGGCGTCCAGCCCGGCGGCACCGACCTCGGCGCGGCCCTCGACGCGGCCCGCGAGGCGTTCGACCCCAACGAGCCGACTGAGGGGCGGACCATCGTCCTTTTCTCGGACGGCGAGGACCACATCGGCCGCTGGAACGGTCCGCTCGAACGCTTGATCCAGGCGGGCGTGATCGTCCACACGATCGCCCTGGGCGACTCGACCGAAGGCCGGCCGGTTCCGTCGTCGGCCCCCGGGCAACCGCTCGTGTATCAAGGCGAGCCCGTGGTCTCGAAGCGCCAGGACGAGGCGCTCGAAGCGATCGCCGAGCGGAGCGGCGGGGCCAGCCTCAAGCTCGGCCTGGCGACGGCCGACCTCGGCTTGCTCTACCAGGATCGCATCGCCCCCGTCGCCCGCGCCCATCGTCTCGCCGCGCGGGGGGCGGACCGGCCCGAGCGGTTCCCGATTTTCCTGGCGACGGCCCTCGGCTTCCTGCTGATCGGCTGCCGGCCGGTCGATCGCCTCGGGCCGCTGCGATGGTTCTCGAAGCGGTCGGCCGGCGTCGCGATGCTGGGACTGGCCGTGCTCGGCCAGCTTGGCGCGGCTGATGATCCGCCGCCGGCCGCGTCGAAGGCCGAATCGGCCGCCGAGGCCGTCATCCGAGGTCAATCAGATTACGCCGCCAGGCGATTTCCCGAAGCCCTGAGCGCGTTCGAAACGGCCGTCGCTCGGGCCCCGGCTCGACCCGTCCCTTACTACAACGCCGGGGCCTGCCTGTTCCAGATGGGACGCTACGCCGAAGCGATCGACGCTTACCAGGGGGCGCGGCGGCGAGCCGACGCCGCCTTGCGGACCAAGATCGATTACGCGCTGGGCAACACGTTGCTCTGCCTCGGCGACCTGACCGGAGCGGTGCGGTGCTACGACGAGTGCCTGGCCTCGACCGCGCACGGGCCGGGCCTCGACGACGTCCGGCGCGACGCCGCCGTCAACCGCCAGTTCGCGATCGAGAAGCTGCAATCGGCCCTCTCGCAGGACAACGAGAACCAGCCCGAAAAAGACCCGTCCCAGAGCCGGAAGAACAAGTCCCAACCTCCCCGGCGAGGCGACGCTCGCGAGGACGACGGCCCCGGCGACGCGCCGTCGGGCGACGGCCGGGGCGACGAAGGCGACGAAGATCCCCAGCAGCCCCGTAAAGGCAGGACCGGCGGCGCGGGAGGAGCGAGTCGACGCCCCCCGGCGACCGCCGACGAATCGCCCGGCGAGCGCCTGGACGCGGCCGTCGACCAAATCCGCGACGCCCAGCGAAGGCGACTCCCCGACGAACCTCCGGCCGACGACCCTCACGTCGATCGCAAGGATTGGTAGCTTCATGCGGACGTCGCTCCTGCCCCATCGGTCGAGTCGTCTCGTGGTCGCCGCCTTTCTGGCCGCCGCGCTGGGCTTCCACCTCGATTCGAGTCGGGCGCAAGACGGGGACGAGCTGCGGGTGCGGCTCGACGCCGCGCCGGGGCCATACGTCGTGGGACAGGGGATCGACCTGCGCGTTGCCGTCGTGGCGCGCGATCAGCGGCCGAAGCTGGACTTGCCGACGCTGGCCGACGCCAGGCTCTGGGCCGTCGACACGTCGTTCAAGCCGATCAGCGCCAGCGGCATCGGCCGGAATGTTTCGGGCGACAACCTGTTCCTCACCCGGCTCCGCCTCGTCCCCCTCGGCCCCGGAACGCTCGATGTTCCGCCCGTCGTCGCCCGGCTCGACGACCAAGAGGGGAAAAGCAAACCGCTCCGGCTGAAGATCGAGAATCCGCCGATTGAAGGCCGCACGTCCGACTTCCTTGGCGGCGTCGGCCCGTTCTCGGCCGAGGCCGAGGCCGACGTGGGACTAGCGCGGGTCGGTCAGGAGTTCTTGTATCGGATTCGGGTCTCGGGGCCGGCCGCGTGGGGGATGACGTCGCGTCCCGAGCTGGCGCGGCTGCGGGCGCTGCCGATCGCGGCCCGCGTCGAGGCGCTCGCCGACCAGACGCTCGACGAGCCGCCGGAGCGGACGTTCGTCTTCCGCATACGGCCTTCGCGGCCAGGCGACGTCGTCTTGCCGCCGGTCTCGATCGCGTCGTTCGACCCCAGGACGAAGCGTTACCTGACGCGCGTGACGCGTGGGGTTCCGCTCAAGGTCGTCGCCGTGCCGGCGTTTGACGCCTCGAAGCTCGACTACCGGCCCGCCGCCGCAAGCCTGCTCGGCAAGGCGCTCGTCGCCACAGTCTGGTTGGCGGTCGGCGCGGGAGTCGTGGTGGTCGCGATCGTGGCCGGTCGGCGCATGAAGCGGCGATGGGCCGAGGCGTCGCGCACCGGCCGGGGCGCGGCGCAACGGTTCGCCCGAATCGCCGCGACGAGCCTCGGCGAACGAGCGGATGAATCACCAGAGGAGACGGCCCGGCGCGCGATCGACGTCCTGGTGGAGTACGCGCGGTTGAGCGTCGGCCGGCCTCCCGGCGCGTTGACGCCCGACGAGGCGCGCGTGGCGATCGCCCGAGGGAGCGGGTCCGACGAGCTGGGCCGGAGCGCCGCGCGGCTGGCCGCGCGGTGCGATCGGATTTTGTTCGCCGAGAGCGCCGGTGAGGCGCTGGGCGAGGGGGGCGAGGCCGCCTCACTGTCGCGAGACGCCCGAGACCTCTTCACGGCTCTCGGGCGATCGGGCGGTTGGAGGAGCCCCGCGCTGGTCAGCGGATGGCGAGATGCGACGACCGCGTGACGGCCGTGTTGAACAACTCGCGGGCGGGGGGGGCGGAGGAAGCGGCCCTGGCCACTTCGAAGCCGTCGACCTTGTGGGCCGGGATCACCTTGTTGATGAGCGTCTCGATGAGGGTCAACGGCTCGCCCTGATCCGGGCCGACGAACAGGTAGGCGATCCCGTCCTTGCCCATCCGGCCGGTGCGGCCGATGCGGTGGACGTAGTTCTCGGGATCGTCGGGGATGTCATAGTTGACGACGTGGCTGATGCCTTCGACGTCGATGCCCCGGCCCACGACGTCGGTCGCGACCAGGATCTGGATGGTCCGCGCCCGGAACCCCGACATGACCCGATCGCGGGCCGACTGCGCGAGGTCGCCGTGGATCGCCGCGACGCCGGGGATCGTCCGCCGGAGCCGCTCGGCGAGCCGGTCGGCCCCCCGCTTGGTCCGCGTGAAGACGATGCACTGACGCGGCTGGTCGCGCTTCAGCAGGTAGGCCAGAAGCTCGAGCTTGCGGTCGTGGTTCACCGAGATGTAATACTGCTGGATCGTGTCGACCGAGGGCTCGTCCCGCGAGAGGTTGACTTCTTCCGGCTTGTGCATGTACCGCTGAGCCAGCTTGCGGACCTCGGCGCTGATGGTGGCCGAGAGCAACATGGTTTGGTGCGGCGTCGGCAGCTTGCGAAAGACGCGCTCGATGTCGGGCCGGAAGCCGATGTCGAGCATCCGGTCGGCCTCGTCGAGGACGAAGTGGAAAATGTCGCCGAGATACAGCGTGCGGCGCTCCATATGGTCGAGCACCCGGCCCGGCGTGCCGACGACGATGTCGACGCCTCGGCTGAGCGAGCGGATTTGCCGCTCGATCGGTTCGCCGCCGTAGAGGCCGCAGATCGACACGTCGCCGCGGGTCTGGGCGAGCTTCTGGATTTCGATGACGATCTGCTGGGTCAACTCGCGGGTAGGCGCCAGGATGATCGCTTGCGGACCTCGTCCGCGCGGCTCAAGCATCTCGATCAACGGAATGCCGAAGGCCGCCGTTTTGCCGGTGCCGGTCTTGGCCTGGCCGATGACGTCCAGCCCTTCAAGGGCGAGGGGAATGAGCGAGGCCTGGATCGGGGAGGGGGTGCGATACCTTGCGAGCGTCAGGGCTTTGAGCATCGTCGGGCTCAGCCCCATCGTGCGGAATCCCGTGGTGGATTCCTCCTTAACTGAACGAATCAAACAATCCTCCGAGAAAGTCGACTTCACGACAGTGGTGGGTAAGCGTCACGGACAACTCACCGCCGTGACCATCGGTTTTTCGTTTCGATTGATTTCTTCATTGTCAAATCTACCAGATCGCCCCGACCGCGTCAAAGCCAAGTCGGCGGGATCGATGGAATCCTCGGAAATAAGTCTCAAGTCGCGACGCGGCCGGTGTCGCGATCGGGCGATCGCGACCGGCCGGCGGGCAAATCCGAAGGAAACCGCGTTGGGCGCTTGCTCCGCGAAAATTTGCCGCGCTAGATAAGGAATGGAACAGAGGGCGGCGGGCCGCGCGCTCGATCCGGAGAGCCCTGAACCGAGCGGCCGCCGCATGGCGTCGAGGCCTTGAAAAACGACTCAGCCCAAGGAGATCCATCCGTGCCCGAACCCACCGACTCGGCCGCCGAATTGCAACAGAAGTACCGTCAATTTCTTGACTTGCTGCCGTTGACGATCTCCCTGGCCGGGCTTCCCGCCAGCGAGGGGCGGCTGTACAGCGAAGATCAGATGGAAGGTCGCGGCATCACGGTCAAGATCGCCTACCGCGTGGCGCGGAACGTCGCGAAGGAATGCCTGGGTGGATCGTAAGACCGATGCCGGCCGCGTCCGCCTTAGCGCCGGGAATCTCGACCCCGGCGCTGTTCGACCCGTGCGGGGAATCCGATAACAAACGCGTGACGAACACGGCCGACGACGTTTGGCGAGAAGACGTCGTCCGTTCGGCATGCCTTTTCCATCGGCAACCACACGCGAAAGGCCCACTCCGCGATGATCATGACGCAGCCATCGACTTCACGACCGCGACGCATCCGTGCCGCCCTCATCGGATTCGGATTCGACGGCGCCGACGACCAACAGCGCGTGACGCGAAGTGCGCAGTGCCTGGTGGTCGGAGGTTCCCCCGAGACCCATGACGAGCTGCGCGAAGCCATGACGCGGCTCGAAATCGAGCTCGATGAGATGCAGCAGGACCTCGGCGACCTCAACCCTGACGAACTCGCCGAACTGGCCTTTCGGATCGACCTTCCGGAGCTGCACCACATCGCCGTCCGCCTCGACGCCGGCCTCGACCTCCAGGGACGCGAATTCGAGGACCTCACCGTCGAGGAACTGACCGCGTTGCTCAGCTTCGAGGACACCGGCGCGACCGTCGAGACCTGATCGCCACGCGCCGCCTGACTTGCCTCGGCGAGTCGGGCGCGGCTTCTTTTCGACCATCGGCGCGGCCCCGGGCTTCCAGTTACTGGAGAAGCCGAGGCCCCGCCGATGGTCGTTTTTATTGCTTTCAAGGAAAGAAACGCGGCGAATCCGCGAATCCCTGAAACGAGTCCCCCGACCGCGGGGTATTCCTCAACGACCGACGCGTGGTCGGAGGCCCCAAGGGACGGACGGGCGGGCGGGTGACCGGGCAGGCTGACCCACAAATGGACGACCCCGTGCTGGTCGAGGCGATCCGGGCCGGAGATCCGCAAGCGTCGCGCGAGCTGATCGCGCGGTTCCAGGGGGTCGTCTTCGGCCTCTGCTATCGGATGCTCAACCACCGCCACGACGCCGAAGACGCCATGCAGGAGACGTTCATCCGAGCGATCCGCGGGATCTTCGGCTTCGATCCGTCGCGGCCGATCCGTCCCTGGCTGCTGGAGATAGCCGCCAACCGCTGCCGCACGGCCCTGGCCCTGCGGGCCCGCCGGCTCCCCTTGTCCGGGGCCGGCGAGACCGAAGACCGCGTCGACCCCCGGCCCGGCCTCTGCGACCCCGACGACCTGGCCGGCGAGCTGGCGCGGGCCGTCGACCGGCTCCGGCCCGATTACCGACTCGTTTTCACCCTCTACCACGAGCAGAACCTGTCTTACGAGGAGGTCGCCCAGGCCGTGGAACGACCCGTTGGAACCGTCAAGACCTGGCTCCATCGCGCCCGAGCCGAGCTCGCCGAACAGCTCGCGAGCCGCGGCGTCCACGGCCCACCGCTCCCTCATGCGTGACGGTCCTTGAACTGCTGGAAGTGGAAGGGCGCTGAATCATGAACTGCCGCGATTTCGATCAAGTCTGGAACCAGTTGCTCGACGTCCGCCGCCGCGACGCCGGCGACCGCCAGGCCGTCGACGCCGCTCGCGTCGCCCGCGAGCGGAGCCTGCGTGAACACGCCGACGCATGCCCGTCGTGCCAGGTTCGACACCGCCAGTTCGAGACGTTGCGTCAGGCTCTCGAAGCGTGGACCGCCCGGCCCGAGGCGTCGCCGACGCCGTCGCCCGGACTGACCGAGCGGATCATCGAGGCCGCGGCCCAGCCCGAACTCATCGTCCCCGTCGCCGGCCGGTCGTGGTTCGTCCGCCCGCGGTTCGCGGCGTTCGCCCTGGCGTCCGCGGCGGCCGCCGCCTTGCTCGTGACGGTCGGCCCGAGGCTTCGGCCCGAACCGCCGCGACCGTCCTCGGCCCCGGTTCCGGCCGACGGCCGCCGCTTCGGCCGCGGGCTGCTGGACGGCGCCGTCAACGATGCGACCGCCGCCTCGTGGCAGCTCGCCCGCCTTGCGTCCGAACCCGCCGCTCGGCTCGGCAAAGAGATGATCGACGCCTCGTTCGAGCCGGGGGACGGCTCGTTTCAAAAGGCCGGCTTCCCATCGTCGAGCGACCTCCCATCACTCGATCCCGAATCGTTCTCGCCGGTTTTACTCAACCAGATGGGCGACCTGCTGGCCGCCGGCGTCCGTCCGCTCTCGACTTCGGCTCGCCAGGCGTTCGGATTTCTCCTCACGCCGACGTCGGAAAAGCCCGAGCGCCCCGTCGTCCGACCCACCGCCAAGGGAGCCTGACCGCGATGCAGCCCGCACTCCTGAGACGTCCACCGGCCGCCTGTTTCCGCTTTTACTTTCACGCCGTGTGCGCGCTGGTCGCGTCGGCCCTCTGTCTCGGCGCGGCTTCGGTCGTCGTCGGCGAGGAGCCCGCCCCCTCCGACGCGCTGCTCAAGCTGGCGCCGGCCGACGCCGGCGTGATCCTGACGATCGATCACCTCCGGGAGCAGTCGCAGGCGATCGTCGGCTCGCTGCTCTCTCAGGACGTTCAGCGGCTGCCCGCAATCAAGGCGTGGCTCGATTCCGACAAGGTCCGCGACTTCCTGCGGTCGCGCGAGCAGATCGAGGGGTTCTTCCAGGCGAGTTTCAACCAGATCCGCGACGAGATCTTCGGCGACGCCGTCGTTCTGGCCCTCCGGCTGCCGACCGACAAGGCCGCCGACCCCGCCGAGGCCCGCGGCGTGCTCATCCTCAAGGCCCGCGACCCGAAGCTGCTCGAACGCCTGGTCGAGCTGATCAACTCGACCCAGAAGCAGAACGGCGAGATCGCCGAGCTTTCCGAGCGCAAACGCGGCGAGACCGTCTACCACACCCGCGAGTTCCACCCCGGCGACGCCCACTTGCCTGAATCGTTCGTGATCTTCGCCGACGGAACATTCGCGTTCTCGAACGCCGAGAGCCTGATCCACGAAGTCATCGACCGCAAGACCGCGCAACTCGCGCCCGCGAGCGCCTCGGTCGCCGATCTGGCGAGCTTCCGGTCGATGTCCGCCCGGCTGCCGTCGCGGGCCGTCGCGCGGCTGTTCTTCGAGCCCAGGCTGGCGCGCCGGCTGCTCGGCAACCTACCCGCGCCGGCCTCGGCCGACGACCGCACCATGATGGCGATGGTCGAACAGTACGTCGGGGGGCTCGACTACGTCGGCGCCGCGCTGGTGGTCCGCGAGCAGGAGATCAAGCTCCAGGCCGTTCAGGCGTTCCAGCCCGACAAGTTCCGTGAGCTGGCGGGCTCGTGGATCACGAGCCTGACGGCCGAGCGGTCCGGGTCGAGGCTCTTCGCCGTCCCCACCTCGACGGCGGCCCTGGCCTCGCTCAACGTCGATTTCCCGTCGCTGTATCGCCTTCTTCTCGGCTTCGTCCCCGAGGCCGACCAGCCCAAGATCGCGAAGCTCGAAACCCTCGCCGACGGACTCTTCCTCGGGCTCGGCGTCCGCCGCCGGGTGCTGCCGGCGCTCGGCCCCCGGGTCGTCGCCTACCTCGAACCGCCCGACTTCTCGCCCCCGAAGAACGACGCCCTGCCGCGCGGGTTTCCGTTCCCCGTGGTCGTCGCGGCCGAGATCGACGAGGAGGCCGGCCGGAACGCCACGCGCGAAGGGGGCTCGGCGACCGTGGCCGACGCCCTCGACAACGCCCTGAACACCCTGCTCGCGGCGCTCTCGCTCGACGAGAAGCGCGTGCCCGCCTCAGCCCACATCGAGATCCGCGACGTCAGCGGCGCCGGCGTGAAGTCGCTGAGCACGCCTTACCCGTTCGCCTACGCAGTCGACCGGCCGGGCCGCCGGGTGGTGCTCGGCACCTCGGCCGACGCCGTGACCCGCTACCTCGACGCCGGGGCCGACCCCAAGGCCGGAACGCGGTTCCGAGCGATCCAGGCCGCCGCCTTCCCCGACTGCGCGTCCTACGTCTGCCTCGACCTCGCCGCGATCCACGGGCTCGCCGTGCAACATCGCGACCGTCTGATCGACGCCGCGGCCAAGAAACAGAAACGACCGGCCGCCGACGTCGGGCATGACCTCGACCAGGTCCTCGGCCTCGTCCAGCTCTTCGACGCCGCCTTCCTCGCCGCCCGCGTCGACGTCAAGAACGCGACCCTCGAACACACGATCGGCCTGCTCCCCAGACCGACCGCCGCATTACGGTGAAAGCCCGCCGTCGACCCCGGCCGTGTTCAAGGCGAAAACGCCGGTATAGTCAAAGCGATCGTCGTGCGGGCTCGAGATCACCGAACCCGACACGGAGGCGGTGATGACGCCGCCGTCGAGAACGGTCACGTGGATGTTGGGATCGGTCGCCGTGTCGTAGACGGCCACCCCTTGCGGCTGGCCCGCGCCGAACGATCGGATCGAGTAGTTCTTGATCTTCCCATTGGCCCCCTCGGTGATCCCTCCCGGTGCATTGTAATTGCTGAAGCCAGCCGGCGGCGGTCCGGCCGTCCGTGGGACGCCGCCGTAGGGGACCGGCGGGGGCAGAGTGCCGTCGCCGCCGAAGGGCGCGACGCTCGCCGCCAGGACGGAGTCGATCAGGCTGCCGTTGATCTGGACATTGTTGAGCTGCCCGTTCGCCTGGAACATGCCGTCGCGCGACTTGCCGGCGATGATCCGCGTCGGGTAGCCGGTCGCCTGCGCGTTGGTGGGGAAGTCGGATTTCACGTCGCCCTGGGCGGTGACGTTGTTGATGGTCATCACGGCGTCGATCTCGGAGTTGTAGATCGCGGTGGGGACGTCGGGGCCGATCGTGATACCATAGATGTTCGCTCCCGCAGTGATCCAGCTCCGGAAGATCCCGTGCGCGACGTCAACGTTTATGATGTTCTTGCCGACGTTGACGTTCGCCGATTGCAAGCCGCCGAGGTTCTCCGTCCCACCGTTGACGACGAACCCGTTCAGGTCGAGGCCGACCCCCAGGTCGACGGCCGTCGCCGATCCCTGGCCCTGGAAAACGCCGTCGACGGCCAGACCGTTGAGCGTGCCTCGAACGAGGATGCCGCTCGCCCCTGGATTGACGAGGACGTCGCCCCCGACGTTCAGCCCGAACAGGTTCCGGCCGACCAGGATCTCCCCCCCCGCCTCCAGCCGGACCGTCCCGCCCACCGTAATCGGCGCGAGCTGGTCGCGGCCGATCGACAGCAGGCCGTTCTGACCGAGCGTCAGGTCGCCGCTGATCGTGATCGGCGTCACCGAATCGCGGCCGATGACGAATCGGCCGCCGTCGATGGTCATGTCGTCGATCTGCATCGGGGTCGTCGAGCCGCTGTTCAGGTCGCCGCTGATCACGACGTGGCCCGTCGGACCGAGGTCGATCTCCGGCACGGTCATCAACGCGACCCCGCCGTTCACGTCGATCTGGGCCGCCGGCCCGAGCGCGCCGAACGACAACTGGCTGACCGAGTTCGCCAATGGCGACATCGCCCCCGACAGCAGCGCCGAACTCGCGTTGATCGCCCCAAGCTGGCGCGAGACGACGTTCAGGTCCTGGATCGGCAGAAGCGAGGCGATCTTGTGCGGCCGGGCACGGAGCAGGGCGACCGTCAACGTCGTTCCGGACGTGGTCCCCAGCAGATTGAGGTCGATGACTCCCTTGGGGAGCTGTTGGACCTTGAGGAATCCCGGCCCGCTGAGCTGGAGCTGGTAGACCCCCGTGTTCGTCGCCACGTTCCGCATCCGGCTCAGGCCCGAATACCCGGAAAGCAGCGTCCGCCCCTCCAGAGCCTCGACCGAAGGCGCCCGCAGCCCTCGCCGCCTTCGATCGTCCCCATCCATGAGCAAAACTCCTCCGCCCTCCGAGTCGTCCTCCTGAGCTAAAGTAAGATCGACCGCTCGGGGCGTCCCGGTTGAGAAATCGCCCCGACGATCCTTATTCTCCTTGCAATTCCACCCTCACCGCTGCGACGCCGTGCTTTTCCGACGTTGCGACGCGCCGCCTGACTTGGACGTCTTGGGGCCGTCCTCCATGTTGATGTTGCGCTGGTAGTCCTGATCGCGAAAGACCATCACCGGACTCAGGCCGAGCACGTGATATTGAACGTCCTCGGTTCGTTCGGGCTTCGCGAGAGTGAGCCGGACGGAGAATTTCTTCTCCGTGGCGCCGGCTTCCTCTTTCTTGAGGATCTCGTACGCCCCCAGAAGCTCGCCCTGACTCCACGGCGTGTCGTGAACCTCGACCGGGGGGTCGGTTCCCGCGAGCTTCCCGGGCTTGCCGCCGTCTCGCCAGGTTTTGAGAGCTGATTCGAGCGCGGCGCGAGCCGCCTCGTCGGACGGCGACGCGCTGACGCCGTTCCCACACCCTCCGCCCGCGAGAAGTAGGAGGAGGGCCGTGGTAGTGAAGATCGCCGGTCGGGCCAGGTTGCAGGTCCGGAGCATTGTGATGTACCTCATCAGTAGGCGTCGGACGAGATCACCTCGCCGCCGTTCCGCGTGCCGAGGGCCCGCCAGGTCATGAGCGCGACGCCGTCCTTGATGAATTTCACGCTGCCGTCGCCGAAGAGCGAGGTCACGCCCCCCGGATGCTGGCTTGAGGGCGGAACCACCATCGGCATGTTGGCCATGCTGTTGTTGGCGAAGCCCAGCCCGGCGCAAGTCGCGGTGTTGGGCGTCGAAACATGGTTGTACTGGGTGCAGCACATTTCGCCCATCACCCAGCTCGCGCCCTGGGCGTGAGTCAGTCGCGTGGTCGTCGCGGGGTTCATGGTCTTACAGGTCGTGTAAGTGTCGTTCAGGCTTGTCGGGGCCGCCGTGACCATTGAGTCGGAGCGGGCGTCCTTGTCGCGCTGGCCGTTGCCGCGGATCTTCTCGCTGAAGAAGCAGGTGTTGCTCGTCCCGTCCGTGATACTTGCGAGTTTGACCGAGCTTAAATAGTAGAAGACCCCCTGAGGCGCATCGCTCGGGGAGACGCTGGAGGGGTTGCTGTCGCCCAGATCGCAGGCCCACGTCTGCATATTGCCGAGGTAGCTGTTGACGCCGGCCCAGTCGGTGCTCGGCATGTTGGCGTCCGAGGGGCAGAGGAACGCCGACACCTGAATCCTCGAAGCGGTCGCGTTCGCCCGGTTTGTGTTCTGGTACGGCGGCATGAACGGAACGTCGCCCGCCATCCCCGGCGTCTCCGGGGCCAGGTTGAAGTTGATGCTGTTGAAAAGGCTCCCTTGCTCGATGTAGATCAAAAGCTGACTGTGCGCGGACCATCGCGCGTAGGCGGCCGTGCCGGGGACGAACTGGCCGTAGGTCGGCCCCTTGCCGAACGGCAGAACCTGGAAGCTGGAAATGTAGTTGTGGCAAGCGATGCCGATCTGCTTGAGATTGTTCACGCACTGGGCGCGCCGGGCCGCCTCGCGGGCCGACTGCACGGCCGGGAGCAACAGGGCGATGAGTACGGCGATGATGGCGATCACCACCAGCAATTCAATCAACGTGAATCCAGTTCGTCGAGTCCGCATAACGGGGCCTTCCCAATCGAGGAGGGGACGCGGGGAATGAAGGAAATGATGATGAAGCGAACCCGAGGATCGAGCCTTCAAACAACGAACCGGGGGGCGGGTTCACACCCCCAATCCCATCTAGCGAAAGCGCCGGTGGACGCACGAACTCAATGCGCGTGAGATCGCGGCGAATCAAAATCCATGGAAAGGCGCGGTTCCATTCACCGTGCGTCCGTGGAACAGTCACGGAGCAGGCGGCTTCGAATGCGAGGAGCGCCGGATCAGCACCACGGCGGGCGGGCGATCGGGTCGACTCGATCCGAGGGGCAAGGCGTGTCGTCGTCGAACGGGAAGGGGGTGGAATCGGCTCGCGGGACGAACACGCGGAGGTCGAGGCAACACCAGGCGTTGATTCGCGACAGGGCGCGCGGAACCGTCACGGGCTGCGAAGAGTTGCGCGAGCATCGGGGGCCGGAGCAGGACGGTCCGGGAGATGGGTCGATCGGGACGCTCCGCCGCCAATCGGGCGACTGAGCACCGGACCAATCCAGCCGGTCGAGATAGCGGGTCCTGGACAGCGCGGCGTCCCACTTCGTCGTGACGTGCTGGGAACACCCGGCCCAAGAGCGGGACGGCGCAAGCCATCCGCAGCTCGCGAGCAGGAGACCTGCTACAAGCCAACCATGAGTGCGCCGTCGTTGTGGGACGAGCGACTTCATCTGGACCAACTTCGTGGACCTCGCCGGCTCTGACAGCTTGCAACGCACGACACCACGCTCCTATATAATATACGGCAAGGCATTCTGACAAGGGCTCGATCGCAGGTGTTCCCTTTTGCGACGGACGGCGGCGGCACCGGGGGACGACCGGAATCGAGAAGGGGGCGATCCGTGAACAGACGTTTGTCGAGCCTTCCGCTCGCACGATGGCTCGTCGGCGGTCTCGCGGTCGGATTGAGCCTGTCTTGCGGCCCGAATCCGCCTCCCGATCCGGATCGCTACCTGCCCGACCCGAAGCTCGCCCGCGAAGCGCTCGAGAAATCCCTGCAAGCGTGGCGCGCGTCTCCGGGCATCGAGCGGACGGTGACCACGATCCGCCCGATCATGTTCGTGGAGCAACAGCAACCGGCGGGTCAGCGGCTGCGGACGTTCGAAATCCTGGGCGAGACCGCCGGGTACGAAGGTTATCGTCGCCTCCTGGCGAAGCTCGACCTCGAAGACCCCGACGAGTCGACCACCGTCGCGTACTACGTCTTCGGTCAAGGCCCGATCTGGGTCTATCGCGCGGAAGACTTCGACATGATCATGCACATGGATAAAACCATGATGCCGGCCCCCCCTCCAGCCCCCGCCGCGCCTGGAGCCGGGAAGCCGTCCATCGACGACGCTCAACCATAGTCGCCCTTGACGACGACTGATGATTCCTCTATCACCTACCTCCATTGTCTCCAAGCATGGAGCCTTTCCTCCGGGATTGCTCATTGGAGTCGTTGACCGGACGGCCAGGAGGGTCGTGATGTTCTTCGCCCAGCACCAGATGCGCCGTGTGATCGCGCCGTTGGCGTTCGCAGCCCTTCTGACGCTCGCGGCCTCCGAAGCCCGCGCCGTCCCGATGTACACGATCCGTGACCTCGGGACGCTCCCCGACAAATCCAACAGCGTCGCCACCTCGATCAACAACCAGGGCCAGGTCGTTGGCATCTCCTACAACGACGCGGACGGCAAGTTTTACGTCCCCAGCCAAGGCCCTGGCTACTCCCAGTCCGGGACGGGCACCCAGTCGTTCCTCTACGACAACGGCAAGACCACCCGGATCGACCCCACCGGGGGGCCCGCCCTCTCTATCAACGACCACGGGCAGGTCGTGGGTGGGGAGTTCGTATCCATCAACAACGTGGGGCAATACGTCGCCTCACCGGGGGTTGGTGTCGGCAGTTCCAATTCCGGCCCCGCCGAAATCTACGACAACGGAGTTAGGCAAAACGTTGTCATGACAGTCGCCCCGTATGCGATCAACGACTCCGGGGTCGTGGTGGGAGCGATGATGACCGGTTCGCTCGGCCGCGAGATGCACCCTGCGATGTTTCGGGACGGCCAAACGATCGACCTGATGAATGCGACTCTCCGGTATCCTGGTCTGTCGTGGACGGGCCCGCCGCTCCTCCCTCACGGAGTCGCGATCGGGATCAACAACAAGAACGACATCCTCGCGGTCGTCTGGAGTGTGAATACCCCGGCGATCCCCGGGGTGCCCCCGACGACCGTCATCTTCAACCCCACAACCGGCGAATGGAAGAACCTCTCCAAGGTGCCAGGCTACGAGGGGGGCCAGGGGGTCGCGTTGAACAACCTGGGACAGGTCGTCGGCAACGACTTCCTGTACGACGGATCGACGATCCGGAAGCTGACCGAGTTGCTCCCACCGACCAGCGGCTGGAGCGGCCTGCACCCGACGGACATCAACGATTCGGGCTGGATCGTCGGCCAGGGGATGATCGACGGCAAGCTCCACGCCTTCCTCATGACGCCCGAGGACGCCCAGGTCCCCGAGCCGTCGACGGTCCTGATCTGGGGCGTGCTGGCGGCGCTGGGCGTGGGATCTCGTCGGGTCGTCGCGAGGAAAGCCTGAACCCAACCATTGGGCTCATGGATCAGAATACAAACCATCATGACGCCGTCGGGACACCCGGCCTCATGAGAATGCGAGTGAATCGCGGTCGGTCGGGTCCGGGTCCTGGTCCGAATACCAGCCCGAAGCGCCAGCGAGTGCATTCCCATAACGCGGTCTACCATTGGATCGCACACAGGCCGAGGCCGAAATCTCTTCTGCCCTTGCGGGAGAAGGTGCCCCGCAGGGGCGGATGAGGGGTGTTCGACCGCCTCGACCCTCGACCAGAGCCTACGACGCGCTCCCCGCAGGCGGGGAGAAGGCATGCTCGCGACAGCCTGCTTTGATTGTTGTGTGCAACTCGAACGCAAACCACCTCGCGGCCTCGCCCTCGACACCGCGATCAAAATCGCCAGATCGCATGAAATCGCGAAAATCCTTTCAATCGTCCCGCGCGGTAATCCGTAGCGCCCGGATTCCGATTCCCGATCAACACGGGGGAACCGTCGTAAACTCATGGTAGGTAATTCTCGAAATCGCCCGAGGTCTTTGACAATCCGGCTGTTGGTGGGTAAGTGACGCGTCCTCTCGTAGGGGAAAAACGCGCGAACGAACCCAACGCCCCAAGGCGATCGGCCGGCTTCGGCTCGGTCGGCCGAGCCCCGAAATCTCGACGAACGAACCCAATCGCAGGCCCAGAAAGCGGCGGTTTTCGGGGCGAACGAAGCCAAACCCAGGACCACCGCCAAACCCCATCAACATAAGGACTTGGACGCATCACACACGCCGATTTCGCGGGTCGAACGAACACAATCCGCCGAGTGTCGAACCGCGGTCGAAGAAGGTCGGAGCGTGGGCCGTTCAGGGTCGCAACCGCCCGGTCAGAGAGCCGTCGAAGGGCGTGTTTTGGAGACGATCGAACCCAATTCCGCGAGGGGTGAGGCGAACACCCGTAGGAAGTGGTTGTGCCCAACAGGCGGGTGGAGCGGATTCGCAGGGGATTTCCGGATGCGCCGGCCGACGCCTCCGAGCCTGGACTTGGGCTGTTTCCAAAGAGCGGCAGGTCGCCCGCGACGCCTTGTCGCGAGCGGCGTCTTGGGGTAGCCTGGGGGATTGAATCCTTGTTAAACACTCGCGGTCGAGATCCACACCATGACGTCGCCCGCACGTTCCATGTCGGTGAGATTCGGAACGACCTCGCGCCGGGTTCTGGCATGCCTCGGGCTGGGGGCGGCGCTCGCTGTTTCCGGTCCGACGGCCGGGGCCGGCGACGCGAAGCCGGTTGACTACTTGCGCGACGTCAAGCCGCTGCTGGACAAGCGCTGTTTCGTCTGCCACGGAGCCCTCAAGCAGAAGTCGGGGCTGCGGCTCGACACGGCGAAGGCGATGCTCGAAGGGGGCGACGGCGGTCCGGTCGTGGAGCCGGGCAAGAGCGGCGAGAGCCTGATCGTCGAGGCCGTGACGCGGGACGAGTCGCGGATGCCCCCCGAAGGGGAGGCGTCGGCGCTGTCCAAGGACGAGGTCGCCATGCTCCGGGCGTGGATCGACCAGGGGGCGAAGGCGCCGGCCGACGAGAAGCCCCAAACCGACCCGCGTAAGCACTGGTCGTTTCGAGCGCCCGAGCGGCCGGCGGCCCCCGCCGTCTCCGCCGACCGGGCCGGCTGGGTTCGCAACCCGATCGACGCCTTCCTCGCGGTCGAGCACCAGAGGCACGGACTGACCCCAAGCCCCAGGGCCGAGCCGGCCGTCTTGATCCGCCGGCTCTATCTCGACCTGATCGGTCTTCTGCCCAGGCCCGAGGAGGTCCGGAAGTTCGAGAGCGACCCCTCCGACCAGGCGTACGAGGCGATCGTCGACCGGCTGCTGGCCAGCCCCCAATACGGCGAGCGGTGGGGAAGGCACTGGATGGACGTCTGGCGGTACAGCGATTGGGACGGCTTCGGCGCCGAGGTCCGCGAGAGCCAGCCCCATATCTGGCGATGGCGCGACTGGATCGTCGAGTCGCTCAACGCCGACCGGGGCTACGACAAGATGATCGTCGCCATGCTCGCCGCCGATGAGGACGCGCCGGGCGACGCCGACGCGGTCCGGGCCACCGGATATCTCGTCCGGAACTGGTACCTGTTCAATCGCGACACCTGGCTCGACGCGACAGTGGAGCACACGTCGAAGGCCTTCCTGGGGATCACCCTCAACTGTGCGAAGTGCCACGACCACAAGTACGACCCGATCGCCCAGACCGATTACTACGGGTTCCGGGCCTTCTTCGAGCCCCACAAGGTCCGCACCGACGCCGCGCCCGGCGAGCCCGACGCGACCAAGTCCGGCCTGGTCCGCGTCTACGACGCCGACCTCGCGACCCCGACGTTCCTGTACACGCGAGGCGATTCCGCGAAGCCCGTCAAGGACCACCCGATCGATCCCAAACTCCCGAAGGTGCTCCAGACGCAAGTCGCCCTCGCCGCGCCTCAGCCGATCGCCGTGCCCCGGTTCGAGTTCTACCGGGGGCTCGATCCGGCCGTCCGCAAGACGAAGGTCGACGCCGCACAGGCCGAGTTGGAAGCCCGACATGACGAGGCGAAGAAGGCCGACCAGACCCTTGCCGCCGCGACCAACCCGACCGCCGCCGCCCGCGCCAAGGCCGGCGTCGAGGCCGCCCGCAAGGGAATCGAAGCCGCCAAAGCGAACCTGGCCAGTCTGACCGAACGGATCAACGCCGACGACGCAGCCTTTTCCGAACCGCCCGCGCCCGACGCGACGGCCAGGGCCCAGTCGGCCGCCAAGACCGAGCGCCGGGCCGACCTCCACACGGCCGAATGGAACCTGGCGAAAGCCGACCTCGCCCTGGCCGACGCCGACACCGCCGTCGTCGACGCCAAGACGCCTGGCCTCGACGAGCGGAAGAAGGCCGCCGCCGCGACCAAGGCCCAGCGCGACAAGGCCCGGCTCGATCTCAAGACCAAGGAGCAGGCCGTCCGCCAGGAGGCGAAAGCCTACTCCCCGCTCGCCCCCCAGTACCCTCGAACGACCTCCGGAAAGCGGCTGGCCCTCGCCCGCTGGCTGACCCATCGCGACAACCCGCTCACCGCACGTGTTTCAATCAACCACATATGGATGCGTCACTTCGGAACGCCGCTGGTCGCCTCGGTCTTCGACTTCGGCGTCAACGGCTCAGCGCCGTCGCACCCGGCCTTGCTCGACTGGCTGGCCCGCGAGCTGGTCGATTCGGGGTGGAGCATGAAGCCGATCCACCGGCTGATGGTCACCAGCAGCGCCTACCGGATGCGGTCGTCGACCGGGGGCCCCGGCGATCCCAACCTGGCCGCCGACCCGGGCAACCGGCAGTACTGGCGGATGAACGCCCGGCGGATGGAGGCCGAGACGGTCCGCGACAACCTCCTGTGGCTAACCGGCGGCCTCGACCTGGCCCTCGGCGGCCCGGACCTCGACCCCGAGACGGCCATGACCGTCCCTCGCCGGAGCCTCTATTTCCGCCATTCCAAGGAGAAGCGGGTGCCGTTCCTGCGGATGTTCGACTCCTCGAACGTGACTTCGTGCTACCGCCGGACCGAGAGCGTCGTCCCCCAGCAGGCGCTCGCGCTGGCCAACAGCCCACTCAGCCTGGCGCAGGCCCGGCGGTTGGCCGCGACCCTGGAGACGACGCCGGTCAACGACGCCGCGTTCATCGCGACGTCCTTCGAGCGAGTCCTCGGCCGCAAGCCTCGTCCTCAAGAGCAGGAAGCCTGTACGGCCTTCCTGAGAAGCCAGGCCGAGCGACTGGGCGAGCCGGCGAAGCTGTCGGCCTTTCCGCCGAGCCCCGCCGCGGCGGTGGCCCCGGCGGCCGACAAGGCCCGGCGGGCTCGCGAGGACCTCGTCCACGTGCTGTTCAACCATAACGACTTCGTGATGATTTATTGATCGGAGCCGCCTTATGAACGATCAAGCCAGTCGTCACTCCCGCCGCACGTTCCTCACCCAGACGGGCCTCGGCTTCGGCCTCGGCGGCGTGGCCCTTTCGGCGATGCTCCAGCGCGACCAGGTCGTGAGGGCCGACGCCGATCTGGACTGGCGGCTTCCCGATGGCAAGCCCCACTTTCCGCCCCGGATCAAGAACGTCATCTGGGTGTTCATGGTCGGCGGCACGAGCCACGTGGAGAGCTTCGATCCCAAGCCGGCGCTCGTCAAGTACGCCGGCAAGACGATCGCCGAAACTCCGTACGCCGGGGCCGTCACCAACCCGCTGAGCAAGAACGTCCGGGTCCTGGTCGCCGACCAGGCCAACGGCCACATCCGCCAGATCCTCTATCCGCTTCAGGTCGGCTATCGCAAGCGCGGGGAGGCGGGGATCGAGATCAGCGATTGGTGGCCGCACCTCAGCGGCTGCGTCGACGACCTGGCCGTGGTCCGATCGATGTGGACCACCGACAACGACCACGGCGCGCAGCTTCAGTTCCACACGGGCCGGCACATGCTGGAAGGGCCGTTCCCGACGATCGGCTCGTGGGTCCATTACGGCCTGGGCTCGCTCAACGACGACCTCCCGGCGTTCGTGGTGCTCGGTACTCCGATCGCCGATTGCTGCGGCGGGCTCGGGGGCCACGGGGCCAACTACCTCGGCCCCGAGCACGACGGCGTCCAGCTCGCCGTCGACCTCAAGAACCCGCTGCCGTTCGCGTCGCCCGGCGGCGACGTCTACCGCGAGGAGCAAGACGGCGAATCGGCGCTCCTGGGTCGGTTGAACCGGCTGTCGGCGGTCGAGCATCCCGAGGACCAGGCCTTGCAGGCGCGGATCAAGTCGTACGAGCTGGCGTTCCGGATGCAGACGGCGGTCCCGGAGGTCATGCAGTTCGGCCAGGAACCGAGGCCGACGGCGGGCCTCTACGGCCTTGACCGCGACGCCTCGCGGCCGTTCGGCGAGATGTGCCTGACGGCCCGCCGGTTGGTCGAACGCGGGGTCCGGTTCGTCCAGATCTTCCACGGCAGCAACGGCGGCGCGGGCTCGTGGGACGCCCACGGCGGCCTCCGCCAGAACCACGCCTCGATGTGCGCCCAGGTCGACCAGCCGATCGCCGGCCTGCTCAAGGACCTCAAGCGCCGGGGTCTGCTCGACGAGACCCTGGTCGTCTGGGCCACCGAGTTCGGCCGGACCCCTGGAGCCCAGGGAGGCGACGGCCGCGACCACCACCCGTTCGGCTTCTCCATCTGGATGGCCGGCGGCGGCGTCAAGGGGGGGACGGTCCACGGCGCCACCGACGAGCTGGGCTTCCACGCCGTCGAGGACCGCCACTACGTCACCGACGTCCACGCCACCGTCTTCCAGCAGCTCGGCCTCGATCCTCACCGCCTCGAAGTCCCCGGCCATAAACGCCTGGAAATCGACTACGGCAAGCCGATCTCGGCGATCCTCGCCTGACGCCGCTTGACGACTCGACGAAACTCCGAGTCTCATGGACGTCCACCCCGTTGAACGGCTTTCGCCTGGACGGAGAGTTCCCCGATCGTGAACGTCTACTATCTGTCGACCCAGGACGGCCAGCGGTTCTTCTACTACGACGCCTCCGAAACCGCGGCGGACAAGACCGGCGCGGGCGCGTCGAAATCGGCCGGCTTATGGGGGTGGGCGGAGGGGAAATGGAACACGATCCAGAAGGGGATGGACGACCCGAACGGAGGCGTGACGCGCCGGATCGGCCGGGTCTGGAACTGGCTCCATTCGTTCAGTCACCCTGACGAGACGATGCTCGTCCAGTTCGGCTCCGCGAACGAGGTCGTCCTTCACTACCCGGCGACGCTGTCGATCGACCGCGTCCAGAAAGACTGGAAACGCTTCCTTAAGCGTCGATCGCGGTCGCACGCCTTCTGGATGGGCGTCAACGCCGTCGCGCTTCCGTTCGGGACCCTGCTCGCGATCTTGCCCGGCCCCAACGTGATCGGCTTCTGGTTCTTCTATCGGGCGATCTACCACTTCCTCGCCGTGCGAGGCGTCCGTCGCGTCCGCCGGGGGACCGTCCCCACTCGCTGGCGGGCCGAAGGATCGCTCGACGCGCCGATCTCACACGACGAGAACCGTGGCCCGAGCCACGAAGCCCTGGCCGCCGGGGCCAAACTCGGCGATTATCTCCACTGGTCGAGACCCAAGGATTCCGCAACCCATCCCGAGAATCCGAATTCCGACGCCGGACGACCGGGCGGTTAATCCCTATTATACATCAACATGCGACTACTCAGCTACAACATCCATAAAGGCATCGGCGGGCGTGACCGCCGGTATCGGCTCGACCGCGTGATCCAGGTCGTCGAGCAAGAGAACCCGGATTTGATCTGCCTTCAGGAGGTCGATCGCCAGGTGGCGCGGACGCGGCACGACGATCAACCGCGACGGTTCGTCGAGGCGTTCCATCCGGCCGACCACCTCTACCAGCTCAACGTCAAGCTGAAGGAAGGGGGGTACGGCAACCTCGTTCTCTCCCGGTGGCCGTTTCAGGCGCACCACCAGGTCTCGCTGCGGCTCAAGCGACGGAAGCCCAGGGGTGCCCAGATGTTCGTCGTCGCAACGCCCGAAGGCCCGTTACACCTCGTCCACTGGCATCTCGGCCTCGCCGAGAAGGAGCGCCACTGGCAGGCCGAGCACCTGTTGCAGCACGCCCTCTTCCGCGAGGGCTCTCACTTGCCGACCCTGATCGTGGGCGACTTCAACGACTGGCGGAACACGCTCGGACCGGGGGTGCTCGGCCGGGGGGGCTTCCGCCAGTTGACCTCGCCGCGGTCGCGGTTCCGGTCGTTCCCGGCGTACTTCCCGGTCACGGCGATCGACAAGGCGTTCACGCGCGGCGGACTGATCGTCCGGCAGGCGCGGATCGCCCATTCGCGGCTCGCCCGCGACGCCTCCGACCATCTCCCGCTGGTGATCGATTTCCACATCGATCCGCCTCAGGCCTGATCCGAGCGGCCGTCCGCGCTAGCGGGTCGCGGACGGCTCGATCGTGGAGAGGACCTCGTCCAGGGCGGTTCGGCAGGCGTCGAGCACCTGGGAGAGCGCCCCGTTCGCCGACTCGTCCGACGTCTCGCCGGGATCGGTTTCGAGGTTGTAGAGCTGCTCGCAGCCGTCGCCGCGGCGGATGTACGCATGGTTCTCGGCGACCACGGCCTTCAGGCTCTTGCGGGCGTCCGTATGCTCCTGGACGTCGCGCTCGTCGACCGGCCCTCGAAGCTCGGAGAAAGGGGTCGAGATCGCCTGGGACGGCTCGGCCGGCGACGCGCCCCAGGTGGTCGCCAGCGAGGCTCCAGGGAACGGCGAGTTCTTCGCGAGTCCGAGCACGTCGAGGACCGTGGCGGGCAGGTCGCGCAGGCTCACCGCCTCGGAGACGACGCGGCCCTCGGGGAGCCGGCCGGGCAGGCTGATCAGCAGGGGGACGTGGACCTCCTCGCCGTGGAGGCTCAGGCCGTGGCCAAAGTCGCCGTGCTCGCCGAACTGCTCGCCGTGGTCGGAGGTCAGAATCAACAGGGTGTGATCGAGTTCGCCCCGCTCGCGAAGGACGTCGACGAGCGCCCCGATCCGCTGATCGAGGGCTGCAAGGCAGTCGTCGTAGGCGTCGCGGGCGATCCGGACTTCGTCGGGGCCGAGGGCCTTCTTGTCGATCTTCTGCCAATCGCGAAGCATCGCCGACGCCCGGCTCGACAGGCCTTCCGGCGTGAACCGAGGGGTCTCCCCGCGCGGCAGGAGGTAGGGGTCGTGCGCGTCGAAGAAGTTGAGGAAGGCGAAGAACGGCTTCGGACCGGTCTTCGCAAGCCAGTCGAGGAACTCGCGGTTGACCGTCGAGGCGTCCTTGCGCGAGAAGTCGAGGTCGACGTCGCGGACCGAGCCGGCCGGCCGCCAGGCACCCGTCAGCGACTGGGCGCGCATCGCGGCGCGGGTGAGGAACCAGCCCAACGACGACGATCGGACGACCTCGCCGAGCGTGATCGGGTAGTCGGCGTAGACCTGGAACCCGCGCGACAGGCCCGACTCGTGGCCGCAGAAGAACGGGTTGGCGACGAAGCCCCCCGTCGCATAGCCCGAATCGCGCAGGTGCTCGGCGAGCGTCGGATAGCCGCCGTCGAGCCACCCCCTGCGCTCGACGCCCAGCTCGCTCGGCCACCTCGCCGTAAACATGTTCGAATGCGAAGGCAACGTCCACGACGCGGCGGCGCGGGCGTGGTCGAAGCGGACGCCGCGCTCGGCCAGCCGCTTCAAATTGGGGGTCGTGTCGCGGTCGTATCCATAGAGGCTCAGTCGATCGGCGCGGACGGTGTCGAGCACAATCAGGAGGACGTTGAGATCGCGTCCCGCCAGGGCCGCTCGGTCGCCCCGCCGCCAGACCCGCGCCCGAGCGTCGTGCAGGAACACGATCGACCCCAGCGCGGCCAGCGCGGCGAACAGGATCGGCAGGCTGTGACGGACCACCCGCCGCAGGCCGTCGGCACGGCGTTCGAGCCAGGGCGAGCCGCGGACGGCGAGGCCGCCGGCGAGCAAGACGCAGGTGGCTGAATGCAAGCCGCGCACCAGCATGAGCTGACAGAGGACGGCCGCGAACAAGAAGATCGCCAGGACCACGCGGTTGGCCGATCGACCGGCGAACTTCGAGAGGGCGAACGAGCACAGAACGCCCAACCCCAGGAACAGGAGCAGGTCGGACGCGGGAACCATCCAGACGAAATGGCGGCTCCTCAGGAAAAACCCTTTCTCCTGAAGTTGGACCCGAACCACCAACAGGAGCAATTCAAGGAACCCCGCCGCCAGGCCGAACCACGCGGACGTCGCCAGGACGTCCCGCAGCCTCACGCCACCGAACGCGCCAACGTCCCTCGTCCCGGTCTCATCCGCAGGTTCCTTGATGCTTCTCTCGGCCGGAGCGCCCAGCTCGTCGCCCTGCAACCTGGTCACGTCCTCGAACCTCGGCTCGACGCAACGGCCTTCCAGCGACGGATTCGCTCCTTGGCCAGACGGAACGGAAATGCGCCCGCCATCATCACCAAGCCCACAATCGAGCCGACCAGCGAGATCACCGGAAGCTGAACTTCGGGGCCGAAATACGCCAGAACCGTCGAAACATGATTCATAACAAGATCTCAATAGAGACGACGAACCACAGTCATGACGATAACAATGCCATCATGACTGGACGATTCGCCTCGTGGGATCGAGACGCATATGCAAATTCAAGCAAGACGCAACACCGCGGGTGCCGGACGTTCGGCGAAGCGATTCGAATTCAGAAAGTCGGCAGAGAGTGGATGCTCCCCCGAGATCGAACGTGAGACCGTGCAGGATCGGTCTGAAAAACGGTGGCGAGAGTCACCGGTAGGTCACTCGGCGCGACGTCCCCAAATCGCCACTCGAAGCAAGGCGCGGACCCGTGGCATGAGGTCCTAGGGAATTGAGCGTCAGATCGGACCGACCTGGCCCGGTCTTCCGGCACCGTAATTTTTTTTCATCGCGCCTTGCGCGCGGGGCGACTTGAAGGAGCTGTGTTGTGGTCCGCCCCCGGCCGGGGCCCCGAGGTGATTCTTCGTCGTCGAGTCTTGTCGGCCGCGGAGGCGGGGGGTTACACTTCGAAAGCGGCCGCGTCCTTGGCCGAGTCGACGTGGTGTTAATCATGGGATGGAATGGAGATGAGGCCGGCGCGTCGGGTCGAGAACCACGGGACGCGGCAAAGCCCATCGATGGGTTACAACCACCGTACTGGAGATCGAATAGACGTCATGTCGCACCTGGAAACGCAAGCCTCGCCGGACACGCCTACCACCCCGACGGAATCGTACCCGTACTTCGATTACGTGCGTCAGGACATCCTCAGGATGATCCCCGACGACGGCGTGAAGATCGGTTCGGTCGGTTGCGGCCGCGGGGTCACCGAGGCCCTCCTGGTGGAAAAGGGACGTGAGGTCCACGGGGTGGATGTCAGCGAAGAGGCGATCGAGGTCGCCAAGCGGCGTCTGACCTCGGCACGCGTCATCGCTCCCGACGATCGCCGTCCGTTCGAGGACGACAGCCTCGACGGCTTGATCCTGGCCGACGTGATCGAGCACATCCCCGCCGCGTGGGACGCGCTGGCGTCTTACGTCCGGGCGGTCCGGCCCGGAGGTTGGGTCGTCATCAGCGTCCCGAACATGCGAAACCTCAACGTGATCGCCCAGTTCATCATCCTGGGCGACTGGCCTGAGAAATCGATGGGGACCTTCGACGCCACCCACATCCAGAACATGAGCCGACGCCGCCTCGAACGGTGGTGCAAGAACGCCGATCTATCGTTCGAAAAGTGGTTCGACAAGTACGAGAGCCACTCCTGGCGCGGTCGATGGATCAAGGGGTTCGACACGATCACCTTCCGGCTGTTCCACGACATCTTGTCGTACCAGATTCAGTGCCGATGTCGGAAGCAGTCGTGATCGATCGGCCTCGCCGCGCGCTCGACGAGGCGACTCCGCGTCACGACGGAGTCGCCTCCAGGTCCGGTGTTGCGGCCGCGCTCGCGGCCGAAGTCGAGCGGACGGGTTTCGCCGGCCTCCAGAGGATCAAGAGCGCGAGCGCCGCGGCGATCGGGGCCAGGCCGGCGATCAGGGTCACGGCCGCGTAGGAACCCGTCTGGTCGATCCATCGACCGATGGGCCCCTGCACGGCGGCGACGGAGATCCAGGCCACGAAGCTGAACGCGCCTGTCACCTTCCCCATCCCTCGGGTCGAGATCTCCTGGGTGAAGGCGTAATAGGTGGGGAATTGGCCGAGCGAGCCGAACCCGACCGCCAGCAGGAGGATCAGCAGCAGTGGCGACGCCGGCAAGTAGGCCGCCACGCATCCCAGCGCGGTCAGGGCCACGCAGCCGACGAACATCGCCATTCGCGCCCCATGCACCGACCATCCCCGCGACGTAAGGAACTTGGCGAGGCCCCCCACGACCAGGCAGCCGACGCCCGCGGCGATGTAATAGGCGGACGAGAACCACTGGATCGTCGTCTCGCCATAGCCGTGCTCTTTTTTGAGCATCATCGGCATCCAGGCGCGGAAATACTGCCAGCAGATGTTGATGGCGATCACCACCACGATGAGCGCGGCGAACCGTCGCACCCGGGTGGCGCGGTCGACGTCGGCGGCCTCGCGGTCGTCCTGGCTCGTCGGCGCGGCGCCCTGATCCTTCAGTTCGAGATCGCGGGGCCGGATCAAGATCAGCCAGGCGGCGACCCAAACCACGCCCAGGGCGCCGATCACGCGGAACGGCAGCCGCCAGTTGCCGATCACCCCCGGTTGATTCAGCCCGAGGATGACCAAGGGGGTGATGATCGCCCCCAGCGACGCGCCGCTCTGGAGGATGCTGTTGCCCAGCGCCCGGTTGCTCCGCGACAGCAGCCGTTGCGACGCCGCCAGCGCGCAGGGCCACTGGCCGGCCTCGGCGAACCCGAGCAAGACGCGGCAGATCATCAACTCGCGATAACTGGTCACCCAGCCGGTGGCGAATCCGACGGCCGACCACAATAGCAGGACCGCCGGATACATCCAGCGGAGGCTGAATTGGTCGACCAGGAACCCGGTCGCCACGCCGCCGACGGCGAACGCGATCCCAAAGCCGGTCTCAAGGTTTCCGTAGTCCTCGTTGGTGAGCTTCAACTCGCTCCGGACGTCGGTCGCCTGCTGGGAGAGCGCCTGGCGGTCCATGTAATTAAGCATGGTCGCCAGCAGCATGAGGCCGCAGACGGCCCAGGTGCGCAGAGAGGTCGGTGGTCGGGTCGAGGCCGGCTCGACGAGCGAAGGGTCCAGGCTCATTTTTCAGATCCCCACGACCGGCCGTCCCAGGAGGCCACCCGCTTCAAAAAGGCCGCGACGTCTTCGGAAAATCGGCTGAAGAGGATTTCACCCTTCTCGGCGCTGGCCTGGCGCGGGTCGCCGATGTGGCCCGGGGCGCTTCGATCCTTGGTGATCCAGCCGCGCGAGGCCGGCTCGAAGGGGTCGCCCATCGACACGGGCTCGATCGCGTCGATCTCGCCGACCAGGCGCGGCGCGAGCTTGAGGATCATCGAGGTCTCCCACTCGCACGCATGGCCCATGCTGTTCTGAACGAACCCTGGTCCGAGGTCCGTCGGCTGGGAGCCGAGCAGCCAGTAGGTCGCCGAGAGCAGGAGGAGGTCGGTCCGCTGGCGATGGCGCTGGCGCGCCTCGAAGACGGCCTGGCTCGCGGGGACGATATTGCCGCCGTGGCCGTTTAAGAGGACGATCCGACGGAATCCATGCGTCAGCATGTTCTCGATCAGGTCGCCCAAAACGTCGAGGTAAGTCCTCGGGGCGGCGGAAAGCGTCCCGGGAAAATCCATGTGATGGTGCGAATTGCCCAGCCAGAGCAAGGGCGCCCAGACGACCTCGTCGCCCAGAACTTCCGCCGACCGGCGCACGACCTCGCCCAGCAGCATGCTGTCGGTGAAGACCGGCAGATGCGCGCCATGCTGCTCGACGGCGGCGATCGGGACCACGACGGCCGCGTCCCGGGAGACCGACGACACCGTCGGCCAGCTCATCTCTTCGAGTCGCACGTGGCTTCCTCTCGCGGGATGGATCGATCGATTCGTCGATCGATCTCGGGACGTTGCGACGAACGAGCGTCGTCGACCGCATCCAGTGTAGTCGAGCCCGAGGCGGACTCAAAGTCTTTGCAAACCTATGGGCAACTTCATGCCGCCACCTTAATATGAAGTAAAATTAATCACGCAATAACGATGACCATTATCTCCTAGTGAGATAGGCTGCAAAGTTGCGGAAGGCCGAAGTATGAGCGAGAGCACAGAAAATCGTCGGGGGCACGACATGCCGCGCCTGCTAGTAGTGGAAGACCAGCCGAAGCTGCTTCAGAGCCTGGAGCGCGGACTTCGTGAAGAAGGCTACGATGTGTTAACCGCGTCGGACGGTCGCGATGCGTTCGAGCAAGCGAGCACGATCCCCGTCGACGCCGTGATCCTGGACCTGATGTTGCCGGAACGCGACGGCCTGGACGTGCTTCGGGGGTTGCGGGACGACGGGTTCTCCAAGCCGGTCTTGATCCTGACCGCGCGCGACGGGATCGACGCGCGGGTCGAGGGGCTCGATTCGGGGGCCGACGACTACCTGGTCAAGCCGTTCGCCTTCACCGAGCTGCTGGCCCGGGTGCGGGCGTTGCTTAGGCGAGACACGCTGAGCCGAGAGCTTTGCTTTTCGGCCGACGACCTCGAACTGAATCTCGTCGCGCGGTCGGTGGTGCGTGGGGGGGTCGAGATCGACCTGACCCGTCGCGAGTTCGAGCTGCTTGAATTCCTGCTCCGCAACAAGAACACGCCGGTCACCCGCGAGATGATCGCCCGCGAGGTCTGGAAGGAGACGAGCGGCACGCTGACCAATACGATCGACGTCTACATCACCCTGTTGCGCAAGAAGGTCGAGCGGCCCGACCGGCCGACGCTGATCCACACGGTGCGCGGGGTGGGCTACGTCTTGAAGGACGTCGTATGAGCCGACTCAGCATCCGATTGCGGTTGACGCTGTGGTACGGCGCCGTGCTGGCCACCGTCCTCGCGGTGTTCAGCGTCTCGGTCTACCTCTTGATGGACCGCCTACTGGAATCGAGGACCGACCAGGCCCTCGACCACCAGATGGTCGTCATGGAGGGACAGATCAGCCGAGCCGACAACGAGAGGATGCTGAGGGACCACCTGACATGGCAGTTCGACCAACACCCGGTCTACGAGATGCAGGTCACCGAGAACGGCGACAACACGTGGCTGCGGAGTGAACGGATCGTCGATATCGGCCTGCCGAAGTCGATCGCGCCTGGCAATCTGAAGGAGGGCGTCTTTGAGGACGTCGATCTCCCGCTGGAGGGCCGCCATCGGATGCTCAGCAAGGAGATTGCGACGCCGTACGCATCGCTTCTGGTCCAGATTGCACACGGCTCCACCCAGAACGACAAGCATCTCGGGGAACTGCGCGAGATCCTCCTCTTCACCGGCCCGGCGCTCCTGGTGTGCGCCCTGGGCTGCGGCTACCTTCTAGCTCGCAAAGCGCTCGCGCCGGTCGACCGCCTGGCCGCCGAGGCCGACAAGATCACCGCGACCCGGCTCGACCTGCGGCTCGACTCCTTGAACCCCGACGACGAGCTGGGGCGTCTGACGCGGACGCTCAACGGCATGATCGCCCGCCTCGAACGATCGTTCGGCGAGATTCAGCGGTTCACCGCCGATGCCGCGCACGAGCTGCGAACGCCGCTGGCCGCCCTCCGCAACGAGGCCGAGGTGACGCTGCGGCAAGGCCGCGAGCCCCAGTTCTATCGACACACGCTTGAGAACATGCTGGAGGAGATCGACCACCTGACCCGGATGACCGAGAACCTGCTGTTCCTCTGTCGCGAGGACGCCGCGGACAAACCGTCGTTCGCCGATCTCCGTCTCGACGACCTGGCCCGCGGCGTGACCGAGCACATGCGGATCGTCGCAAACGCCGATCAACTGGAGCTCGACCTGGTTGAGCCTCTGGCCCCTTGCATCGTGCACGGCGACCACGACCGACTCCGCCGCCTGCTGTTCAACCTGATCGACAACTCCGTCAAGTACACGCCCGCCGAAGGTCGCATCCGCGTCGGGCTGGACTTCCGCCATGGCCAGGCCCGGCTGTACGTCGAGGACACCGGAATCGGCATCGCCTCGGAGCACTTTCCGAACATCTTCGACCGGTTCTACCGCGTCGACAGCGCGCGGCCGCGACACTCAAGCGCCACGGGGCTGGGCCTGGCGATCTGCCAATCCATCGCCGTGGCCCACGAGGGCGATCTCGAAATCGAGAGCCAGCCGGGACGCGGCACGAGGATCACGATGGTCGTCCCCGCGACGCTCGCTGAATCCGACCGCCGCGTGACGACGACGGCTTCAACCGGCCTGAACGTGTGACCCGCGCCCGCCTCAGGCGGGCCCTTCCGCCGCCTCCGCCGCTCGCTTCAGCAGGGCGCAAGCCTCGTCGTCGGTCGTCTGCTCGAAGTTCTCGTACCAGAGCCCGACGGCGCGGAACGGGGTGGGGGTGATCGCGCAGACGCATTCGTCGGCGACCGCACCCATCGCCTCGCAGGTCTCCAGCGCGGCCGTCGGCGCGGCGACCACGATCGCGGCCGGCTTCTGGGTTCTCAAGGCCGCGACCGCCGCCCGCATCGTCGAGCCGGTCGCCAGGCCGTCGTCCGCCACGATCACGATCTTGCCGGCCACGTCGACGGCCGCGCGGTCGCGGCGGTAAATCCGCTCGCGGCGTTCCAGCTCCCGGCGCTCCCGCTCGATCGCCTCGTCGATCTCCTCGAGGGTGATCCCGAGAGCCTCGATCGCCTCGTCGTTGAGGACCACGGCCCCCCCCGAGGCGATCGCCCCCATCGCCAGCTCTTGGTGGCCGGGCACCCCGAGCTTGCGAACCAGGAACACGTCGAGGGGCGCGTCGAGCGCCCGCGCGATCTCGAAGGCGACCGGCACGCCCCCCCGAGGGAGCCCCAGCACGACCACGTCGGACCGCCCCGCATAATTCGAAAGCTTCTCGGCCAGCACCCGGCCGGCCTCGTAACGATCGGCGAACGGCTTGCTCATCGGAGAGCCTCCCAACGCCCTCGAACCCGACTCGCGCGGTTCCGGGCGATCACCTACGAAGCGAATACAGGCCCATATGCTCGATCATGTCCTGAATCCACGGATTGCTCCAGGGGCCGCGCGTCGAATAGCCGACCGAAAGGACCGACACGAACAAGGCCAGCATCGCCAGCTTCCTCAGCCAAGGCCGATCGGCGATCGCGTCGAGGGCCGAGGGGAGCATCAGCAGCCAGAACGGAATCAGCCAGAACAGCCACCGCAGGCCCTGGGTCGCTCCCCCATAGTTGCGGGCTTTCGGGTTCCAGGTATAGAAGGCGAACAGGATCAAGGTGAGAGCCAGCGTCATCCAGGCGACGGCCGCCATCGGCTTCCCGCCGTCGCGGATCGAGTTCAGCCAGATCACCAATCCGAGGAGCGCGGTCAGACCGGCGATCACCCAGCCGACCCAGAGGTACGGATGCAGCGCCCCCCCCGACGACAAGAGATCGGGCCGAAACAGATCGACGCCCCATACGCCCAGCCCCGCGACCACCAGCCCCACGGCGAGCGCCGCGGCCCCCTTGCCCGAACCTCGCAGGAGACCGACCAACCCGGCCGCCGCGAACAGGAAGATCGGCGTGAGAGACCAGAATCCGTGATGCCCGAACGTCATGTGGAACAGGTACAGCCCGTACGACTCGCCGACGATACCGCGCCGGGCCGCTTCCTCGGGATCGAGCCAGGGGACGTTGAGCGCGTCGAGTTCCAGCGGCGTCTTCCAGAGGCTTCCCTCGAACAGATACGCCTCGGTGCCGAATTCCTCGTAGGCCAGCGCGAACTTGCCGAAGGCCGCGTACTGCGAGGTCATCAGGGCGAGGATCGGGATGGCGGCGAAGGGGAGGAACCAGGCGAGGGTCTTCGCGGGGAACCGAAACACGAGGAGCCCGCCGAGCAACGCCACGAACGCCGCCGCCGGCAGCTCGTTGGTCGCCGCGAAGCCCGCCAGGAAACCGACCGTCGCGAACCGCCAGGCCGAAACCTCGTGCTCGTCCCAGATCCGGAGGAACTGGTAGAGGGCGAAGAACGCGCTGAAGGCGGCCAGCGTGTGGTTGTTGAGCGTCTGCGTGAACGGCAGCAGGTAGGTCCCGAAGGCCGCGGCGGTCAGGCTGAAGAACCAGGCCCAGTCGGTCTTGGCGTAGCGGTCGAGCAGCCGGCCGAACAGGACGAGGAACCCCCAGAACGGCAGGATGTTCAGGGCGATCAGCACCGGCTTGAAATAGAAGATGAAGACCGGCCACTTGACCGGTTGATCGGGGGTCGTCAACACCCCCTTGACCTTGCCGGGCTTGGTCTCGTCGGGGACCTGCCCCCATCGTGGCTCGCGCTCCTGGAGCACGACCTTTTCGAGCGGCACGCCGGCGATCACCCGCGCCGGGTAGACCATGGCGGCGATGACGGTCGACAGCAGGGCGGGCTTGCTCGAAAAGTAGTGCTTCTCGCCTTGCCCGTCGGCGCCGATCGCCTTCTGGATCTTGTCCTGGGTCTCGGACTGCCAGGGGCAGTCGTCGATGACGTAGGTCCCGCGTTCGACCAGGCTCCAGACGGTGCACCAGCGCGAGATGTCGTTGGCGCCCATCATGGTCGGCTGCCGCAGCAGGATGCCGAGGGCCAGGCCCACGGCCGCGACGATCAGGATCGAACCGGCGATGCGCCGGGGCTCGGGGCGGGGTCCTCGCGGTTCGACGACGAGGTCAAGATCGGCGTTGCTCATGGCGGGTCAGGTCTCGGGGGTGGGGGCGTCCGGATCGATGGTCTCGGCGATGCTGTACATGTCGGCCGAGCGGATCGAGGACGCGGTCAGAAGTTCGGCGAGGACGCCCAGGCTGAAAAGCTGCACGCCCACCACCAGGAGGGCGATCGAATACAAGAGCATCGGCCGGTTGCCGATCGGCCGGTACTCGGGCAGCCAGCTTCCGGCGAGCCAGACGCCCGCGAGGTAGGTCATGCCGAGCAGCCCCAGACCGAGCAAAACCAAGCCCGTGCCGCCGAATATGTGCAGCGGGCGATGGCGGAACCGGGTCAGGAAGGTGACGGTCAGGAGGTCGAGGAACCCCTTGAAGAAGCGGGCGACGCCGTATTTGGAGTGGCCGTGCCGCCTCGGCCGGTGGTTGACTTCCATCTCGCCGACCCGAAAGCCTCGGGCGTGGGCCAGGGCGGGCACGAACCGGTGCAGCTCGCCGTAGATGCCGACCTCGGCGAGCACCTCGGACCGGTACACCTTGAACCCACAGTTGTGGTCGTGCAAGACGCAGCCCGTCAGGCGGCTGACCATCTGGTTGAAGACCCGGCTCGGATAGACCTTGTGCCAGGGGTCGTGCCGCGTCTTCTTCCAACCGCTGACGACGTCGAGCCCCTCATCGAGCCGTTCGAGGAATCTCGGGATCTCGGCCGGGTCGTCCTGAAGGTCGGCGTCGAGCGTGAAGACCCGCTCGCCGCGCGCGGCCTGGAAGCCGGCCGTCAGGGCCGACGCCTTGCCGAAGTTGCGGCGGAGCCGGATGGCCGCGACCCGGGGATCGCGGCTCGCGAGGCTGGTTATGACCTCCCACGAGCCGTCGCGGCTGCCATCGTCGACGAACAGGAACTCGACCGGCCCCAGCGCTCCTGCCGAGAACACCGCCGAAAGCTCGCGGTGGAGCGCCACGAGGCTGCCTTCTTCGTTGTAAACGGGAATGACGACGCTGATCATGACGATCCCGATGTGGAAGGCTGCGGAAGAGGGTTCGGCGGAATGTCGCCGCGCGAGGCCAGCGGCCCGACCGCCAGGGCCGCCACGAACTCGGCGGCCACCCAGACGAGCCGCAACACCAGGGCCGCGACCACCGCGAGGTCGACGCCCAGCGCCGGCCCCAAAGCATACATCAAGACGCCTTCCCGCACGCCCAGGCCGCCGGGAAACACCGCGATTACGAACCCCGCGACCGTCGCCAGCGCCACGCTCGCGACCACCAGCGGATACGTGGCGAGCAGCTCGCGGTACCCCCACGGGGTCAACCCCCGGACCACCGCGAGCTGGCTCAGCCCCAGCGCCAGCCATGAAAGGCTCGCGCGGGCCAATCCCAGCGCCATCAAGCGCTTCGTGAAGCGGGGCAGGGCGTCCGGCCCCGCGCCGGGGATCGGCAGGCTCGCCACGAGCGCGATCCGCCGGAAGACCGACGGCCAGACCACCACCAGAAACCCCAGGCCCAACCCCAGGCTCCCCAGGCTGGCGAGCTGGAAGACCGGAATCGAGGTCGCCCCCAGCACCGGCAGGTTGACCGTCGCCAGCGGCGACGGCCCCCCCATCGCGAAGCCCGCCGCCGCGATCAGGCCGCCCGACGCCATCATCACGAGCGTCTCGTAGAAGGTCGCGATCGCCGCCGTCGCCCCTCGGGCGCCGTGCTGCGCCGACATCCCCGCCCGCATCACCACCACCATCGCCTTGCCCGGCACGTACTTGCCCAGGTGGCTGATCAGGTACGCGCGGACCGCCGCCAAACGCGGGATCGGCGTCGAACTCGCCTTCAAAACGTCGTCGTAAAACAGCGCGCAGAGCGTGAGCCCGACCAGGTAGAGCAGCCCCGAAACCGCCAGGTAAGCGGGCGAGACCTGAAGCACCAGCTCATGCCGCTTCAGGTCGCTCCACGTCCGCAAGACGTGCCGGCCCACTCCCCACACCACGGCCGCCGCCACCACGACCTTGACCGCGAGGATCAACCGCTTTCGCCATCGAACTCGGTTCATGAGGAAGACTTTGCGACGAACACTCGAAACCCGGGGAAACCAGCTCGGCGGGACGCGATCGACGTGATCCAAAGTACCGGCCCGTGGAAAACCCGGCAAGTCCCGGGTCGGATCGGCGGCCAGGTGCATCGCTTCGCGCCTGTTTCCGTAAGACACCCATCGCCTCCCGACGCGCCCTCGGACTATGATCGATGGAGGTTCGACGTCGACCCCGCCGCGACTCCCCCAACCGACATCCAGCCGAGCTTACTCTCATGCGAACTTGGTTATCCCAATACATCGAGGCCCAGCATAAGGCCCTCGATTCCGTTCCGCTCGACGCCGTCGAGCGGCTCATCGAGACGGTCCGCCAGGCGTGGAACGAGGACCGGCAGATCTTCGTGATCGGCAACGGCGGCAACGCGGCCAGCGGGTCGCACTTCGCCACCGACCTGGGCAAGGGGGCGAGCGACGTCGCCGGCCGCAGGTTCCGGATCATCACCCTGGCCGACAACGTCGCCTGGCTGACGGCCATCGGCAACGACTACAGCTACGACGACGTCTTCGTCCGCCCGCTCGAAAACTACGCCCGCCCCGGCGACCTGCTGATCGCCAGCAGCGTCAGCGGCAACTCGCCCAACCTCGTCAAGGCCGTCGAGTGGGCCCGCGCGAAGGACCTCCGCACCGTCGCCCTGGTCGGCGCCAAGCGCGGCAGGCTGGCGGAACTGGCCGAGCAGACGATCGTCGTCGACGACACGCATTACGGCCGGGTCGAGGACGTTCAGATGACGATCTACCACCTGATCTGCTACGCCTTCATGGAGAAGAAGCCGGCATGAAGCCCTCACCGTTCACCTCCGACGTGATCCTCAGTCCGTCGTTTCAGCCTCGTCCCACCATCAGCCACGTTCTGTTCGATTTCGACGGCACCCTGTCGCTGATCCGCCAGGGCTGGCCCGAAGTGATGGTGCCGATGTTCACCGAGATGCTGCCGGCAGTCGACGGCGAGACCGACGACGACCGCCGCCGGTTGGCGTTCGAGGACATCATGCGGCTCAACGGCAAGCAGACCATCTACCAGATGATCCAGCTCGCCGACCGGATTCGCGAGCGCGGCGGCGAGCCGCGCGAGCCGCTCTGGTACAAGCACGAATACCTCCGCCGTCTCGACCTCCGGATCAACGACCGGACCGAGGGCCTGCGCAACGGCACCGTCAAGCCCGAGGCCCACCTCGTGCACGAGGCTCGCTTGCTGCTCGACGATCTCGTCCGCCGCGGCCTGCCGATGTACCTGGCCAGCGGCACCGACGAGCCGTTCGTGAAGCGCGAGGCCGAGTTGCTGGGACTCACCCATTACTTCGGCCCGCACATCTACGGCGCCCAGGACGACTTCAAGACGTTCTCCAAGAAGATGGTCATCGACCGGATCATCCGCGAGAACGACATCCAGGGCGAACAGCTCCTGTCGTTCGGCGACGGGTACGTCGAGATCCAGAACACCAAGGAAGTCGGCGGCCTGGCCGTGGCGGTCGCCAGCGACGAGGCAAACAACGGCTCGGGCCGGATGGACCCCTGGAAGCTCGAACGGCTCTCCAGCGTCGGCGCCGACGTCGTCATTCCCGACTTCCGCGACGGCGTCGCCCTCCTGGAGCTGATCCTCGGCTCATGAACACCAAGCCCCTCGACCTCACCCGGCTGAAGGTCTTCCCGCTCGAAGAGCGCCAGAGCCTGACCAGGGCCGACGACATCCTCCTCGACCCCGACGCCCCCCCCGCGCCATGCGCGCCGGCCGTCGCCGACCGCATCGCCGAGTGCGCCCGGCGGATCAAGCGAGCCCGCGAGCAGGGGGCCGGCGTGATACTGATCTACGGCGCTCACCTGCTGCGGAACGGCACGGCGGCGATCCTGGGACGGATGATGAAGAACGAATGGATCACCCACCTCGCCACCAACGGCGCGGGGACGATCCACGACTGGGAATACGCCTGGCTGGGCCGGTCGACCGAGAGCGTGCGGGCGAACGTCCCCACCGGCTCGTTCGGCTCGTGGGACGAGACCGGGCGGAACATCCACCTGGCGATCCTCGCCGCCGCGCTTCGGGGTGACGGCTACGGCGTCGGCCTCGGACGGTTCATCGCCGAGGACGGCGTCGACCTCCCCTCGGCCGACGACCTCGAAGCCGCCATCCGCGCCGAACCCTCGCACCCGCTGACCCCCGCGCGGGCCGACGCCCTGCTGGCGATCCGCGCCCACGGCCTGCCGTCCGGCCGGATCGCCGTCCAGCACCGCTGGAAGCACGCCTCGATCCTCGCGCAAGCGTTTCAGCATAGAATCCCGATGACCGTCCACCCGGGCGTCGGCTACGACATCATCGCCAACCATCCGATCTTCAACGGCGCGGCGATCGGCCGGGCGGCGGGGATCGATTTCAGTCTGTTCGGCGGCTCGGTCGAGACTCTCGATCACGGCGTCGTCCTGTCGGTCGGCTCGGCGATCATGGGCCCGCAGGTGTTCGAGAAAAGCCTGAGCTGCGTCAACAACCTCCGACTCCAGGACGGCCGCCCGATCGTGTCGGACCACTCGTTCTACGTGGTCGACCTTCAGGACGGCGGCGGCTGGGACTGGTCGCAGGGCGAACCGCCGAAGACCAACCCGGCCTACTACCTCCGGTTCTGCAAGAGCTACGCCCGCATGGGGGGCGAGATGCAGTACCTCCAGTACGACAACGCCGCGTTCATCCACAACCTTTACCAGCAGGTCGCCTCCTCATGACTCCCGCGCGGTTCCAGGCCGTCACCTCGCAGTATCCGGGGCTCCGAATCGCGGTCGTCGGCGACTTCTGCCTGGATCGATACCTCGAAATCGACCCCGCCCGGTCCGAGACGTCGATCGAAACCGGCCTGCCGGTCCACAACGTCGTCCGCGTCCGCGCCCAGCCCGGAGGGGCGGGGACGGTCCTGAACAACCTCGTCGCGCTCGGGATCGGCACAATCGAGGTCGTCGGCTTCCGGGGCGACGACGGCGAGGGCTACGAGCTTCAGCGTGGGCTCGAAGCGTCGCCAGGGGTCTCGACCGAGCACTTCCTGACCACCCCCCTCCGCCGCACTTTCACCTACTGCAAGCCCCTGGTCGTCGAGCCCGGCAGGACCCCCGTCGAGCTGAATCGGCTGGACTCGAAGAACTGGACCCCGACGCCCGCCGCGATCGAATCCCGCCTGGCCGAGAGCCTCCGGACGGTCGCCCCCCGCGTCGACGCCGTGATCGTCCTTGAACAGGTCGACGCGGCCGAGACCGGCGTGGTCACGCGTGGTTTCCTCGAAGCGCTCCGAGCGGTCGCCGAGGCGAACCCCAAGCTGCCGATCCTCGCCGATTCCCGGCGCGGCCTGGGCGCGTGGCCAAGCGTCGACTTCAAGATGAACGCCGCCGAGCTTTCAGCCCTCCTCGGTCGCGACGAAGTCTCGGCGATCGAGGACATCAAGCGGGCGGCCGTCGACCTGGCCGACCGCAACGGCCGGCCGGTCTTCATCACCCTGGCCGAGCGGGGCATCGTCGCGGCGACTCCCGGCGAGCCGGCCGAGCACGCACCGGCATTGCCGGTCCGCGGGCCGATCGACGTCGTGGGCGCGGGCGATTCGGTCACCGCCAACCTGGCCGCCGCGCTCGCCGCCGGCGCGTCGATCCGCGAGGCCGTCGAGCTGGCCGTGATCGCGTCGTCGATCGTCGTTCACCAGCTCGGCACCACGGGCGTCGCCTCCGTGAACGACCTGTCCACGCTCTTCGACCATCTCAACGCCCCATGACCTCCCAACTCGGCCGTCCCCACCCCGCGCGTCTGCCCCTCGACCAGATCGCCGCCGAGTGCGACCTGAAAACAACCCGACGATCGGGGCCTGGCGGCCAGAACCGCAATAAGGTCGAGACCGCCGTGGTCCTCACCCACCGCCCGACCGGCCTCGTCGCCGAAGCCTCCGAGCGCCGGAGCCAGATCGAAAACCGCCGCGAAGCCCTGTTCCGGCTTCGCCTCAAATTGGCCCTCGAAATCCGCTCGCCGATCGAGCCCGAATCCTACGCGCCTAGCCCCTTGTGGGGGTCGCGGCTGCGCGGGGGCAAGGTCGTCGTCAGCCCCGAGCACGACGACTTCCCGGCGCTTCTGGCCGAGGCCCTCGACGTCCTGATCGCCCACAAGCTCGAAGTCAAATCGGCCGCCGACGCCCTCGGCTGCTCGTCGACCCAGCTCGTCAAGCTGCTCGCCGCCGAGCCCCGGGCGCTCATCTGGCTCAACGCCCAGCGCGGGCTGGCGGGTCTCCATCCTCTCCGCTGAGGCCCCCCCTCGCTCTTGAGCCGGACGGCCGAAAAGCGTACGGTGACGGGAGATTGATTCATCCACCACGCTCCAACCCGTCGCGTCCGCTCTTTTTATGACGTTGAACAACCAGCAAGCCTCTCCCAGCGATCCCGGAACGGACGGCCCCCGGCGGGTGAAGCCCGGCGACCCGGCGGCGGCGGCGATCGCCTCGGCCCTCCGCACGGCCGTTGCTCGCCTGCGAGCGGCCGATCCCGCGGCCCAAAACGGCGAGGCCGAAGGGGTCCACCGGCTCCGCACCTCGGCCCGCCGCCTGCGAAGCGAGCTGCGAGCCTTCAGCGACCTGGTCGAGCCAAGCTGGCGCGCGGCCCTCGAACGCGAACTCCAATGGCTCGGCGGGGCCCTCGGCAACCTCCGCGACCTCGACATCCTCCGCGCCCACTTCGAGACCGCCGCCCGGGGCGACGACGCAACACCTGACAACAGCAAATGTTGCGATGAATCAATCCCGCTTCGTCCGTTGTTCGACGCGCTCGACGCGCGTCACGAAGCGGCGTCGCAGGCGATGCGAGAGGCCCTCCAGAGCGACCGTTGCCGCCGCCTGTTCGAGTCGCTCCAGCAATCCGCCGAACACCCGCCGCTCCGCGACGACGCCGACAAGCCGTGCCGGTCGGTCCTCCCGCCGCTGGTCCAAAAGTCCTGGAAGCGGTTCAAGAAGGATGCCGAGGACCTCGATTCCGACAGCCCCGATTCCGCCTTCCACGAGGTCCGCAAGCGGGCCAAGCGCACCCGCTACACGGCCGAGCTGATCGCCCCGACCCTGGGCCGTCGCGTGTCGAACAAAGCCAAACGCTTCATCCGCCTGACGACCGCCGTCCAGGACGTCCTCGGCGAGCACCAGGACATGACCGTCGCGATCACCGAGGTCGAAAACCTCCTCCCCCGGCATCTCGACGACCCCGAATTCCAGGAAGCCGCAAAAATCCTCCTGGCCCGGCTCCGCAAGACTGCCGACGACTCGCGGTCCGCCTTCTTCGACCTCTGGCCCAAGCTCGCCAAGAAGAAAACCCGTCGCTGGCTCAAGCGCCGCGACTGATCCCGACCGCTCCCATCCGTCCCAAGACTCGGGTACACTCGCGAAAGTAGTAGCCTGGCCCCCAGATATCGAAGGCTGGCCGGCCCGCTCGCGTGGTCGAGCGGTTTCTATCGAGGAGTACCCCGGGATGGCGACCACATTCGCTTTGACCTTGATGCTTTCCCTGCCTGGCCAGGTGCTGCCGGCGCCGCCGTTCCCGGACGATCCGGCCGTGCGGCTGGCCTACATGAAGGGCTCGGTGGCGCCTTACCACATCCACCGGACGACCGGCGAATCGCCGGCGTTCCGACTCCGGGCCGAGCCGGTCTTCCGGCTCGACAACCCGGTGTCGGGAGTCAAGGACAGCGCGATCTTCCTCTGGACCGACGCCGAAACCGGTCGCCCCGAGGCCACGATCCAGATGTACCGAGCCCCCACGGGATTCTGGAACCACGACTGGACGTCGCTGTCGACCAGCCCGATCGTGGCCGAGGTCAGGGGCCGAGAGAAGTGGCGGCCCAAGCCCGGCGTCGAATTCCATCTCGTGCCAGACGCCCCCGCCCCGGCGGCGACCCCCTCGGCCCGGCTCCGGCAACTCCGCGCCCTGGCCGAGGAGTTCACGGCCACGGACGACTTCCTGAACGCGGGATGGAGCCAGCTCCGGCTCTTGCCGAAACCCTGGCTCCGCTATGGCAAGGCCGGTTCGGGGGTCGAGGACGGCGCCCTGTTCGCCTTCGCGATCGGCACTGATCCCGAGGTGGTCCTCATGATCGAGTCTCGCCCCGACCCGGCCGGCACCCTCAAATGGCATTACGGCCTGGCCCCGATGACCTCGTTCGAGGTCAAGGCGTTCTGGAAGGGGAATGAGGTCTGGACACTCCCCTGGCGGAAGATGTCCAAAGACACGACCGACCCGTTCTACGACATGGAATACTCGCTCGAGCCGCAATAAGCAGGGTTCCGGGCCCGTCTTCATGTTCCAGACGACGCCGTAGCCAAGCCCAAAGGGCCCGGATGCAGGCCACAGAGCTACGGAAGACGGGCAAACGTGACCTGTGGCCGCGTCTGCCGCAGCTACGGTGTGGGCGGCTCTCTCATCGGATCACGTCCGGTACAGATTTCGTGCAGCTTGTACGCGAAGCTGAGCGCCTCGTCGATCGCCTCACTCGGCAGTTTATAGAGCCGGAGGTGGTCTTCGCGATAGTTCGGGTAGTCATGCCCGCCTCGGAGGAACGCGGCGCCATCGACCATGAAGCAAAGCGGGTTCTTCCCCGCGTCCACGAAGTCGACACGCCTGATCCGCCCATTTTTCATTCGGATGCGAATCTCGCCCATGTTGGGGAAGACCGTCATCTCCCGAGCAAAGGCGGAGGACTCCGAAGGCTTGAGACAATCCAGGACGGTCGCGAAGTGCTTCTCATCGATCCGGCAATTCGTGACATCGGCCAGGCCGAACTCGTGGACTCGGAGCGAGACTTCCATGACCTCGACCTCGGCGGCGTCGGGCAAATCCGCCGATGCCGACGTCCGAGAATTCAGATGCCAGACGATCGTTAGGCCAAGAGCGAGAATCGAGGCCAATACCGTCAGCAGCGGATGGCGGAACCGAACATATCGCCACATCGTCTGAAAACCACCTTCCAGAAAGCCAAGGCGCAGTTACATCCGGTGGTTCGGCTGTTAAACGATAAGCGGGAGCGGCAAGACGAAGAGGGCGTGGAACCAGACAGCCCGACAGACGCCAGCCCCCGATGCCATACTCGCACCAGCCGCCGGTCCCGTGCCAGTGATTCTGCTGGCACGCGGCGAGCAGATCATGAAGAGGTCAAGAAACGATCCACGGCCGGCTGCTCCAGTATCGCAGCTCGATCGTCTCTCCCTCGATCGGATAGACCGCATCGCGGGCCGGCTCCTCCGTCACCCACACGTCCCGGACCTCACCGGGGACGCCCCAGAGGGCGACGAGCGACCTATCGTTGAGGAGGTCGTCGACGAACCGGCGGACCGCCTCGGGCTGTGGAAGCCCCGACAGCGAGGCCAGAATGTCGGCGTGCGTATGCCAAGGAAAACCGTCGAACCCCAAGGACAAGTCGCCATCGGGATCGACGCTCACGAGAAACCGCAATCGGCCATCGGGGCTGACATGTTTTTCGAGTATCGCCATACGCCACCTCACAAGAGAGTTGAGTCACCGTGGGCAGGCCCGAATGGGACGAAGCCCGGCCCGTGCCAGTGATTCTCCGGGCTCGCGGCGACCTGACTGGCACCAGTTGCCCCCGCGCCGGCAAGCTGAGCGACCTGTTTCACTCTATCTATACCACCGACGCAGACGGCCCCGACTCGTCGTCCGGCTGATCCGGGCCGCTTGAACAGGCGGGCGGTTATGAGCTAGAATCGAAGCGAAAGTGCAATTCTCGCGCGACGATCTTCGTCGTCGGCCTGGGGCCGACGCGCCGGGGCTTGGAGCAAGGGATCACGAGGTCGGACAGCGTTATGCCTGAGCGTGATTATTACGAGGTCCTTGGGGTCGCGCGCGACGCAACGCCCGAGGCGATCAAGAAGGCGTACCGCTCACTGGCGCGGAAGCATCACCCCGACGTCAATCCCGGCGACAAGGCGGCCGAGAAGCAGTTCAAGGAAGTTCAGCAGGCGTACGACGTCCTCGCCGACCAGGAGAAGCGGTCGATGTACGACCGCTACGGCGCCGCCGGCTTCGAGGGCATGGCCGCCGCGGGGCCGAGGACCAGCGCCTCGGAGTGGACGGCCCGGTTCGGCGAGCCGGGGGGCGAGGCGGTCGACTTCAGCGAATTCTTCGGCTCATTCGGCCAGGGTGGACATGGCGGCGGTGACGCCGAGGGAGGCGCGGGGATCTTCGAGGATCTGCTGGGCCGGATGCGAGGCGGTCGGGCCGCCGCCAAGCCGCGCGGCGGTCGAGGCGTCGAGGCCCGCCTGGCGATCCCGTTCCTCACCGCAGTCCGCGGCGGCGAGACGTCGATCGACGTCCAACGCGGCGACGGCAAGCGTGAGAGCCTCGTCGTCAAGATTCCGCCCGGCGTCGACACCGGCGCCAAGCTGCGGCTCAAAGGGCAGGGCGAACCCGGACCCAAGGGGACCCCGGCCGGCGACATGACCATCGAGATCGCCGTCGAGCCACACCCGTACTTCAAACGCGACGGCCGCAACCTCCAGGTCGAAGTCCCCGTGTCCATCGGCGAGGCCGTCCTGGGCGCGAGGATCGAGGTCCCCTCGCTCGACGGGTTGAAGTCGATGACCATCCCGCCGGGCAGTTCGAGCGGCCAGAAGTTAAGGTTGAAAGGGCAGGGGGTTCCAGCCTCGGGAGGGAAGCCCGAGGGGGACCTGTTCGTCGTGCTCAAAGTCGTCGTCCCCAAAAACGTCGACGAGGCCGGCAAGCGCCTGATCCAGGAGTTCGCCGACCTCGTCAAGCAGACCCCGCGCGCCGGGTTGTGGTGAGGTAGGTCGCCTTCGGCGACGGTCTCTCGCGGCTCTCGCGGCAACGGACACCAGCCGGCCATGAACCAACGGATCATCGCGCGCGACGTCGTCGCCCGGCAACTTGCAATCTCGCCGAACGTACTCATCCGGTACGAGCGGATGGGCCTGGTCCAGTCCGTCGGCGAAGGCGAGGCCCAGGGGTACGAGCCTTCCCAGGTGCGGCGAATCTGGTCGATCACAAGCTACCAGCGCGACCTCGGAATCAATCTGGCGGGCGTGGAGGTCATCCTCCGGCTCCGCGACCGGATGTCGCACCTTCATCACCACCTGAAGGACCTCGCCGAGCAGCTAGAAGACCTCGTCGCCCCCCCCCAGCCTCCCGACCCCGACCAACCCCGCTGAGCGATCGGTTCCCATGGTTCAACCTCCCCCCCTCGGCCCAGGCCCTCCGGACCGTCCTGAAGCCGAGCCGACGAAGACCCGGTTGGGACGCATCCTCGCCGAGCGGCCCGAGGAGCGTCCCCGGATCGCCAGGGCCGTCGGCGGCCTGCTGGCGGTCACGCTCGTCACGATCGCCGCGATCGGGATCCTGCTCATCTGGCACCTGCGACGACGCGCCGGGCTGATCCGCGAACAACTCGCATCCGGTTGCAACGTCTCGCTCGCGGAACTGGAACTTCCCGAACTCGACGCCGACGCCGACTCGGACGGATCGGATTCTCCCTCCCTCGGCTCCCGTTGATCGGGAGAGGAAGACGCTTTTCAATGGCCTCGGACGCGCGATTTCGACCGCATGAACGCATCAAGGACCCCGCCGACTTCCGCCGCGCGTTCGACCGCAAGCGGTCGGTCTCGGACGCCATGTTGATCGTCTACAGCGCGGAGAACGGCCTGGACCATTCCCGGCTGGGCGTCTCGGTTTCGCGCAAGCGGGTTCGAAAAGCCAATGATCGCAACCAGGTCAAGCGGCTGATCCGAGAGGTGTTTCGCCTTTCCAAGGCCGACCTGCCGCCGGGGATTGACCTCGTCGTGCTGCCGCGCGGACCCCGGCTGACGTTCGACGCCGTGAGCGGCTCATTGCCGACCCTGGCGCGCGACGCCGTCCGTCGACTACGAGGCTCGCGGCCGGCACCGCCTCCGCCGAAGCCATGAGCCCCGGCGCGCTCGGCCGCGTGCTTTCCTGGCCTGGGCGGCTCACCGTCGCCCTGTTGATCGGCTGCATTCGGGTCTATCAGGCGACCCTCAGCCCGTTGCTCGGCAATGTCTGTCGGTTCCACCCGAGTTGCAGCCGGTATATGGTCGAGGCCCTTCGAAAATACGGCTTCGTCGTCGGCCTGGCCAAAGGCCTGCGGCGGATTTCGCGCTGCCACCCGTGGAACCCGGGCGGCTACGATCCGCCCTGAACCCGAGACGCCGCGGCCGGGCGTCGCCCGCCAGAGCGGCGGGAAAGACCGAGACGGTTCGTTATCGAAGGCGCGTCGGCCGCAGCGCGAGCGGGCTTACTTGTGCCCCAGCAAGTGCTTGATCAGCGAGTGCTCCTGATGGCTATGGCCCCCCTGGGGCGAAGGGGTCGGAGCTTCCGGCGGGGCCTCCTCGCGGGCGGGCGGGGCGGGAGGGGCGGCCGGCGCGAATGGAGGCTGGATCGGCGTCGTGCCGGTCGTGGCGATGGTGGCCGTGCCCCCCAACGGTTGAGACTGGGGCGTCTGGAGCACGGTCTCCTGGACCGTCCGCACCCGGGTCCTGCCAAGCTGGACCAGCCGCTCCCCGAACCGCGCGAGGCCGGCGCCGAGCATCCCCGGGCCGCGGACTTCGACGCTGGTCATAGAGCCCGACGTCGGAACCGAGACCGACGATCCCGCCAGGCCCACGCCCGTCCCGATCGCCGCCGGCTGCGGCGGAGCCGCCATCGGCATCGCATAGGCCGGGGCCATCGGCATCGCGTAGGCCGGAGCCATCGACGCCGCGTAAGCCGGAGCCATCGGCGCCGCCGGAGGAGCGGCCGGTGCGGAATTCGGCAGGAAGAAATTACCCTGCGGGGCCTGGGGAGGAGCCTGCTGATATTGCGGCATCATCGGCACCATCATCCCATACTGCGGACCATAGGCCGGCGCGTACGGGGCCGAATAGCCCGGCGCATAGGCCGGCGCGTAAGGCGGAGCATAAGCCGGGGCGTAGGTGGGGGGAGGTGCCGGAGCGGTCGGCGGTGCGGCGGGCGGCGGGGCCGCAGCCGGGGGGGCGTACGACGGCAGGGGCTTCGCCGGAACCGAGTGTGACTGCTGCGACGACGGATAGCCGCCGTGGAGGCTCGAACGCCGGACTTCCGGATCGACCCGATCAGGCCTGACGACGGGCGGGGGGATGGTCGCCGAACCCGACGTCCGGCCGGGACTCGACGGCGTCGCCTGTCCGTGACAGGGGGCGATCACAGCCCACTGCGCCGCGACCGTAACACCCAGGGCCAAGGACTGTTCGAGGATCGTTCGCTTCCGTCCATCCATGGGAAGGGACTCCTTCATTCTCTAGATTCGAAGCCGTTATGTGAAGCGTCCGCGAGCAACCCGGGCGGGGCGATCGGCCCGGGCTTGCGATCAACGGGCCTGGGCTCGCGCCCGGAATTCGCGTGCGTAGGACGTGAAGAGCTTCTGGAGCCGTTCCTGCTGGGCCTGCCCCAACGGCTGGTTCTGGCCTTGAGGCGTGCGGATGTCCAGGCCGGTCTGGCGCATCTCGCCGATGATATGCTGGGTGAGCGGGTCGAAGACGCCTTCCGACCAGAAGCGACGCCAGTTGGGGTCCGTGGGGATGATAGCGTCGAGCCGGCGCATCAGTTCGGAACTGAGGTCGGCGAAGTTTGAATAGAGCGACGCGCGGGCCGCCACGGTGTCGAATGCGCCGGCGGCCTGCTCCAGAGTCGTCCGCCCAGCCGCGGCCCCGGGGCCCTGCAGCATCTGGTCGATGGCGGCCGTCGAGATGCCCGAGGCCGCACCACCCACCATCGCCGACGGAACCTCGCCCACGGTGACGACGACCTCGTCCATCTCCGAGATGCTCGCCGCGCTCGCACGGGCGGAAGCGACGACGAGCCCGAAACGATACGTCCCGGCGGCCGTCGGAACGAAGGAGAAATAGGACCCGTCCTGGCTCTCTTGCTCGACCTTGGGGCCGGAGAGTTCGAGCCAGCGGTACGCGACGTTGCGAGGCGCGCTCCGCGCCGCGTTCAAGGTGATCCGACGACCGACAAGGCCGATCTGATCATCGCCCGCATCGGCCCGGGGAGCTGCGTTCGATAAGCTCGGCGGCGGCGTCGCGGCCCGCGCGACCCGCGCCTCGATCGGGATCACGACCCGGGCGGACCGTTCGCCCTGGGTGTCCCGGATCGTCAGAAGGAAACCGAGGTTCCGGGCGTCCGGCGGCACGGTCACGTGGATTTTCGGACCGGCCTGGTCATCGAGCGGCACGGTGGGACCGTCGAACTGGGTCCACTCATACGCCGCGTCCGGGTCCGCCGACCCTTCAAGCCCGATGGCGAGCCGGGCGCCCGGGGCGGGGGTGCCGACATAGCGGAGAACGCCGGGCGTCGCCGTTGCGGCGTCGATCTCAGGACGAGCGACGGCCGTGAGTTCGGGTGCCGAGGGAGGGGTTCCCTCGTCTCCCCGGGAATCCTGTTCCATCCCCATGCCGACCAGAAGAGGGAGTACATGCAGCGCTCGGAAGCGTCGGGCCGATCGGCCCGGAGTGCGGCCCAACAAGGTCATGGCGATTTCCTCGTCAAGAACAATATCAATCGGCCGACGCCTGGGCCTTGTGCGGCCCAGCATCTTGGTAGGACTGAAAATCGACCGAACGACCCGCAAACTTGCGACGATCCACCCGATCATCAGAAAACGCATTTCCGCCCGACCCCGAACAATCAGCGCCTTGACGAGGGAAATTCCCTTGCAGGCCCGGCGTGACGCCCCGACGTCGGGTAGATTTCCCTCCGTGGTCCCGCCGTGCGCCGGGCCTCCCCAGGGAGGGGAGGGGACCGTCGCTTTTCGCTCTCCAGACGGAGGTTAGCCGCGATGAGAGGGATTCTTCGCCCCAGGGTGGTCGCCGCCCTTTTCGGACTGGCGTTCATGGAAGTCGCGCTCGCGCCTGCCCCGTGCTTCGCCCTGGGCTTCTTCCACACGTACTACAGCAAGACGACCACTAAAACCGTCGTCCACGGGCACCCACCCGCCGCCCCAGCTCCGGATCATGCTCCGGCCTTTGCTCCGGCCTCGGCTCCGGCGGCCCCGGTGTATTACGCCCCCGCAGCTCCCATGTACTTCGCCCCGGCGGCCCCAGTGTATTACGCCCCCGCGGCTCCCATGTACTACGCCCCGCCAGCCGCCCCCAGCTTCGCTCCGCCGCTCGCGCCCAGCTATGCCCCGCCGCCTGCACCCAACTATGCTCCGCCGCTTGCACCCAACTATGCTCCGCCGGCTCCTGCCGCTCCGTCAGCCCAGGCATCCGGCCAGCGCTGAGGGCAGCTCGTTTTTTGCAGGAAGAACCACGAAGGCGCGTCGAGGGAGGATTCCCACGACGCGCTTTTTTTTCGACTCCGATGAACTCGCCCGCGCGGTCACACGCCGCGTTCACTTGGTCCAGCATCTCAAGCGTCGGGTCCAGTCGACTGATCCTCGACCGGCCCGCTCGCCTGGATTTCCACTCCTCTCGAAGATCCCGCAGCCACCGCACCTTTCCACGCCGTCGTTTTCGACACGTTCGCTTCGTCTCAAAGCGCGTCTTTTTTTCCGTTGATCGATCATCTCTGCTCGTGTTTAATTTAGATATAGCAAGCGTCTGCCGTGGCCTGATGGGAGATTAACATCTGTCCTTTAGGGTCGGAAACGGGGGGAGACAAATGGCAAACTATGCGGTCGTCATTGGAATCAAAGACTATGACTCTATTCGAAGCCTTCAGACGCCGGTAGACGACGCATTGCGGATAACGAACTGGCTACTCGCTCCGGACGGGGGCGGCGTCTCGGTGGACAATCTCCAATTGCTCCTGAACCCCATCCCGGCGTCACTCGATGCGAATCTGGCCGCCCTGAAAGCCCGGGGCAACCTGAAGCCCGCCACTCGCGATCAGATCCTAACGACCTTCATTAATTTGGCCGAAGGGGCGTTGGCGGGCGGAGAGCGGTTGTTCTTCTTTTACATGGGGCACGGCCTCATGAGCCGAATCTCGTTCACCAGCGAGGACGCGATCGTGCCGTCCGACTTCCTGGACGGCGTGCGGAAGGCGATCAGCATCAGTTCGATCCTGCGTTTCTTTCAGGCGATCCCGTTCCCCGAGCAGTTTTGCGTCTTGGACTGCTGCAGGAACATGTCGATCTCCGAGATGGATCTGGACCGGGCGCCACCGAGGATGCCCGACCCGACGAGGCCGGCCCCGGATCAATTCGTATTCTACGCCACGGGGCCCGGGCTAGTGGCCCTCGACGCTCGGGGGATGTTGACCGACAACCTTTTGGACGGGCTCAAGGGCGCGGGACGGGCCAAGTCTTGGTCGCGCCAGCAGAAGCGGTACGAGGTGTCGACGGCCCGGCTGTTCGACTACATCACGTCGCGGTTCCAAGCGCTGCAACCGGTCGTGCCCGGCGCGGCGGGGGGCGCTCAGAATCAAATTCCGCGGCTTGGGGGCGAGCACTCCCAAGATCGGACGTTGGCGACCCTGCCCGAATCAGCCGTTTCTCCCGTGAGCCTTAACATCAACCTGAGCCCGCAGCAGGCAAACTCCGCCATCGACCTGCTGCTCATGGGCGACCGGGTCAACAAGCGGGTTCCGGGGACGCAAGCTCTACTCCCCATCCCGCTGAAGCCTCGGATCTACACGCTGACGGTGGAGTCCACCCCGCAGTGGGACCCGGGCGACGGGACCTGGGAGTTAGAGGTCTACGAGGACATGGCGTTTCCGGTCTCAATGACGTTGGCGGCGACGCCCCAATCCCCGGCGCCACCGCCGCCCATTCCGACGCCTACTCCTGCCGACCCCGCGCCGGCGCCACCGCCGCCCATCCCGACGCCGACGCCTGCCGAAGCGATTACGACGCACGCCGCGGCGATGCCGACACATGCCGCGGCAGCGCCGGCGACGCCCACCCCGACGCCGACGGAAGCCTCGACGGGTGAACTGGCCATCATGGCCGAGGACCCGTTGGCCGCCCTGGCGCTCTTCGAGGAGGACGGCACGCCGGTGATGTACGGCGACCGCCCATGCCGCGGAAATGGGAGCCTGAAAGTCCCCAACCTCCCCGTCGGGGTTTACCTAGCGACCATGAAGACCCCGGAAGGGCCGGTCGCGAAGCGTCTCGTCCGCGTGGAGAAAGGAAAGTCGACCACGATCACGATCCAGCCGCCCGAGACCGCGGTCGGCGGATTGATCCGGCGCGTGATCGATCGCGTCGGCTTCGACGTCAACAAAGATGGAGTCGTGGACCTCTCCGCTCGGGTCAAATCGGTGGCGGCCCCGGCGATCTCCACGGTGCTGGAATTGTCCCGGTGCGCGACGAAGTACAACCAGAAATGGCGAGATGCCGGGAACAGGCTCCGCGACGTCCTGAACCCCTCATCCCAGCGAGACACAACGACCCACGGGCATGAGGCGAGGTCGGGCGAGGATTTCCAAGTCATGATCGCCGCCGAGGTCATGCCGCGCCCTCTGGAGGAAACGCTGGAGAAGCTTCGGGCGCTGGGACAAGTCCTCCTCGTAACGCAGGACGAGGTCGACTCCTACCTCCGGCTGTTACGATGGCAGTACTGGCCGATGGATGCGGCGCCGAAGGAAAGTCGGCCCCTGGAGCCGTCGGCCACCCCCGGCGTGGCGATCGCGGCGACGCCGACGACGCCCGGGTCGTACTGGTTCAGGGTCGACTCGAAGGATCGCCGTCGCAACGTCTGCTTCGCGCTGACCATCCTGCCGGGCTACGACCTGAACCTCATTTTCCACCAGGTGGAGAGCGGCCGGATCTTCGTCTCCCAGTTCATGGAGGCCGACCGACCCGGTCAAGACGCCAATCCACTGAAGACGCGCCGACTTGACATGGCCCAACGGTTCCTGATGAGGGGGGACCTGGGTCAGGGATCGTCCACGCTCGAACCACTGCTCGACGACGCGGATGAGCTGAACCCGATCGCCGGGAGCCTCGGGGGTCACGTGCTGGTGAAGCAAGGGCGGATCGATCGCGCCGGGGCGATCGGCGAGCGCCTCGTCCAACTCCATCCCACGCTTCCCGACGGGTACGTTCTTAGCGCACTGGATCTGTCGACGAAGGGCCGGGAGCGCGAGAGCGCGGAGGCGTATCGCAAGGCGATGGATCTCGGGTTCCCGGTGGTCGCGGAAAATACGATGCGCCTCGGTTTCGGAGTCGCTCAAATGCGCATCGAGCATCCTCGGGCCGAACTGTTGAACCGCGTGGTCGGGAGGCTCCATCCCGGGTTGCTCTGGACCGCCTGGATGGCGGATCCGGATTGGCCCAAGAGGGCGACCTGAGCCTCTGAGACAGGTTGCAACGGTCCTCGACGACAATCCGCCGTCCCTCGGAAGTGCACGGCCTTTTCCGCTTGTTCATGATATCGTTGAATGAGATCACGACACTTCGGATTCCTTCCGCTCACTGAGCGGCTGTAAACCATCCCTCCGCGTCATCAACAACTCGAGGAGATCCGCACCATGGCCGACCAAGATCCCTTGCCCATCGACGCCTCGAAATTCCAGCGGGCGGCCGACTCGCCGTCGCCGGACGACGTCCCGACGCCCGGGCTGTGCGGGAACCAGCCGAACGGCGGCCCCTACGTCCCCAGCAAGCCTGAGACCGCCGCCACGTCGACGAGGGCGGTCATCGACATGGACCGCCGATGGAAAAACGGCACCCGGCTCCAGGTCGTTTTTTTGACCGGGGACGACGCCTGGGGCCAGGCGATCCGTCAAGCGGTCAGGAGAATCGCGGTCCAATGGAGCGACTATGCGAACATCACCTTCGATTTCGACCAGCCGGCGGCGCACATCACGGTGAACCTCGTCCCTGGGAGCATCCCCCAGCTCGGATGGTCGGTCAACTGGGGGAGCTATAACTGCTTCATGGGAACCGATTGCTTGAACATGCGCAAGCAATTCCCCTCCCTGCCGTCGATGAATCTGGTGTTCCCGCCCAACCTCCAAAACGATCCCAACTTGATGGATGCCGAGTTCAGCCGCGTGATTCTGCACGAATTCGGTCACGCGCTGGGACTCATTCACGAGCATCAACGACCTGACAGGCCGATCGATTGGACCCCTGACGTCTTCTCGTACTACGGCGCGCCCCCTAACAATTGGTCTCAGCAAATGGTTCAGGAGCAGATCATCAACGCCGTGCAAGGCGGCACGCTGATGGGGGGGGCGTTCGACATCAACTCGATCATGATGTACCAATATCCGCAGGGACTGGCGGCTTATAAGGACGGCACCCCTTTCGTCTCACCCAACAACGTCATCCTCACGCCGCTCGACAAGGTCGTCGTGGCCATGGCCTATCCCGTCGAAGGAGCCCCCGCCTCGAACGAGCAGACGCTCGTCCCCGGCGAGGCTGCGCGACCCGGCAAGATCGATGTCGCCGGCCGCGTGGGCCGCTACAAGTTCCAACCTCAGACCGAGGGGGTCTATACGATCGCGACCACGGGAATGCCCGCACTCGTCGCCTTATTAGGCAAACGAGACGATCCGGCAGGTCGGATGCTGGCCGCTGAGGGAGCGAACGCGAAACTCACGTTCCGGCCCAAGAACGTGGGCCAGGACTATTTCGTTCAGGTCCGTCATGCGCGGCCGACAAAGGGCACTGGCGATTTCCAGATCGCCGTGACACAGGTTTCCTGAAGCGAGCTTCGCCGGTTCGGCGGAATCGGCGTCTCGCCTGCGCTCGCCACGGCTGAGGCGAGAGCTTTTTCCGAGATTCATGAAGGATTTTCCTTGGATCGACTTACAATATGGGATAATTGGAGAACCCAGTCAATCCAAGGCGTATTTTCCGGTTGCCGACGACGGCTTCAGGATTTCGGGCATCACGAAAACTGTAAGTGGTTGAGATCACACCCTGGAGGTCCAACGTGAGACGCGTTTCGTTCTCGCTACTGATTCCGGCCGCACTCGGGTTCGTCCTCGCCGGCTCTGGCGACGTGAGGGCGAATTGCCTGCATGGCCTGCTGCGATGCGGGGCGTGCGGTGGAAGTTACGGCTATAGCGTCACCAGACCCCCGGCACCTGCGCCCCAGCCTGGCCCGACCAATCCGGGCGGCGGCGCGCCCCCTATCCCGGAAGCGGCCCCGAGCCTGCCCTATCCGGGCGCAGCCCTGGACCAGCCGGCTTCAGGCGCAGCCGCTTATGCTCGCGCCCCCTACGCCTACGGTGCCGCTCCGGCCGCGCCTTACTCCTACGCCTACGGTGCCGCCGCTCCGGCCGCGCCTTATGCCTACGGTGCTGCTCCGGCGGCACCTTACTCGTATGCCTACGGAGCCGCCGCTCCTGCGGCGCCTTATTCCTACCCTTACGGAGCCGCTCCGGCGGCGCCTTACTCCTACCCCTACGGCGCCGCCGCCCCGAGGGCTGCTGGCTCGTCCCTCCTTGAGGGGTACAGTGCTGCTGCTCCCATAATGCCGGTCCCGGCGTGGACGCCCCTCGCGAACGGACAACTGGTCGGCTCGCACATCTTCCAGGTTCTCGGCCGGTTCGGAAAGGGTCTCAGTCAGTCGGGCCTGCTCGATCTGGCGGTCAGAGGCTTTTTCGACGTGAGCGGAGTCATGCCGACGACGCACGAGCGTCAGATCCTGGAAAACATCGTCGCGCGATTCCTCCAGGGAGGCGATCAGGGGGGGGCCGAGCCTGGAGGGCAGGTCGGGAACGGCGGTAATGGAGCGAACGGCGGTAATGGAGCAAACGGCAACACAAGAATCATCCGGATTATTGTGACGGTCGAGGTGCCTCCAGGCGCAGAGGTTGTGGACGTCAAGACCCAAAAGCAGGCTCAACCTGGGAAGGAAGCGGGCGCGGACGAACAGGCCGGCCCGATGCCAAAGATCCCCTCGATGGCCCCGGCGGCCGAGCCTCAGTCGCCGAAGCCCTCCTCACCGAGCATCCCCGCCCTTGCTCCCAAGGCGGAATAAACCCCCGAGGGTTGGAGTTGCGCGATCGAGGCGGCGAAATCGCTTCGGCCTCGATCGTGCTCGCCCCTAGCTCCGGAAGGCCTGTCCAATCACTGACGATTGAACAGACGCGTGAAGCCGCCTCGTCGGGGCGGTCCGGCCGTCGCGGCGGCTCGGCCAAGGGCCAGCCGTCGCGAGGTGGTCTCGGTCGAGGCGACCGGGAGGAGTTGCGGCGGCGCGGCGGCGTAATGGGACGGGTCGCCACCGTTGGCGAGGTCGAGCGCCCGGACGTTGGCCTCCGTCACGTAGGGGTTGTGCCCCACCCAGCGCGTGCTCTCGACCACCATCAGGTTCAGGGGGGCGAACAGGGCGTCGCCGTCCACCGAGATCCAGTCGCAGGCGTCCGTCCGCGACGAGTCGACTCGCCCGTCCCGGCCGTAGGCCAGGGTGTAGGCGTAGCGAATCAACCGGGAGTGTTCATCCTGGTTATTGAGGCTCGATCCCGAGTTGGCCTCAATCTCGACGTCCACGCGGACCGTGAGCACGTCTCGCTCTTGGACCGCCCGATAATGGGCCGTGTACCCGCCGACACCGTGGTTCCAGACCTCGTCGGTCGTCCCCCGCGGCGGGAAGCCGCGAAGGTTCCCCAGCAGGGCGACGCCCCGACCTAGCAACTGTTCTTCCAGCAGTCGATGGAACGCGACGACGGATCGGTCGCAAGGGTCGGGACCGGGGACCGGCGGACCGGCGGCGATGTCGACCACGTGATCGCCGATCCGGTGGTTCAGGTGGTTCTCGCCCAGTTCCGCCCAGAGAGCCTTCAGTTCGTCCCGCGTCAGACCGGAGCCGGGGGAGGGGACCGGCTCGTTCAGCAGGATCGACGCCACGGCCCCGCCCAAGCAGTGGCCGGGCCAGCGCGATACGTTGTGGTTCTGGCTGTTCCCCGCCTCCCACGACCGGGCGGAGGAGCGGTAGAGCAGGTCGTACTTGAGCAGCGGGCACGGGGTCTCGTGCACCGTCCCGTCGGCGGCCTGGAACGTGACGTCGTCGTAAAGGTTCGGGAACCAGGTCGAGTCGTCGCCGGCGGCCACCGGCGTCTCCAGCAGCCCGTTCGGCCCGGCGCGGACGATGTCCTGCCCTGGCGCGATCGGGGCTCCGGGCGTGGCGACCAGGACGTCGTCGCCGAAGACCTGCACCGTGTCCACGCGGCCGTTGCCGTCCGCCCAGGGTTCATGGATCGCATCGGACTTGGTCGGCCAGTAGTAGTAGTTCCAGGGCTTGCGCGCGCTCCGTCCGACTTGGACGAACGAGGTGGCGACGGAGAAGGGCGAAGTCGCCCCCTCGATCGCGAACGTGTACCAGCCCGGAACGCCAGGCGCAAGATCCTGCCCGTTGGGCCGCTGCCGTCCATCGGGCCCCTCGATCGGGCCGACCGTCCCGGAGGTCGTCTCCACGGTCAGAACGCCACCGAACTGCGTCGGAATATAAACACCGAAATGCCGATCCCGCCCCTCGACGGACCACGTCCCGCCGAGCGGCAGCGGCCGCATGCGCGTCGGATCATCCGCCGACGCGCCCGCCGGCGTGCTCGCGGCGGCCAGCACCACCCAAATCGCGATCGCTCGACGCATCCGCCCTCCTTGCGCGCCGACAGGCATAACAATCCTGTTCTCGTCCAGGCCTGGGCCGGGAACTACGCAAAGGTTTCGACAACCGAAGAGTCGCGCCGGCAGATCGAATCGACCACTCGCCGGAACTTCCCACCTAGATCCCCCACCACCGTCCCATTCGGAGGAATCGGATCACGGCGACGAAGTCTCATCAGTGGAATTGATCAAGATTGAGACGATCGCCCGACTCGTGAACCTGGACCGAAGCAATCCAGGGAATTCAGGGCGGATGTTCGTCGAACCATCGCCGCATCATGGCGGTGGTGGAGCCCCAGTCGGTCGAAGGCGCGGACGTAGCGAAGGTCGCGCTGCGACCGCCTGGCCGCCGGGTGGTCGGCGACCTCTTGGCGGCGGGGCCGCGGCTCGGGTGAGTCGAGCCAGGATGCGGGGGTGGGAGTCGTACGAGAACGCCGACAGCCGCCGGCTGGACGGGAAAGGCAACAGCGCCCGCCATCGCTCGAACCAACTTCGAGTCGACGCCTGACGCTCATGGCGAGCTTGGCCATCGTCTCCTGATGGGCTGCGCCCACTCTACAAAACGGAACCCAAGTCGCCGCAGCTCGGCGTCGCCCGCCTTTCAGCGGAGAGGGAGGGATTCGAACCCTCGGTACGGGGTTAGCGTACACGGCATTTCCAGTGCCGCACCTTCGGCCTCTCGGTCACCTCTCCGAATCTACTGAACTCTAAGCCGATTCTTGGTTTGTGTCAACGGCTCCTTGGCCGATTCTCGACAGCGTCGGCCTCGGCGGGATCGCCGGTTGAAATCCTCCTCGCCTGTCCGGGTTAGATCGTACCGAGGGGCGACGTTCTGGCAAGAAACGGCCACCGCGATCATCATTTGCATGCGCCGCCGCCAGCGTCGCCTCGCCGAAGAATAAGCCTATCGGAGCCTGGGACGACGAGGCGACGCCTTCTTTAAAATCGCACATGTTTCGGTGCGAGCTTGAGTGAAGCAATTAGGAGAGCGATACTCGCCATTTCGACGACTCGCCCGCGACGGTTCAACGGCGACGTGGGCCGAGCCGGTCGTCCGTGCTTCCTCTCTCGACGATCCGGCCCAAGGTCGGGCGTCCCTCAACCTTGACGAGGGCACCAACATGAGAACACCGCGCGCAGCGGTTGGTCGAACGCGACTCTTCCAAAGCACCGCGGCGGCGAGGCGACGGCGGTGGCGGCCGACGGCCGAGCTGCTGGAGGACCGCCTGGCGCCGGCGACGGGAGCTTGGTCGGCCCTGGGAGCGGCCGCGCCGGGCCTGCTGAACGGCCAGTCGACCACCGATTCGTACTTCCGGCAGACCACGCTGATGACGCCGGGCCCGGCGGCCGGCGCCATGTTCGGCTCGTCGGTCTCGATGACGGCCGACGGCGGCACGGTTGCGATCGGGGCCCCTCATCTGAGCAGCGGGCAGCCCGGCGTCGAGCCCGGAACGGTCACCCTTTTCACGCGGACCGACCGGGTCTGGACCTCGATCGCCACGTTCTCATCCCCCGCGGGCGACCACAGCTTCGGCGACGCGGTCGCCTTGAGCGCCGACGGCGACACACTGGCGGTCGGCGCGCAGGCGGGGGACGTCCAGCACGGCGCGGCTTCGCTTTACATCTACACGCGATCGGGAACGGCCTGGACCTTGAGCCAGTATGTGAACATGGCCGACGGCGGCGGGTTCGGCGCCAGTCTGGCGATCAGCGACGACGGGTCCGTCATCGTGGCCGGCGCCGCGTACACCAACGTCGGCGCCCATTCGGCGCAAGGGACGGTCTACGTCTTCACGCGGGCCGACGGCGTTTACACCCAGGGGCCGGCGATCGTCGCCGCCGACGGCGCGACGAACGACCTCTTCGGCAAGTCGATCGCGCTGAGCGGCGACGGGAGCACGCTGGCGGTCAGCGCGCCGGCCGCGCAGGTCGTCGGTCCCAGCGTGGGCGCCGTTTACGTTTACGACCACTCGGGCGCGGATTGGACGTTCGCGACCAGGCTGGAGCCTGCGCCGTCGTCGACCCTCGGTGGGCCGGTCGCGATCGACGGCGACGGCTCCACGCTCGTGATCGCGGGGGCGACGACGTTCATCAACGGCGGCCCCGTGAATTCCGCTCGCGTCTTCACCAAGTCGGGCGCGGACTGGACCCCGTCCGCCGACCTGACCGCCTCCGATCCAAGCGTGAGCAAGTCGTTCGGCTCGTCGGTCGCGGTCAGCGCCGACGGAGTCACGGCGGTCGTCGGGGCGAGCTATTCCACCTCTTCCCAGACTCAGTATCCGGGGGCCGCGTACGTTTTCAGTCTCTCGGGATCGACCTGGACCCAGACCGACAAGCTGTCCGCGAATACGGCTGGAACGGCCTTCGACCACTTCGGCACGGTGACGGCGATTCGCGGTCGGACCATCGTCGTCGCCGCCCCCTCGGCCGCGATCGGTTTTCGCGCATTGCAGGGCTCCGCTTACGTCTTCTACAGTCCCCAGGGGTTCGAGGTCGCGCTCGATCCGATCAGCCAGACGGGGTACGTGGGGATGACGACGACGTTCTCGTCAACCGTGGCGGATGGCACGGGCGTCACGGTCCAATGGCAGGTCAGCACCGACGCCGGCGCAACCTGGACGGACATCGCGGGGGCGTCGAACGGGTGGTACTCGCTCGTTCCCGCCCTGACCGACTCGGGCAACCAGTATCGCGCCCGGTTCACCGACGCCGCCAGCGACACGATCCTCACCCACCCCGCGACGCTCACCGTCGTCGGCACGGGAACGACCACCACGCTGACATCGAACCTGAACCCGTCGAGGGGGGGCGATGCGGTGACGTTCACCATCACCGTCACCGACGAGACCGGGATCACCCATCCGCCCAACGGCGTGGTGGATCTCTACATCGGCGGGGTGTGGTGCCTGGCGACGTCGGTCGACCTCTACGGCCAGGTGTGGCTCACGACCACGGTGCTGTATCCGGGGACTTACACGCTGCTCGCCAAATATCGAGGGTGGGACCAGCTCCAGGCGAGCGAGTCGACGGCGCTCTTCCAGGTCGTCCAGCCGGGCGTGGCGGTGACGAGGTCCACGTTGACGTCGAGCCTGACCCCCTCGACGGTCGGCGACTCGGTGACGTTCACCGTGACGATGGCCAACCTGAGTGGGCCGACCTATCCGTGGGCGGGGAGCGTCGACTTCTACGTCGGCGACCAGTGGGTCGCGACGCGGCCGGTCGACGCCGACGGCAAGGCGAAACTCACCACGTCGGCCCTGGTCCCGGGGACTTACACCCTGACCGCCAAGTATCTGGGGGCGCACGACTTCCAGCCGAGCCAGACGTTCGAGCCGTTCTACCAAATCGTCATGCATGTCAAGGCGCCGACGATGACCACGTTGACGTCGAACCCGAACCCGTCAGCGTCCCATGGCTCCGTGACGTTCACCGCGAAGGTCACCGACGCGAGCGGCGCAACCCCCGTGACCACGGGAGGCGTGGATTGGTACATCGGCGGGGTCCTGGTCTTATCGATGGGGCTCGACGGCACGGGGACCGCGTCCTTCACCACGCAGTCCCTGGTGCCGGGCTACTACACCCTGACCGCCAAGTATCTGGGGGCGGATTTCTTCCAGGCGAGCCCGTCGGCCCCTTATCTCCAGATCGTCAACGCAACGCCCGCTCCGTCCGCGGCGACCGCCTCGGCGGCCCTGATGGCGCAACCGAGTTCGACGGCCCTTGTGGCGCAAGCCGGCCCGACGCCCCTGGCGTCCCGGCAATGGAAGCTTCAAGCGATGCGGGCGCAGATCGTCGCCGCCCGCGCCGAGCGACTGGCGACCCGCGCCATCCCCCAGCGGTTGGCCACGGCTCACCGCGGACGCTGAGCCTTGAGACGACGGGAGGGACGCGACGGCGGCGAAGGCCGCGGCGTCCCTCCTCCTGGCGGCCAGAGCCATCGCCGATGGCGTGGCGAAGAGGCGACGGATTATTAAAAACCGCACATGTTCGATTGCGATCATGCACAAACAAGGGCGAGTGGTGTACTCTTCCCTGAATAACGGCCCGGGCGCGACGGCTCAACCGAAACGTGCATTGCTCCGGTCGTCCGAGCCCCTCGTTCCCGACGATCCAACCCGAAGTCGGGCGCACATTCGAGTTCGATTGAGAACGACACCATGAAGACTCTGCGCGCATCGTTTGGTCGAACGGGGCTTTTCCAGGGGCACGGGGCGACGAAGCGACGGCGGTTGCGACCGACGGCCGAGCTGCTGGAAGATCGCCTGGCACCGGCGACGGGGGGCTTCTCGGCCCTGGGGGCGGGCACCCAGTCCCTGTCGACCAACTCCTACATCCAGCAGGCCAAGCTGACGTCGTCGACCCCGGGCGGAGAGCTCAACTTCGGCTGGGGGATCTCGTTGACGGCGGATGGCGAAACGCTGGTGGTCGGCACACCTGGCGGGGGCCCAGACTCCGTGCCCGGGTCGGTCGTCGTCTATACTCGCAGCGATCGGGTCTGGACTGAGGTCGCCAGACTGACTTCTCCCGCCGGAGCCGCTAGTAGCGACGACTTCGGCATTGGGGTCGCCATCAGCGCCGATGGGACTACTTTGGCGGTTGGCTCGAAATCGGGCCTGTTCGAGCACGGCCCTGCCGCGCTGTACGTGTACGCGCGATCGGGTTCGGAATGGGATTTGACCCAGACGGTGACCCTCGCCGACAGCAATGGGTTCGGCGCGTGGTTGTCCATCAGCGACGACGGCGGCGTTATCGCGGGCGGGGCTGCGTACGCCGACTCGGTGCGAGGGGCGGCTTACGTCTTCTCGCGAACGGACGGCGTCTACATCCAGGAGCCCCCGGTCGTCGCCCCCAACGGCGAGGCGAACGACTTCTTCGGCACTTCGATTGCGCTGAGCGGCGATGGCCGCACGCTGGCGGCCGGCTCGTTAGAATCAAATCATGACTACGCCGGCTCGGGCGCTGTTTACATCTACGAGAAATCAGGGCTGGACTGGACTTTTGTGACCAGGCTGAGCGTCCCACGGGCGTCGAGCCTCAGCGGGAAGGTCGCGCTCAATGGCGACGGTTCCGTGCTTCTGGCCGGAGGGTCGTCGCCGGAAGCCGAGGCTGGCATTGCGTCTGTCATCCGTGTCTACATCAAATCGGACTCCTCCTGGACCCAGAGCAGCAAGCTGACCGGCTTCGATGTGCCCGCGAGTTACTCGTACGGCGAGTGGGTCGCGCTAAGCTCCGACGGGGCCACGGCGTTAGTTGGGTCACCTTTCGCCAGAATCTCCGGTGCCGACGACCAAGGTGCCGCGTACCTATTCACTCTGGAAGACTCGACGTGGACTCAGGTCGCCAGATTGACGGCCTTCGACGGCGCGGCCAGCGATAATTTTGGCACTCAAATCGCAATCCGCGGACGGACTATCGTCGTCGCGGCGCCTCGGGCCACGATCGGATCGCACCGCGGGCAGGGCGCCGTCTACGTCTTCGACGAACCCCAGGGTTTCGCCGTGACCGTCGATCCGGTCAGCCAGACCGGGTATCCAACGACGACCACCACGTTCACGGCCGCCGCGACGGGGGCTGCGACCCTCTCGACGCAGTGGCAGGTCAGCACCGACGGCGGCTCGAACTGGTCGAACATCGTCGGCGCGACGAGCCAGTGGTACGCCTTCGCCCCCGCCCTGATCAACTCGGGCAACCAGTACCGCGCCGTGTTCACCAATGAGGCGAACGAGACGGTGACGACCAACCCTGCGACGCTCACGGTCGTGAAGGCGACCCCGGTGATCACGATCACGCCCAGCGTCAACCCGCGCAAGATCGGCGATGGGCTCTCGTTCCAGATCGACGTCGGGTCCAACATTCCCGCCGCGAGGACGCCCAACGGCGGGGTCGTCAGCCTGACCATCGGATCGTTCCACGTCTCGGCGACGCTTGAGAACAGTCGGCAGACTTTCAGCATCCCGACCACGCTGGCACCAGGCGTTTACACCGTCACCGCGACCTACGACGGCGCGCTGGACCCCGTGTTCGGCTCGGCCGTCGCGACGACGACGCAAATCATCGTGCGGGCCTCATCGTCGATCGAGGGCCAGGTCTCAGCGACCACCGCGACGGCCGGCCAGAGCGTGACGCTGACCGGCGTCGTCACCGCGACCGGCGGCGTGAATCCGCCGACCGGGCGCGTGCTGTTCACCGACAACGGCCAGCCGATCGGGTTCGGAGCGCTTTCCCCCTCCGACATGCCCGGCGTTTCCATCACGGTGTTCACCACCGGCCCGCTGACCACCGGCGAGCATTACTTTCAGATGGTCTACCAGGGCGATTCCGAGACGTTCGCCTCGGCGTCCGGCGTTTATCGGGTAGACGTCTCCGCGCCGCTCTACACCGCGACGACGACCACGCTGGCGTCGAGCCGAAGTCCATTTACCACCGGCGGCGCGGTGACGTTCACCGCGACGGTCGTCGACGCGAGCGGGCCGGGCCATCCGACTTCCGGCCCCGTGGATTTCTACGTCGGCGGGGTGCTGGTTGCATCGACGCCGCTCGACGCCGACGGCGAGGCGAAGCTCACCACGACGGCGCTGGTCCCCGGCGTGTACACGCTGATCGCCAGGTATCGCGGCTGGGACCATATCCAGCCGAGCGAGTCGGACTCGCTTTACCAGTTCGTCAGCCCTGCCGTGGTGACGACGACCAGGTTGATCTCGACTCTGAACCCTTCGATGGTCGGCGAATCCGTGACGTTCTTCGCGGCGGTCACCGATGTGTCAGGGCTGTTCCGTCTGTGGCCGGGGGACATCGACTTCTACGTCGGCGACCAGTTGATCGCGACATCACCGGTCTATCCTAGCGGCCAGGCGGCGTTCACGACTTCGGCCCTGGTCCCGGGCTGGTACACCCTGACGGCCAGGTATCGGGGGACGGAAGACTTCAGGTCGAGCCAGTCACTTCCGCTCTCACAGACCGTCAACCAGACGACGACCACGTTGACGTCGAGCCAGAACCCGTTGAAAGCGGGAGATGAGGTGACGTTCACAGCGACGGTCGCCGATGCGAGCGGGGCGGGCCGTCCGACCTCGGGGGAAGTGGATTTCTACATCGGCGGGGTGCTGGTCGCAACGAGTTCGCTCGACGCCGATGGCAACGCGACTCTCGCCACGACAGCCCTGGTGCCGGGTGACTACACGCTGATCGCCGTTTATCGGGGGACGGAGGACGCTTTGGGGAGTGTGTCGAACAGCCTGTTTCAGACCGTCGGCGCACAGGCCACGGCGACGGCTTCGATTGCTTCTGCGGCGCGATCGTCCCTCCCCAGTCCAGAAGCCCCCGTAGTCCAGCCCGTTTCGACGGCCCCGGCGGCCCGGCCGTCCCGGTTCCAGGCGATGCGCGCGAACATCGTCGCCGCCCGCGCGGAGCGATTGGCGACGCGCGTCATCCCCCAGCGGTTGACCACGGCCCACCGCTGGAGGTGAGCGGCTTTGAGGGGCGTGGCGGCTCGGCTGCTACGCCCCTCGCATTCTGTCCAACAGATTCTTGGTCATCTGCTGGACGCGCGGGTCGACCCCCTTGGGCTTGGTGTAAACGTCGGGGAGGATGAAGCCGGGGGGGCTCGCCAGGCCGGTGGCCCACCAGATGGTCGCGGCGTTGAAGACGAAGTTGTCCTTGGGGCCGGGGTAGATCGTGGCCGTGTAGACCCCTTCGCCCCGGGAGCTTTTAGTGGGTCCGCTGGCCAGGACTTCCAGCCCGGGGATCGACCAGGGCTCGCCGTGCCACTCCCAGCCGACCAGGCCGGCGACGCCGTCGCCGGCCTTCATGCCGGTGCCGGCGAACAGCCAGTGGTCGGGCTTGCGGCAGGTCCAGTCGCCGCCGCCGGTGACCGGGAACGTGCTCTGGGCGCCCATCAGCGTCGCCTCGTTGGGGCCGTTCTTCTTGAACCGACCCTCCTCGGGGAAGCCCTGTTCGAGTTCTTCCTTGCGGGGCGAGCCGAAGCGTCCCACGCGCTCGATGATCCGGCCGGGTCGGCCGTCGCTCGACGGGTGAATGTCGACGACGCCGCAGATGCTGTTGCCCGAGAGGAAGGCCAGGTTGAGGCCGTCGGCGACCGCCTGCTTCATGTGGTCGAACATCGCGAGCGACCAGTATTCGTCGTGGCCGATCGAGATCCACCCCTTGGCCCGTTTGAGGCCGGCGGGGTCGAGGTGGGTGTCGATGTTCGAGATGTACGTGACGTCGCAGCCGTGCTGCTCCATCCAGTAGGCGAGCGGAAACTCCCAGAGCAGCCACTCGCCCGAGCCCACCGAGAGCGGCACGTCGAAGATCTGGCAGTATTTGCCGTACGGCCGGTCGAAGCTCGTCTGGACGTCCGGTCCCCAGTACCACTCTTTGACGCCGTCGTCGTAGAGCGAGAACTGCGACGGCCAGCGGTTGTAGGCGTTCCAGGTGTTGTCGGAGACCTGAAACAGGAAATCGGCCTGGCGGTCGTCGCGGACGACGAAGACGACGTAGCTTTCGAGCCCCTCGCCCTCGGTCTTGAGCTTGCCGATGTAGACGCCGCTGGTCCAGTCGTCGGGGATCGTCAGGGCGACGCTCGGCTCCCACGCGCACTCGCGGAGCCGCATCTCGCCGATCGGCGGATCGGGCTGGGACGAGCCGGGAAACGTCCCCAGCTTCTCGACCCGCCGCGCTCCGTGGCCCTGGTAATAGCCCATCCGATAGACTTCGAGCGTGAACCGCAAGGCCGGATTCGTGCTGACGTGGATCGTCAGCTTCTCGCCCGGGCGGATGCTCGTATGCGAGGCGTAGCCCTCGATTCCAGGGCTCCGATACCGGGTCTTGGGATCGACGCGGACGTTGGCGTTCAGCCAGTCGCGCGTGCCGGGCTTCTCGTTCTCCCGACGGATGCGGTCGGGATCGGCGGCGGAGGGCCCGCGCGCGATCACGGCGGAGTTCAGCCCCGCCGTCGAGACCAGCCCCGCGGCCGTCGCGGTTCTCAACCAATCGCGACGGTTCATGTCAATCGGCGGCGCCATCAAGGAACCCTCAAAGTCGTATGTCGCGAAGGAATTCGCTCCGCTTCGATCACTTGAACCGATCCAGGGGACGATCGCAAGAGACCGCCTCGCGATCCGACGCGGCGGCGCAAAGGCTTATTCAGAACAAAAGCCATGTTTAGCAATTTGAGTTCCAATATAAGAACTGTCGTCCATTCGTTGTTCCGATTTATCGACCTTGCGGCCTGGATATGGTGCCGAATGCGTTTCGGCTCGCGATTTTGGGTGGAATCTCGGCTGCACGGTGCTGTAGAGTGCGAACACCTTTAAATATTGCGTTGCAGGCGAGGCGCGCGGTGAGTCGGGTTTCGGAGCGAGGGACGGTGGAACACGTTTTCACCGCCCTCGGTGGTCGGCCGGGAGCCGATTCCGGGGGATCGACGAGTCCTAGCCTCGCGAACGACGCGCGGGGTTTCCCCCGCCGATTCACGCCGCGGCGAACGCACTCCATACGAATCGACATCTTTCCAGAGATAGGGAACCGAGTGATGCCTGGCGACCCCACCATGAAGATGCAGCGAGACGACGCGGCGCGACGGACTGGCTCGCGAAGACGATCGGCGGTGAGTCGGCGGTTGCGTCCGGAGCGTGAGCGGCTGGAAGATCGTCTCGCGCCGGCCGTGGGGGGATGGTCGAGCGCCGGCGCGGCCGCGGCGGTTCCCGCCTTGATCTCGAGCGCCTCGAATTCGACGACGACGGCCCCCACCCCGTCGCCGAGCGTCCCTGTCGGGGCCCAGTACGCAGTGTCGGAGTCGCTCGGCAAGGACGATCCGGCCTACGCGGCGGCCGCCTCGGGCGACGGCTACGCCGTGAGCAACGCCACCAACCAGTACTCCGCCTTCCTTGACGCGTCCGGGCTTCATGTGGCGACGGGTTCCGACGCCTGGTCGCTGACGGTGCAGGGGGTCGGTTACGGCGGCTCGCTCCAGACGCTGGGGACGGCGACCTCGACGTCGACCGCGAACCGCGTCGAGTACGACTACGGCGGCGTCTCGCAGTGGTTCGTCAACGGCCCGCTCGGACTCCAGCAGGGCTTCACCCTCGCGCAGCGGCCGGCGGGCGGGACGAGCGGCGCGCCGCTGACGGTCGGCCTGGCTCTGGGCGGCGACTTGACCGCGACGGCCGACGCCGGCGGCACCAGCGTCACGCTGGCGCGGGCCGACGGCAGTTCGGCCTTGAGTTACGGCGGCCTGATCGCCTACGACGCCACCGGCCGGGCGATCCCGGCCCACATGTCGGTCGTCACGACGGCCGACGGCCAGTCGCTGTCGATCCAGGTCGACGACGCCGGAGCCCAGTACCCCCTGACCATCGACCCGTTCGTTCAGCAGGCCAAGCTGACCGGCGACGAGGTGGACGTGAGCCTGTTCGGGTATGCGGTGGGGATGAACGGTGACGGCACCGAGCTCATCATCGGCTCCAAAGGGGTGAACATCGGCTTCAACAACGGGCAAGGCGTGGCTTACGTCTTCACGAGGACGGGGACGTCCTGGAGCCAGACGGCGCGGTTGACGGCCAGCGACGGGGCCGCGGGCGACTCGCTGGGCTTTGCCGTCGCGCTCAGCCTCGACGGAGCCACGGCGGTCGTGGGGGCTCCGAACGCGGCGATCGGGAACAACACCCACCAGGGGGCGGTCTACGTCTACAGTCGTTCGGGCTCCTCCTGGACTCAGACCCAGAAGGTGAGCGCCTCCGACGGCGCCGCCGAGGCGTTCTTCGGCTCCGCCGTCTCGACCAGCGGCGACGGCGCCGTGTTCGTGGTCGGCGTGCCCAACGCCACGGTCGGCGGCAACGCCAAGCAGGGCGCGGGATACGTCTTCGACAAGGGGGGGGCTCTCTGGTCCCAGGCGTCGAAGATCACCGTCGGCGACGGCGCGGCCAACGCCTTGCTCGGCTACTCGGTCTCGATCAGCGGCGACGCCGTCACGGTGGCGCTCGGGGCCCCGGGCGCGACGATCGGCGGCAAGTCGGGCCAGGGCGCGGTCTACCTGTTCAACGGCTCGGGCGCCACCTGGAGCCAGGCGGCCAAGCTCGTCGCCAGCGACGGCGCGGCCGGCGCCGCGTTCGGGACGTCGGTCTCGGCCAGCTACAACGGCGGGGTGGTGCTCTCCGGCGCCCCGAACGCCACGATCGGCGCCAACGCCAATCAGGGCGCCGCCTACGTCTACACGAGGTCGGGATCGCTCTGGCCGCAGACGAACAAACTGACCGCCAGCGACGGCGCGGCCGCCGACAACTTCGGCATCGCGGTCGCCCTCAGCGGCGACGGCGGCACCGCCGTCGTCGGAGCGCCTTACGCGAAGATCGGGGCCAACGCCAATCAGGGCGCCGTCTACGTTTACACGAAATCGGGGGCGCTCTGGCCGCAGACGATCAAGCTGACCGCCAGCGACGGCGCGGCCGCCGACCTCTTCGGCAGTCCGGTGGCCGTGAGCGCCGACGGCGGCGCCTTGCTGGTGGGCGTGCCGAGCGCGCCGGTCGGCACTCACTTCTTCCAGGGGGCCGCCTACGTCTACTACAACGCGGCCGCGGTCACGGTGACGAGCAACCCGGTCAACCAGACGACGTCCGTCGGATCGACCGTAACCTTCACCGCCGCCGCCAACGGCTCGCCGCTGCCGAGCGTCCAGTGGCAGGTCAGCGTCGACGGCGGCGCGAACTGGGTCAACATCGCCGGCGCGGTCCAGGACTGGTTCACGTACGCGCCCAACCTGGCCGACTCGGGCGATAAATTCCGCGCCGTGTTCACCAACAACGTCGGTTCGACCGTGGCGACCACCGCCGCGACGCTGACCGTCGTCAAGCAGAGCACGGTGCTCACGATCACCTCGAACGTCAACCCCCGAGGCGTCGGCGACACCCTCAACCTCACCGTCCACGCCGCCGCCGCCAACGGCGTCGGAACCCCCAACGGCGGCACCGTCAACCTCAACATCGGCGCCGTCAACCTCAGCGGCACCCTGGTCAACGGCCTCGCCGTCTTCTCCTCGATCCCCGTCCTGGCCGTCGGAACCTACACGGCGACGGCGACCTACGGCGGCTCGGGCGATCCGACCTTCGGACCCGCCGCCGCCACCTTGTCCCAGGTGGTCGTCCGCGGCACCACCTTCCTCAACGGCGTCGTGCCCGCCCAGGCGACGGCCGGCCAGGCGGTGGCGATGAAGGGGGTCGTGACCTACACCGGAACCACCTCGCCGCCGGTGGGCGGCGTGGTCTTCATGGACAACGGCCAGCCGATCGGCTTCAGCCAGTTGGCGACGGCGGCGGGGGCGACGGCGGCGACGTTCACGACCTCGACGCTGGCCGTCGGCGACCACTACATCCAGTTGGTCTATCTGGGCGAAGCCGGCACCTTCCCGTCGGCGACCGGGGTCTACCACCTGGTGGTCGCGGCGGCCGGCGCGTCCTCCGTCGCGAATTCCATTCCGGCTCCCGTCATGGACGGGACGGCTCCGAACTCGGGCGTCGGGACGATCGGCGACGACCACTCGTCCGCGTCCGCCAGCTCGCTCGGAGGCCCCGTCACGAATGCCGCGAGCGGCGGAAGCGCCCAGTCGGCCGTGACGATCACGAGCAGCCCCGTCAGCCAGACGACGACCATCGGCTCGACGGCGACCTTCACGTCCTCCGCCACCGGGTCGCCGCAGCTCAGCGTCCAGTGGCAGGTCAGCGTCGACGGCGGCGCGAACTGGGCCGACGTCGCCGGCGCGACCCAGGACTGGCTCACCATCACGCCCGCCCTGGCCGACTCGGGCAACCAGTACCGCGCGTTGTTCACCAACAACATCGGCTCGACCGTGCCGACCCTCGTCGCCACGCTGACCGTCGTGAAGCAGAGCACGGTGCTGACGATCACCTCGAACGTCAATCCGCGAGGCGTCGGCGACACCCTCAACCTCACCGTCCACGCCGCCGCCGCCAACGGCGTCGGAACCCCCAACGGCGGCACCGTCAACCTCAACATCGGCGCCGTCAACCTCAGCGGCACCCTGGTCAACGGCCTCGCCGTCTTCTCCTCGATCCCCGTCCTGGCCGTCGGAACCTACACGGCGACGGCGACCTACGGCGGCTCGGGCGATCCGACCTTCGGACCCGCCGCCGCCACCTTGTCCCAGGTGGTCGTCCGCGGCACCACGTTCCTCAACGGCGTCGTTCCCGCCCAGGCGACGGCCGGCCAGGCGGTGGCGATGAAGGGGGTCGTGACCTACACCGGGACCACCTCGCCGCCGGTGGGCGGCGTGATGTTCATGGACAACGGCCAGCCGATCGGCTTCAGCCAGTTGGCGACGGCGGCGGGGGCGACGGCGGCGACGTTCACGACCTCGACGCTGGCCGTCGGCGACCACTACATCCAGTTGGTCTATCTGGGCGAAGCCGGCACCTTCCCGTCGGCGACCGGGGTCTACCACCTGGTGGTCGCGGCGGCGGCCAACTCCAACTCCCTCATAGCCGCCGGCGCCCCGGCGGCATCGTCGGTTTCGTCGAGCGTCGCGGCGGCTTCCGCCTCCGCGGCGGTCGAAGTCGGCGCGTCGCCCAGGAGCCTGGCCTCCGCCACGCAGAGCAAGACCGTCGCCGTTCAGCCGAAGGTCGCCGCCCGCCCTAGCGCGAGCGCGGCCCGCGTTCTTCAGCAACGGCTCAGCGTCGCGTACAAGACGCGCTGAGTCGAACTCATCCCCCGCGCCGGACGGCTCTCGCCCGGCGCGGGGTTTCTGTTTCCCCGCCTCGTTCGTCAGATCACGGGGCCAGCGGTCGTCGCGGCCCGGTGCTCGCACGGCGGTTGATCCTCGTCGGCACCGAACCCCAGCGCAACCAGGTTGTCGACGATCCGGCCGTAGAGGGCCGGGACGGAGTGGTCCGAGCCGGCGTCTTCGGGCGGAGTCAGCCAGTTCATCTGGCGAAGATGGTCCAGCGGCCACGACGGCAGCGGCTCGCCGAAGGCGCGCGCCGATTCGGCGGGGACCAGACCGTCATTCGAACCTTCCATCTCGGAGAGGGCTTCGAATAGGCGATGGAGCGGCCAGGCGACGTCGTCGGCGTTTGGCTCGCCCGCCAGGCTGAAGCACGGCAGGTCATCGGGCTGAGGATACATGCGGTGGAAATGCCGGGCCGCGCGGCGGGTCACGTCGAGGCAGCCGCGGTGGTCGATCCCCAGCGCGCTCAAGAGCCGGAAGATCCGCCCCACTTTCAGCTTGGCGAAGTCGGCGATGATCGTCCCCTGATGCGGCGACCCGATCGTCGTCAGGCTCAAGATCCGCTTCCGCCAGCCGGGCTCGGCGAGCAACCGGCGGGTGTCGAGCCCTCCCATGCTGTGGCCGATGACGTGCACGGGCTCGTCGGGGAAGTTTGTGAGAATGCGATAGCCGAGCCGCTGGGCGCGAAAGTCGATCGACGCGATCGGATGAACGCGCGTGACCAGCACCCGATTGCCGGCGTCGCGAAGGGCCTGGGGGATGCCTCGAAAATACGAGGTCAGCGTCAGCGGGCCGATTCCGATCCGTGAGAATCCGAACAGCCCGTGCGCTAAAACGATGGGAGCTTGAAGCCGCCCGATCATGGCAGGATGTTTCTCGTTTCAATCCGGCGGCGAAGTCGCTCTACTCAGCGTAGGCCGCGGCGTCGTCGCACTGATGATCCACACACTCGATGTTGCTCTTGGTATTGTAGTAGACGATTCATGAGTTGAAGACGAAGAAATCGTCGGCCCTCTCGCGGGTCGCCCCGGTTCTCGGGGTCGGATCGACCGTGAGCTTTTTTTCGTCCCCAGGCTGGGAGCCTCCCATGCAGCTTCGCGGGATCGTCATGTCCGCCGTGCTCGATGAGAACCCTCCCGGCAGCGACCGAATCGAGCTGACCCTCTGGCTTCAGGGCGTCGGCCCCGGCAAGCCCAGACGGATCGTCGTCCCCTACGACCTGCTGCTCAGCGACCCATCGCTCGACGCCGAATCCGTCCAGGGCCATGGCTTCGAGGCCGAGGTCGAGCAAGACACCGGCGGCCGTTGGGTCGTCGCCGCAATCGGCTTCGCCGACGGCCGCGTCCTCCGCGATCCCGGGTGAGCGCCAGACACTTGGGGGCCGTCCACGAAACCGACCGCGACACCCCGTTCTCATGAGGTCGGCACCCAAACTGGCGGCATGACGATTGGATTGGGAGTTGAAGCGACCGACCACGGAGGACGGGAGGGACACGGAGGGTAAGAGGGCCGAAATCCGGTTGGTTTTTTCCTCCGTGTTCCTCCGTACCCTCCGTGGTGGATTGATCTGAAAATAGCTCGTGGGATGATCGTGGCCCGGAATGGAAGCCCGAAGCGCCAGCGAGTGAATGGATTCGAACGCCGTCCGGGAATTCACTCGCTGGCGCTTCGGGCTTCCATTCGGCCCCCCGCCGACCGCGCCCCCCCGTTCTCATGGGGGGGGCGACCGTCCTGGGTGGCCGTGGCAGGATCGTTTGCATCACCCGGCCGGACTCCCGAGCACGGACCCGGGAGGGTTCATCGTTGGTTCGTCGTCCGTCGTATATTTAGATTGGAGAATTAGCGAGGGGCGCGATTTAGAAGACCTGGAAGCAAGCATGCAAAATGAGCGGGAGCCCGCTACCGGCGGCGTGGGATCGTCGAAAGCGCGACGAACGAACCCAATGCCGATCGGCCCGGAGCGCGAGGCGAGCGGGGCGTGGTCAGACCTTGAAAACGCGCGAACGAACCCAACCGGCAGGTCGTCGAAAACGGAGCACCGCGCGGCCCCGACCGATCGTCGGCCAGGAAATTACGTGCGATCGAACCCAATCCTTGGGCCTCGATTGAGCGATGCAAAGCGTTTAGTGTTAGTACGTTGCAGTTCAAGATCCGGGCATGGCCTGAAAGCTTCGGGCGCGAACGAACCCAAATCCGGCCGGGAGGTCTTGCGAGGCTGCCGGGGCGGGAGATGGGGAGTTTCGGCGCGAACGAACCCAAATCGCCAGGGCTGCGTCGAGCGGGAGCTTGAAGTGAAGCCGCGACCTGTTTTCGGCGCGAACGAACCCAAATCGCCGCGGTAGCCCCCCGGGCTGGGCGGCGGATGACATTCCGCCCGGAATTCCAAAAAAGTGAGATTGGGAACCCCGCAAGCCGCACATTGAGAGTGTTGGACCGACGTTCGAGGACGGGGAGGGCGACGGCGTGGGCCGCATTTCGGGGAACGTCATTGGCGAGCTGACGCGCGTACTCCGCTGGGGGACGGCGACCGGCGACGACGACGATCGGCTGCTGGAGCGGTTCCTCGCCAATCGCGACGAGTCAGCCTTCACCGCGCTCGTCGCGCGGCACGGGCCGATGGTCCTGGGCGTCTGCCGCCGCGTCCTTCGCGACGAGCACGACGTCGAGGACGCGTTCCAGGCGACGTTCCTGGTTCTGGTGCGCAGCGCCGGGGCGATCCGCCGGGGTGAATTGGTCGGCCCCTGGCTCCACGGCGTCGCCCACCGGGTCGCCGTCCGGGCTCGGGCCGGCGCCGCCCGCCGGTTCGTCCGTGAGAAGAACGGGGCGGACGTGGAGTCACTGGCACTCGCGCCGGCGGCTCGCGACCACGAGCACGCCGAACTGCGGACGATCCTCGACGCCGAACTGGCGAGACTCCCCGAGGCGCTCCGCGCGCCTTTAGTCCTCTGCTATCTCGAAGGTCTGACCCACGAGCAGGCCGCCGGTCGATTGCGACAGCCGGTGGGCACGATCCGCAGCCGGCTCTCGCGGGGCCGCGACCGACTTCGAACCCGCCTGGCCCGTCGCGGTGTGTCGGCCGACGACGCCGCCTGGGGCACGATCGTCCTCGCCGAGCCAGTCTCGCCCGTCCTGTTCGAAACGACCGTCCGGTCCGCCCTGGAATTCACCGTCCACCACAACACCGCCACGGCCCTGGTCTCCGCCACGACCGCCGCGCTCGCCAAGGGAGTTCTCGACGCCATGTTGATCTCGAAATTGAAGCTGGCTGGCGCCTGCGCGCTGGGGTTGATCCTGACAATGGGCGGGGTGAGCGGCTACGCGCTGCAACAGGGGCCAGGTGAGAAGAAAGCGGAGCCGACGCCCGCGATCGAGACGCCACAAGACACTTCGACGTCGCGCGTCGCGAGCGAAGTGCGGGAGCTGAAGGCAACGATCCTCAAATCCGAACTCGAACTCGCGGAGTTGAAGCGCCGGAGAGAGGAACTCGAGAATCATATCACCGACGTAGAGAGCGTGGTGGCCAGGAAACGGAAAGTGCTGGCAGACGTGCTCCAGAATGCAAACAACCCGCGAACCGCCCCGGCGCAGAAGCCCGCCGAGGACCAGAAAGCCGACGGCACGAACCAACTCGAGTACCTCGACCCCGACAAACCTATCGTCATTCCGTCACCGAGAGGTGACGTCGTCACGGTCTTCGGAATTCCCAACCAAAGAGCGAGGATGATGGGCGGCATGGGTGCCCAGATGATGGGTCGAATGGGACCGGGCGGCGGCATGGGTGCCATGATGGGCCGCGACGCGGCGAAGTCGTACCTTGACCCCCAGTCCGTCCGACTGGCTGAAGAGGGCGACCCCCGGCTAGTCGTTACCGCGGTTACCAACCAGATGCTGATACCTTTGGCGCTTCGGGGTGAGAAGATCCAGCGGCTCGCGGTCTTCAATAAGCAGTACAGCCGCTGGGACGTCGAGGAACTGCGCGAGCCTGTAAAGGAAGCGACGCCCGTATCGAGTCAATACATGACCGTCTACGCCCTCGGCCGGCGGCTTTACACCTACAGCGCCGGGGCCGGGAGGTGGAGCGTGCTGGAGTTGCCTGAGGGCGCGACGCCGAAGGCGATTGCGAGCGATCGCGGCCTCACGTTGAAGTATGGAGATAAAGTTCACATCTACAATATCCAGTCGGGCGAATGGACCGAATTCGACCTTCATATGAAGCCCAAGGAATCGGAGAAGGAGGAGTGATCATCGGCCTTTGTGCTGATCTTCTTTCGCGATCAGATCGCGATATAAGTCGACGTAACGGTCGACGACGGCGCGGAGGGAGTATTCGGTCTCGACGCGGTCGCGGGCGGCCTGGCCAAGGCGGAGGGCTTCGGCGGGGTCGTGGATCAAGGCGAGCAGCGTCGAGGCCCAGGCTTCGGGCGTCGGGGGCGAGACCAGCAGGCCGGTCCGGCCGTGGGCGATCAGGTCGGTGTTGCCCCCCACGCCCGAGACGACGCAGGGGAGGGCCGAGGCCATCGCTTCGAGGAGCGAGTTGCTCATCCCCTCGGCCACGCTGGGCAGGACGAAGACGTCGGCGGCGCGGAGGTAGTCGGCCGGGTTCGGCACCGCGCCCACGAACTGGACGCGATCGGCGATTCCCAGCGACTCGGCCTGTTCCATAAGGGCCTGGCGATCGGTCCCAGGGCCGATCAGGATCAGGTTCGCGGCCGACCGGCGGGAGACCTCGGCCCAGGCGTCCAGCAGCATCGGCAGGTTCTTCTGGGGGTGCAGCCGGCCTGTAAAAACGACGCGGGGACGCGGCAGCAATTCCTGGTCGACCAGGCTCGGGCCGGGGTGGAAGACGTCGGTGTCGACGCCGCTGCAAAGACGACTGAGCCGACCGGACGGCACGCCCAGGTCCGTCCACTCGCGGGCGATGTCGTCGGAGATCGCGGCGAAATGCGTGTTACGCAAGATGATCCGCCGGAGCAGGGGAGCGCCCCGAGTCCGGCCCAGCTCCTGGGCTTCGCCGTAGTATCCCGAACTGGCCGGCTGGACGAGCGTCGGGATTCCCCGGAGCGACGGCCGAGCCAGACCGGTCGCCACGGCTTCCCAGAGCGCCTGGTGGGTGTGGACGACGTCCAGCTCGCCGCGCAACCGCCGCAGCGCCCCGACGACGCCGGCGACGAAACTGAGGGCGAAGGCCGGCCCACGGTCCCAGGTCTTGATCCAGCGGTGGATCTGAACCCCCTGATATTCCTCGTCGTCGATTGGATAGCCGGGGACCGACCGGGTGATCACCCGGACCGAGTGACCGCGCCGAACGAGTTCGAGTCCCTGCGCCAGCGCCTGGCGCTCGGCCCCACTGGCGAACGGGTGGAAGTAGCTGACCAGCAGGCCGACGCGCAACGGCCGTTCCGAAGTCGGGAGCGGTGACATGGAAGTTCGTCTCGACGGCCCGGGCGCGTCAATCGCTGACGGGTTCGTGGACGTTCTTCAGGTTGTGGAAATGGGGATAGTCGGACAGGATCGCGCGGGCTCTCCGGGCCAGGGGGGCGGCGACGTACACGCCGTGGCCGGATTCGAACGGCAGGCCGCCGAAGACGCTCCCGGCCGGGGTCGCGTCGCTCCGCGCGGGGATGCCGTCGCTCTGGAGCAGGTTCACGACCAGGGCGGCTTCGACCTCGTTGGCGACCTCGCAGAGGCGGACTTCTTCGACTTCGTCCATGGAATTCTCCCTTCAGACCGACTGTCGCGGCGAGCCCGGGCGGGCCGAGAAGGACCGCCCGGGCGTTGGCTGCGCGTGGCTTGTGATGGTCGACGAACGTCAGCGGGTGATGGTCAGGCTGGGGACGTCGCGTCCCTGATCGTCGCTGATCTGGCCGTTGCTGACGGTGATCTCGCTCACCGAGTAGACCCGGCCGCTGGGCATCGTCACCTTGACGGTCCAGTCGCCGTCGGGGACGCGGACGGCGAACCGGCCGAAGGCGTCGGTCATGGCGACCCGATCGTCGAAGGTGTTGGTGCGGTTGCTCAGCAAGACGCGGACTCCTTCCTCGGGCTCGCGGGTCTCGCGCTCGCGGACGCGGCCGAAGAGGACGTTGCGGCTCTCGGTCCGGAATGCGCGTGCCGGGTCGTAGACTGGCTTGCGTGACTCGCTGCGGGTCCCGGCCTCGTCAGGGGCGGTCGGCAGCGGGGCCGGCTCGTTCAGGAACTCGTCAACGCCGGACGGGGCCTTGGGCAGCGCCGGCTCGGTTGCTTTCGACGGCTCGGGGGCCGGCGTGATGGCCTGCTTCGAGGTGTCTTCGGGGCGGGCCGCCGAGTCACGGCGTTCCGGCGCGGGGGGATTCGGCGGGCTCCCGGTCGTTTCCTTCGGGGTCTCGGTCTTTGCGGCCTCGGCGGGCTTCCTGACGCCCGCGTTGTTCTCCGGAGCCACCCGGGGCTTGACCACCGGCGCGGGAGTCGGCTCGACGTCGGAGGGGAGCGACGGAGCGTCGTCTTCCTCGGGCTCGGACTGCACGACGGACCGACGCGGGCGGCGGGCCGACGATTCGCTCGACCGCTCCGGGGCGATCGTGCGCGCCGGGGCCATGGCGATGGGAGTCGCGTCGTCGCAGCAGAGGCTCGACTCGCGGACGTACTCGGTGGCGACGACCGAGCGGTCGATCACGGTCGGAACCGTCCGGTACGTGGTCGGGACGTAGTAGGCCGTCGGATAATAGAGCGTCGTCGGGAAGTAGCTCGTCGGCGCGTAGTAAGTCGTCGGCGTGTAGGAGGTGAGGCCGGTGGGAACCGTGTATCTGCCGATGGCGCTGGGAATCAGCCGCCGGCCGAAGATGCTGCGGCGGAATCGGGTTTCATAGTAGCTGGGGACGACGTACGAGGTCGGCGTCAGCACGCGCTCGGTGGCGTAGGCCGTCGCATAGACGGTCGGCACGCTGTACGAGGTGGGCAAGACGTACGAAGTCGCCGCGAGGTACGACGTCGGGAGAATCGAGACGCTCGACGTCGGCACCCAGTCGACCGTCTCGACCCAGTAATCATCGGCCCAAGCGTTCGATCCGGCGCTCGAAGCCCAGAGAGTCACCGCCAGGATCGGCAACCAAAAGCCACGGCAGCGCATCGTTGATTTCCTCGCATTATGCGGATTCGAACCCCGGTGAACCACCATGGCTTCATGCCCAGGGCTGTTGAGATTCTAGGATAGCAAATTTTACAAGTCGAACCAAGAACCCGACCTGTACTGAATCCCACGATGTCGGCCGGCCCGGTTCGACTCAGGAACTGTTAGCAAATCGCACGCCGCGCCTTGGTCGAGGTTGCCTTCAAAGGGGGGCGGAGGCGGGTTGGGGCGATTGATCAGGCGTCGGTTTGGCTTCGGAGGGCCTGGATTTCAGGACGAACCAATGGGTTCCCCGGCCCGCGGGAAGCGTGAAGGAGACGACGCCCTGGATTCGGTTGGTCGCCAGCCGGCTCACGACCTTGCCGTCGGCGGCGAGGGCCAGGAGCTCAAGGTCGTCGACTTCCGTCTTCAGGTCGACCGTCCCGACCACGGGCTCGGAGAGAAGGGGCGTGTGGTTCTTATCGCTGGGTACGGCGCGGGCCACGGCCGTGACGAGGATGAACCGCGACTTGTCGAGCGGCTGGTCGTCGATGCTTGTGAGCGCCACGACGGCCTTCTTGGTGCGAAACTGAAATCGCGCGTCGGCGGTTTTGAGTTCCTTGCCGCCGATCCAGCCGCTGACGGACTGGGTCCTCGCCGTGTCGATGAACTGAATTCCCTGGTTCCAGTCGCGGGTCAGTTCGCCGGTGTCGGAGCGGACCTCCGAGGCGCCCTGGGGAAGCATGTCGCGGTCGGGGTCGTCGATCACGACCGCCCCCTCGGGCGGCTTCGACGGCGCCAGCCAGGGCAGTTCCTTGACCGCTGGCAGTCCGATCGTCAGCCGGCTCTGTTCGACGAGGGTCCGGATGGTCGCCGACGTCTTGGGGGAGAGGTCGCGGTCGAAGAGCTGCGCCGGGGTGAGCGCCAGGTGAAAGGTCTTCTTGGCCGGGGAGACGTGGCCGCGACGATACAGCAGAGCAGCGGCCGGCATGACGCCCGTGAGCGCGGGGTCGAAGAACGAGGACCATTCGCTGGGCCCTCCCGGCTGCTGCAGCTTGTCTTGCGAGTAGTTGTAGATCATGGGGGCGTCCCATCCCTGGAGCGCGGCGAGGCTGGCCACGTACAAGGGAGACGTGAAGCGGTCGACGGTCGGGTAGGGGACGTTCCATTCGGTGATGGTGAGCGGCTTGCCGCTCACCTGGGCGGCGCCGATCCAGTGGACGAAGCCGGGCTCGCGGCGCGGATCGAGGCTCAGCTCCTCGGCCTTGCCGTAGGAGTGGACGTCGATGACGTCGCCGTCGGTCAGGGAGGGGAGTACGAAGAGGGGCGAAGCGCCCCAGTAGTTCGTCGTCGCGATCGGCGCGCGGACTCCGATCGCCCGGAGATCGCCCACGAGCGCCTTGTTGAAGCGGTGTTCGATCTCGCCGAGGTAGATCTTGCTCGGCCCCGCCATCCAGGTCTGGAAGACCTTGCTCTCGGGAAGGCCGTGCTCTTTCGCGAACGCCTTGTAATCCTTGGTGAAAAGAGCCGTGTGGAACGGGTTGCCCTTGTCGGGCAGCATCCGGTTTCCGAAGTGATGGGCCAGGTCGTTTTCATTGGTGAGCAGCACCCCGATCACGGCCGGGTCGTCCTTGTACGCCATCTTGGTGTATGGGTTGACGTGGCTGAGATACTGATTTTGAAACTCCTTCATGAGCCGCTGGACGTCGGGATTGTAATAGCAAAAGCCGGCCAGGTTGCTCTGAGTCTTGAGAAGCTCGGCGGCGCCGAACTCCAGATGGTCGCGGGCTTCGATCTGTCGGCCCACCTGCATGTCGAGCCAGACGTAGATCCCTTCGTCCTTGAGACACTTGATCCACCAGTCGAGGCTGTCGAACGCATCGACGTCGAGGCGGCGGGCGTTCTTGGATTTAGCGTCGAAGACGTTGGGATGCACCCAGGACGAATCGTGGTGGTGGATGCGCATCAGGTTGTAGCCGAGTTGGGCCATCCGCCGGGCCTGCGCGGCGATGGTCTGGCGGGGGGTGGTGAAGAGGGCGTAGGCGGCGAGGTTGCCCCCCCAGAACCGGGCCGGGGTCCCGTCCTCGAAGACCATCTGGTCGCCGACGGCCTTGACGAACCCACGACGGCCTGCGGGGCGGTCGTCCTTGTTGAGGAAGCGGAGGTCCACCGGGCTGGCGTTCCAGGCCAGCGCGCCGCGGAACCATCGGCTCGGGTTCACCGGGTCGTAGCGGCCCTCGACCGCCGGCGCGCCAGTCTGGGCTTCCGCCGCCCGGAACGCGCGCTCGCGATAGAATCCGAGGGCGATCATCGACGCCAAAGCCAGGACGACTGCGAGCCGGGATCTCATGGATGGGTCTCCTGGAGACGCGGGGGGCGGCCTGATCGTCTCCGCGTCGCTCTGTCACATGCCGAGCCGCCGACGGCCGTCCGATCGCGGAATCCGGCAGCCCTCCGTTACGATGAGCTAAACTTAGGTTATTCCTTGGGCTGCAACCACGCAACAAGCGAATCCGGCGTTCGATTCGACCGACCGCGGCCGATCGCGGCGGTTCGTGCGTAGTTTCAAAAGGGCTTTCCCGCCGGAGTCTTGCGCACTAGGCTTTACAAGCGGAAACCGGCGGAGGCGCGCGGGGAAAGAGCGGCCGCTGGTCGGCCGATTCGGCAAGCTTCGTGGGAGCGCCGCCATCGGCCCGGTCGGTCTCGATCCGTCCGTCGAGGCGTCGCTTGAAGAACTGGGCCGGGTGGAGCGACGGCGCTCTGATCGTCAGATGGGGATCGACTCGCCGTGTATTTTCTTGTACCTGTGACGCTCATAGCCTGGATTCCGTTCTGTCTGGTCCTGTTCGCTGTGATCCCCCGCCGCCAAGCCGTCGTGATCGGGATCATCGCCGCCTGGCTGTTTCTGCCCCCTTCTGGGATCTCCATCGCCGGCCTGCCCGATTACGGCAAGGGCTCGGCGTTCAGCTACGGAATCCTTCTGGGCACACTCCTGTTCATGCCCGACCGGATCCTCCAATTCCGCCCGCACTGGCTCGACGTCATGATGATCTGCCACTGTGTGTGCCCGATGGCGTCGTCGCTGACCAACGGCCTCGGCGCCTACGACGGGACCTCCGGATGCGTGGCGAGCGTCATCACCTGGGCGTTCCCCTATCTCGTGGGGAGGATTCATTTCAACGATGAGCGGTCGCTTCGCGACTTGCTAATCGGGATCGTCGTCGGGGGCCTCGTCTACGTCCCCTTCTGCCTGTACGAGATGCGGATGAGCCCCACACTGCTCACCACGGTTTACGGCATCGGCGGATTCTCGGGCGAGCGATTGGGAGGTTGGCGGCCTCGCGTCTTCTTTCCGGACGGGCTCGAACTCGGAATGTGGATGTCGATCAGCAGCCTGTCGGCGGTGTGGCTGTGGCAGCGACGCGTGCTCACAAGCATGGCGGGTTATTCGTTCGGCTCTTTTATCCTGCCCGTGCTGCTGATCATCACGGTCCTGTGCCGATCCTCAGGCGCGTTGCTGCTTCTCATGACGGGGCTGGCGATCCTCTGGCTCTCCGTTCGGTTTAACTCTCGACTGTTGATGCTCAGCTTGCTCTCAGTCCCCATCCTTTATGTCGCGATTCGTGTGCCGAACCTCTGGGATTACGGAGGCCTGGTCTCATTTCTGACCAACAACTTCAGCCCGGCCCGCGCCCAGTCCCTCGAATTTCGGTTCCAGAACGAGGACATCCTGATCAATAAGGCCGTTCAACAGCCTATCTTCGGCTGGGCCGGCTGGGGACGATCGCGCGTCTTTGACGCCAACGGCAAGGACATCAGCATCACCGATGGTCTCTGGATCATCCTCCTGGGGCAGGGGGGCATGGTCGGACTCGCCTCGTTCCTCGCCATCTTCCTATTACCAGCACTCGTTTTCCTTGGGAGATACCAGCCCAAGAGGTGGGCCGAACCGGCCCTCGCCGCCCAGTCGGCGGTCGTCTGTATTATCGGCATTTACATGATCGATTGCTTGTTGAACGGGTTCGTCAACAGCGTTTACGTCGTGGCGCTCGGAGGGCTGGTCTCCTGTCTCCAGCGCGGTCCGGCCTCCGATGCGGCGCATACCTTGCGTGGAGTCGGGGGCGGAAACGGGATCGGGGACGATTGCGACGGCGACGTCCGGCCGCTCGGCGGCGGCCGGCGCGAGGGCGGGTTGGCCGACCGCTACATCGAACTGGCGCGAAACTCTCGGCGCTCCGGGTCGTACAAGAACGCCGGCTCCGCATGGCGGTGCGCGTACGAACTCCTCGTCAGCCAGAGCGCCGCCGACGACGACGCAGAGCTGAGCCGGCGGCGGTTCGACTGCGCCAACGACCTGGCCTGGTTCCTCCTGAGCCGGCCCGACCCCGAGCCTGGCGACCGAGTCGAGGCGGTGGATCTGGCCCGGCAGGCGACGCAAGCCAATCCCGAGAACCCAACCTACTGGAACACGCTGGCCGCCGCGCTCTGCCGCGTCGGCGACGACCAGGCCGCGATCGACTCAATCGAACGCGGCCTGGCCCTGAATGCGGCGCCCTCCAGCTTCGACTTCGCCGTGCTGGCCCTGGCCCACGCGCGTCTGGGACGAAGAGAACAGGCCGCGCAATGGCTCGCCGAAGCCCGCGAATGGCGAAAGCGAAGCCAGGTCGCCAGCACCTTGCTCGATGAGCTGATCGAGGAGTCCCAGACCGCACTAGCCTCCTGATCCCACAGACGCGTTTGCGTGCGAGGGCTTGTTGTGGGAAAATGAAGCCGATCAAGCGGCCGGACCAGGCCGGACGGCCCGCAAGCCTGTTCTCCTAGCGGCGAGGACTCCCAAGTGCCCCACCAACGCGACGCCTTGCAAGTCCTGGATCGCGACTTCTTCGAAATCCGTTCCAAGATCCTCGAGATCGCGGCGAGCCTCGACCGGATGGACCGCGCGCCCGCCCACCACGGCGACCATCCCGACCCGCGCCTCGGCCAGGTCCGCCAGGCGCTCGACGCCCTCCGCGAGCCGGGCCCCGATCGGGCCGAGACCATCCAGCTCATCTTCTCGCTCGCCTACGACTCCGCCTGGCAGCGCAACCTCGGCGTCGCCCGGCCCGAGCGGGCGTAGCCGAGGCGAGCCGACGTCAGTTGTACGCCGGTTCCAACGTCGCCTGGGCGGTCGTGCGTCCCGCGACGGCCTCACGCCTCCGAAGGTAGAGCTTCGCCGAGTCGGTCATCGTGACGAGTGCGGCCCCCATCATGATCACGTCCTTCACGACCAGCCGCCCCGCGCCGCTCAGGTACGGGAAGCCGTGCCTCGGGTCTCCCAGCGCGGGTACCCAGCACTCGGGAGTCGTGACGAGGAACGAGAGGGTGACGAACGACATGATCACCACCAGAAAGCTGCCGACGGCCGCCGCCTGCGGCAGCCACGGGTGCAGGCAAAGCAGCAGCCCGTACAGGACGATCACGGTCCCCAGTCCGTAGGCGAACGCATACGTCCCGTTCGCCTCATGCCAGGCCCGGTTCGCGGGTACGAGCGCGCCCTCCGGGTTCTTGTGGGACTTGTAACCGCCGGGGTCGTTGTACCAGAAACTCATCATAGGGCTGTTGGCCACGAACGGCACGATGCCGTCGGCCTCGTAGCGGAACGCCTTCAAACCACCGATCCAGAGCAGGACGACGATCAGGCCGATCCGTGTGACGGTGACGCCCAACCGGTCCGCCCGCGCCGCGACCTCGAAACAACGATTGATCCAACCCATCGGCCCCTCCTTCTTTCAGGTTCTCAACGGCCGCCGGAAACTCCGAGGCGTCGGCGGGTCTATAGCCCTATCGTAGGGCTGAAAGAAGGGGCTCGGAATGGGCGCTTGACGCCAAGGCATGGACGGAAGACGCCGCCGGGACCGCGTCCGAACAGTCGGTGCGTCTAGCGGACCCAGACGTTCTGGCCGCCGCGAATGCTCGTCTCGAATTCCCGGAAGAAACTCGGCGCGCAGCCCGTGGCGCGCTTGAACAGGCGACTGAAGTAGAGCTCGTCTTGAAACCCGACCTCGGCGGCGATCTGCTTCACCGGCTTCAGGGTGTGGAGCAATTCCCACTTCGCCTGCCGGAGAACGCAATCGCGGATCAGCTCCGTCAGGGTCTTGTGGAAGTGCTTCTTGACCAGCTTGGCCAGCGACTTCGGCGCGAGATGAAGCTGCTGGGCGTAGTAACCCGGGCTATGCTCGGCTCGATAGTGCTCTTCGATCAGCCGCTTCAGCTCGTCCAGCACGGGAGGCCGCTTGATCGCGGCAGGTTGAAGGCGCCCCTGCTGCTCAAGCTTCAGACGGGCGGCCTTGACGAGAAAGATCTTCAGGTAAGAGAGCAAGACCTCGGAATGTGCCAGGCCGCTCGCTTCCAGCTCCCCGCGCATGCTGTCGACGATCCCGAGGAACTCGCCCTCGTGACCGGCGTTCAGCCGGACGAGTGGGACGCCGTAGACGTCGTTGAACAAGACGCCGTTGCAGCCGACTTCCGCGTGATGGGTTTCGATGCAGAGGAAGTTCGCGTGGAACTGGATGACGAGTCCGCGCGCCGGCGTCTCCGGCAGCAGCCGGAACGACTGGTAGGGAACGAAGAAGAGGAGCGACCCCGCCTCGAAATCATACCGGCCCAGATCGGCCCAGAACGTCCCGCAACCCTCTTGTACCCACACCGCGGTGAAGTAGTTGAAGCGGAGCGTCTGCGCGAGATCCAGCCCACCGGGAAGGCTCGCCACCTTGAGGGCGACGTCGCCGTCGCGCGGGTCATAAAGCTGAAGAGGCGTTTCCACGATCGCGTTCGTCTCGATCCACGGCGGGTCGGCTTGTCACTCGTTCGATTCTAACCGGTTCCGCCGGCGCCGTGCCCTGCCCACCTGATCAATCCCAACGGCCCCACGCACAGCGAAACGCGGTGCGTGGGGCGCGGTTGAATCACTTCCGACAAGATCAAGCCGATCCGTCTCGGCCGCTTGGCCGGATCAGGGAACCTTGAAATCGACGCTGTCCTTCGACGCGCCGACGGCCAGCGTCTCGGCGCGGCTAGTCCCTTCGGGGGATTGGCGGGCGTCGAGCCAGAAGGGTGAGATCTGGATGAACTGCTCGCCGGGCCGGATGAACTTAAGCTCATAGGTTCCGTCGCTAGCCGTCTTGACCGTCGGGTCGTAGTAGCGGTTTTCAAAACGATCGGCCGCGCTGGCGCGGACGTCACGGCCCGCGACCGGTCGGCCTTGCGCGTCGGTCACGCGGCCGCGGACGGTCGCGGGCCGAGTGAGCCGGATCTCGACGTCGCCGATCGCGTCGCCGGGCTTGGTGCGGAACGGCGGGAGGACGCCGTTGGCCCAGTTCCGCCATTCTTGATACTTGCCGTCGTGGGCGATCAGGTTGTAGTCGCGGTCGCCGCTGGCCGGCAGCACCACGCGAAAACCGCCGTTCTTGTCAGTCGTCACGCTGAACCGGGTATCGCCGGTCAGCGAGTTGCCGGTTCCGGTCAGGGCCGGCGCGACGGTCGCCCCGGCGACCGGCTTGCCGTCGGGGTCGACGACCTTCCCGGTCACGGTCGCCCCGCGTTCGAGCGTGATCGTCACAGCGGCCATGCCGGTCTTGAGGTCGAAATCCAGGTGGTCGAAATTGCGCTGCCAGCCGCCCCGGCTCTCGTCGATATGGCGGCGGTTCCACTCGCTGACCGCTTCTTCCGACCACCAACGGGTGAAGCCGGAGGCGTCGACCTGGAAGTTGAATCGGCCGGGGAGCATGTCGGCGATCGTCGCGACGCCGTCCTTGTCCGACCGGCCCTCGACGCCAGGCTGTTGCCAGTCCCAGAGGCGGACGCCCGAGACGGGTGCGCCGGTGATGCTGTCGACGACCTTCGCGCGGAAGGTCACGCCCGGTTCGAGACGAATATCGAGCTTCCGGGCCTCGTCATGCGAAAGCGGCGTTTCGGGCAGCCTCGCCACGCCGACTCCCGGGATGCGGATCTGAATATCGTAGACGTCGGCCTGGGCGTACAGCCGATAGCGGCCGTCGTCGCCGCTCTTCGCCTCGGTCCAGATCTCGGAGACCATGCCGTTGTCGACCCGCTTCGGTCCGTTGTTGGCCCGGATCAACGCGTCGGCCACGGGCTTGCCGTCGGGGCTCGTGACCGTCCCTTCGAAGTAGGTCTTGTCGCCCAAGACGACGACCCATCCGTTTTTACCTACCGGCTGGCTCAGGAACAACTTCGGCGTGTACCCCGGCTTGCGGACGACGACCTCGACCTTCTCGCCTTTGTCGAGCTTGCGAAGCCGGAAAACGCCCTTGGCGTCGGTCTTCGCCTCATTGCCCGGGAACCAGGTCCAGACGTCGGCCTCGGCGCCTTCGATCGGCTTGCCGTCCGTGTCGACGACGATCCCGGCCAGTTCATCGGGCGCGACGTCACGGGGGCCTTCAACGCCGGCGGGCGACTTCTCGGCGACGGGCACCTGGACCACGACCGAGCCGTCCTTGGCGGGGAGTGTGGCGGCTTCAAACTCGGTCCCGTCCTTGAACCGGATCAGCAGCCGGGCGGGCTTGCCGATCGCGACCACGTTGTTGAGACCCTCCGGCAGGCGGAACTCGCCCTTGGCGTCGGTCAGGGTCTCGGGCCCGCCGAACGGTCGGCAGAGTCCCCCCTCGCACATGCCGACGATATTCGCGCCGACGACCGGCGCATTGGCGGCGTCGACCACCTGGCCGCGAACCGTCACGGCGGCCGTGACCTCGATCGGCGGGACCTCGAACTTTGCCACGCCTTCAGGGATCGTCACCGTCCGGCTGGAGCCTTCATTCGGCAGCCTCGTGAAGCCGCTCGGCGGACCCATCACGTAGAAGTACGTCTCACCAGCCGGCAGCCGGTAATGATATCGGCCCTTGGCGTCGGTCGTATCGCTCTGGGTCGCCGCCCCAGTGCGGGGGCGGTACGGCCCGTAGGATCCGATCATCGCCTTTTCGACGGGCGCGCCCGTGCCTTGGGCGATAACAGTCCCCTCGACCTCGACGCCGCGAATCAGCTCGATCACGACCTCGGACGTCTTCCCGGGAATCAGCTCAACATCCTTCGCCGCGCGGTAGGTCCAGGCCTCGTTCTCGCCCTTGCCGATCGCAAAGATGTTGATCGTCCCTTCTTCGAGGCCGTCGAATACGAACCGGCCGTCGCGGTCGACCGGAACCTCGGCGCCGAAGTTGCGCTCTGGGACGTAGGTGTCGCTGCGTTTCCTGCTGGACTGATAATGGGCCTTCAATCCCGACACGTCCACGCCGGGGACAGCCGAAACGACCCGGCCCGAAACCCGGGCCGAGGGGATCGCCGCGAGCTGGAGCGTCTTCCCCGGCGCGGCGACGACGAACCCCATGCCCTCCAGGACTCTTCCCGGCGAGGACGCGCCTCCTCCGATGGGCTGGCCGGAGCCATTAGTTCGGACTCCGATCGTCATGGGGCGGCCATCAGGGGCGGTGGTTTCCAGTTTCAGGCCCGAGCCCTCACGAGTAGACCGGAATGAGAACGATCCGTCGGCGGCGGTCGTCGCGACGAAGAGGTCTTCCACGGGGCTGCCCTCGATCACCGCTCGCGGGACTTCCTGGTAGCTCGAGCTGATCGAGGAACCCGTGCCGTTCTTCGTCTCGGTGGAGTGCCCCACCCTCCTGATCCAGACCTTCACGCCGGACATCGGCTTGCCGTCGGCGTCGAGGAGGACCGCGTTAAAGGGGTCGGGCTTGGAAAGCCGCAGTTTCAGATCGAGCGGAGTGGCCAGCGCACGCGCGACCGTCGAGAGGATCATCGAGCTCAGTCCTTCCTTCGTCGCGATCAGACAGACCCGATCTGCCCCCTCCGGAATCGGCCAGGCGAACTTTCCTTGAGAATCGGTCTTGAGGATTTGATGGCCCGACTTGCCCGGATCGTACGAGCCGGAGACGACGGTCGCGTCAGGGACCGGACGTCCGTCGGCGTCGAGGACCACGCCCCGCAGTTCGCGAGGCGTTTCTTTTACGCCCGCCGGGGGCGCGGGCTTCGCGGTGGGCTGAGGCGAGGGCTTCCCGGCGGGCGGCGTCGGTTTCGCGTCATCGGCAATCGGCCGGGGCGAAGCACCTCGCACCCGGAGCCCGCCTACAGCCAGGCAGGCGGCCAGTGCGAGCGAGCCGAGGAGCAGGGAACGGGCGAGGGACGAGCGGGAGAGCGTGCGCGGCATGTCATCCTCCAGAAGTCGTTCGATACGGACCACGACGGTGCGGCGATCGAGAAACGGGAGCAAGACGGGACGGGAGACGGGGACCAGACGGACGGGGCGCTTCGCCAGTTCGAGCAGCAGGCGGGCCAGGCTCTCGGGCTCGGTGCCGAGAGCGACGACCGCCTCGTCGCAGAGCAGCTCGCGCTCGCGATCGAGCCGGGCGAACAGCCAGAGGGCCAGGGGGTGGAAGAAGAACGGAACTCGGATCAACTCCTGAGCGAACTTCGACCAGTCGTCGTACCGCGTCAGGTGGGCCAGCTCGTGGAGCAGGCAGGCGCGGCGTTGGGGCTCGGGCCAGTCTTCCCAGTCGGTCGGCACGAGAACCAACGGCCTCAAACCGCCGAGCACCACGGGCGAGGCCACCCCCGGATGCATCGCCAGCCGCACCGGCCGCGACGTCCCGAGCCGCGCCCGGCACTCGTCCACGAGGCGGTTCGCGTCCTCACCAACCTCGGCGAGCCCGCGCCGCATCCTCGCGAGCACCACCCCGCCGCAGGCAAGTCTCGCCAGCAGAACCCCCACCACGATCGCCCACGTCCCGACCGCCGCCTGGGCCGCGAGTCGCCAACGATCGAGCGGAACGGCGGCGGATCGAGAAGGTGGAACATACGCCACGGGCCTGGCGGTCGCGATGACTTCCGCGTCCGGTCGCGGCGAGGGCCGGTCGGTCGCGACGAACACCGCCGTCGAGGGCCTTGAGAACGAGGCCGGCGAAGGTGAAAGAGCGAGGGGCTCGACGGTTGGCATCGACGCTTGAGCGGGCCACGGAACGACGGCGTCGCCCCAGCGCGGGGCAAACGGCAAGACCGCTCCGGCCGCCAGGGCCGAGACGCACAGCAAGTGCCGGGTCGCGGCCCGACGCGGCGGTCGCAGGGCGAACCAGACGGCGAGCACGGCCAGCACGATCCCCCAGCGGATCGAGCCGTCGACCAGAAGCGCGAGCCAGGGAACGACCCAACGGTCCGTCATGGCTTGTTCCTCCGCCTCTTGTCGGTCTTCTCCGCCTTCTCCGACTCCGGCCGGGTCTCGCCCTCGCCGCCGAGCCGCGCTTCGATCGCGCGGAGGTCGTCCGGCGCGAGCTGGTCGGCGTCGACCAGGCCGAGGATCAACTGCTCGGCCGACCCGTGGAAGAACCGCGTCAGGAAGTCCGAGAGCAAGTTGCCCGTGGCCTCCCGACGCGAGACGGCCGACCGATAGAGATGGGTCAGCCCTTGCTTCTCGTGGTCGACGAGCCCCGCCTTCTCCATGCTCTGGAGCAAGCCGAGCACCGTCGTGTACGGTTGCCCGTCGCCGCGCGGCATGTGCTCCATCAGCCCGCGCACGGTCTGCGGCCCGTGCTCCCAGAGCACCCGAAGCACGGCGAACTGCCGCTCCGTCAACGCCAAGACCTTCCGCCCAGCCATCGTTCGCGCCTCCTCCGCTCGACCCAACTCGTTCCAACGTACTCATTGTCACGTAGATAAAACCGAGGAGTCAAGGGAGAAGTGGTTGACGGGCCGATCAGACCCAGCCGTGCTTCTTGCGGAGCCACCATTCGGCTGTCAGAAGGGCGGTGAAGAGCAGGAAGAAGGGCCAGTTGTCCCAGACGCGGTGCTCGGTGGGGCTGACGTACTCGGTGTAGGGGGAGTGGTCGAGGCCCTTGAGGTACTTGACGAGCTGCTCGGGGGGACGGCCTCGCCGCTGGTAATCTCGGCGATCTGCTTCGCCAGCGAGAGGTCGGCGGATGGGTTGTCGAGTTCGCGGTCGTCCTGGAAGACCAGGAATCGGGCGGCGTCGCGGCCGACTTCCTGGCCGTTCCGCTTGGCGACGACTGTGATCTTGTAGTCGCCGGGCTCGCCGATCGCGGGGTATGAGCCCTTCCACTCGTCGCCGCGCGTGTAGAGCTCGACGGGCTGCCCGGCGGGGGTCGGGCCCTCGCGTTCGACCTTGGTCTCATAGACGACGTCGGTCAGGGGCTCGCCCTTGGCGTTGCGGCCGGTGACGGTCAGCTCGACGCTCTGGCCGACGCTGGCGCGGCGGCGGTCGATGGAAAGCTTGACCTGGTCGTCCCCCTGGTTCTCCTTGTGCGAGAGCCAGAAAATCACCTGCCTCCAGAACTTGCGGTGGACCAGACGACCCGCGTCGGTCCGGGCCCAGACCCAGGTGTCGCCTCCGTAGGCGATGGCTCGGCCCCGGCCGGTCTCGATGGTGAGCATCATCGGCTCGGGGATCGCCCCCGATGTCGTGCCGAGGATCTGGGCTCCCTGTTTGGGGGGCCCGAAGCGATTGGCCCCCTGGAGCGGCGGCAGCCCCGCCCAGAGCTTGGCCGACTCGTCGGGGCTGGCGCCGATCTGGAGCAGGTACTTGTTCAGGCCCGAGGCGCTGGGGACGAAACTCACACCGCCCGGGGGTTCGATCTGGCCGTCCCCGGGGTGAAGCTCGACCGGCAGGACGTCGGCCAGCTCGGTGCGGCCCCAGCCGCCGGGCCCAAAGCTGTTGCGGCCGCCGAGCATGATCAGGCCGGCCGAGCCCTTGACGACGGCGTCGGCCAACAGTTTGTGCTGCTTTCGGGTCAGAAATTCGGCCGCCATGTCGCTGATGATGTAGACGTTGTACCGGCCGGGGGTGAACTCGGCGTCGTCGACCTCGCTCTTGTCGCCGACGGCCGGGCGACGGATGAGGATCCCTTCGACCCGGATGTCCGGCGAGGTGCCGATTGACCGCATCAGGTAACGGTAGTCCCAGGTGAAGTTGGGCCCCTGGAGGAAGAGGACGTTAAGCCCGCCGCTCAACACCGTGACGAACGTGCTGATCTCGTTGTTGGAGACGACCAGCTCGCCGTCGTGCGGCGCGACCTTGAGCGTGACCTTCTGATCGCCGGGCGACTTGGGGATGTATTCGAGGCCGCTGATCGGCACGGAGTCGGCCCCTTCGGGGACCTTGACCCGGGTCTTGGCCACGGGCGAGGTTTGGCCCTCGACGTACAGCTCGACGTCAAGCTGCTGGCCGGCGTAGCCGCGGGCCGACAGCGCGCCGCGGACTTCGAGCTTGTTCTTGACGAACACGGTCGGCCCGGCCGTGATCTCGCGGACGGCGATGTCGCGCGAGCCGGCGCCGGCGTTCTGGCTGCCGAAGCCGACCGTGACCACCGGCACCTGCTGATCGCGCATCCGACGCGCGGCGACCAGCGGGTTGACGCCGTTGTTGGAGGCGAAGTCGGAGAGGATGATCATCCGCGCCGCCCGACGGCTGCTCTCGGCCTGTCGCTTCTCGGCCTCGATCATCGCCGTGCCGAGCTGAGTCTCGCGGCCCGTGGGCTCGGCGGGCTTCGCCTCGTCGGGCTTGGGCTCGACGAGCGTCGAGGCGAACCGGTAGGCCTTCACTTCGAGGTCGGGGTCGACCTTCTTGACCGCCTCGACGGCCGACTCCAGGGCCTTGTTCGCCTCCTCCCATCGGGTCTTGCCGCTCGCCTCGTCGGCGAGCAACATGCTCGTGGTGGAGTCGATCATGAACACGACCGACGCGGGCTGCTTCTTCTTCTCCTGGACGATCACCGACGGCCGAAGCGCCGCCAGCAGGCAAAGAAAGACCGCCAGCAGCCGCAGGCTGAGCGCGACCCATCGCCAGCGGGCGCCGGGCCCGCGCAGCTTCCGGGCGTAGGCCCAGACGGTCAGCACGACGACGGCCAGCGAGGCCAGCAAGAGCAGCGGCCAGGGACCGATCGGATTGAAGCTTGCGCTGATGCCTTGAAACATGACGTCGGGCCGACCTGCGAGAAAGGGGCGTTGTCTATTACGATTGTCGCGGTCGGGTCCGACGGCGTCCAGCCCGATCGGCGGCCGGGGCTTCGGGCTTCACGCCGCCGCCTTGGCCTTGCCGGCGTCGGTGGGCGCGGGGGGCTCCTTGTAGAACGTGTTGGCCAGGAAGTTCTCGGCGGTGACGAGCAGGAGGATCAGCATCATCAGCCAGGGGAAGATCTCGTGGCCGACGCGGACGACGTCGATCAGCTTTTTGAGCGACTCGGGGTCGTCGGCCAGCGCGTAGCCGTCCTTGCCGAACATCGCGTCCAGCTCGGCGGGCTCGAGCCGGGTCATGACGCTCTCGGAGCGCGGAGGGTTGAGGCTGAATCCGAGCATCGTCTTCTGGTTGTCGGGCCCCAGGGCGGTGACGGTCCACTGGCCGAGGTGCTGCGGCGCGGTGATCTTGAGCGGGTCGCCGACGACGGGGGGGGAAAGCCGTTCGGTGGTCTTCTCGTCGGGGCCGGTGACCAGGAAATTCTGGTAGCGGGCGTCGGGTTTCAGGTTCAGCACCACGTCGTCGCCGGCCTCGAAGTTGAGCTGATCGCTGGTCGCGCCGGCCAGGTAGGGGACGGTCAGGTTCATCAGCACCGGGAACGCCCAGTAGGACGCATCGGGAAACTCGTTCCACCGCGCCCGGTCGTTCAGCCCCGGGCGCCGGGCCAGGGGGGTGGACCAGAGCAAGACGCGGCCGGTCTTGGCGCCTCGGAACGTCCGCTCGACGAGCGCGGGGGCCCCGTCGGCGAAGCTCAGCAAGGCGCGGCTCGCTTCCGTCGTCTTGAGCTTCCAGTAGCGAAACACGGGCATCACGGCGAACTGGGAGTCGAACTCCTTGGCGAACCGCTCGAACAACGGGTGGGTGACGTCGAGGATCTTGCCGAACATGATCTCGCCCCCGGGCGGGGCGTGCGGCGGATCGTCGAGCTGCGCCGGCAGGACCTGCGCGGCGGTCGGCCCGTTGTAGTTCTTGGGCTGGCAGCGGTCGCCCAGGCCGACGACGAGCCCTCCTCCCTCATGGACGTAACCGTTGAGGAGTCCCCAAGCCGACTCGTCGAGCGTCGCGACGTTGAGCAGGAACACGGCGGCGAAGTCCTTGAGCGTGTCGCGATAGCGGACGACCAGTTCGGCCGGTCGGGCGAGTTCCAGCTCGAAGCTCTTGAGCGCGCCCGGCGAAGGGTCGAGGGCCGATGCGACGTAGTCGGCGTCGATGGTCTGGTCGGCGACGAGCAGCACCTTGAGGGCCGGGCGGACGCCAAAGCTCAGATAGCGTTCGTCGTTGAACTTGAGCGCGTCGGGCGCGCCGCTGAGGCGCAGCTCGACGCGGTGGACCTCGCCTTCCTTGAGGCGCGGGGGCGTGGTGAACCGGACTTCGGCCTGCCCCCCCGCGGGGATCTCGACCGGCTGGTTCCCCTTCTTGACGCCGTCCAGGTAGAACTCGACGATCGGACTGACCGGATTAGGCCCCAGCGCGCGGACCACGCCGCGGACTTCCAGCGGTTCGCCCTGCGTCGCCGTGGTCGACGACAGCGCGACCTCGTCGATCGCGACGTCACGGAACTCCTGGGAGCCGACGCGGAGCACGAACGTGGCGATCTTGGCCGCCGGCGCCCCCTTGACCTGCTTGGCCCGATCGAGCCCCTCGGCGGGACGGTCCGGGTTCCACGACGACCGGCTCAGGTCGGTCAGGATGTAGACCTCGTGGCGCGGACGGTCGCATTCAGCGACCGCCGGGTACACCTGACCGGTCGCCACGTTCAACGGTCGGTTCACCGGCCGGATGGTCAGGTTGTCGATCCACTTGCGAGCGGCCGACGGCGACAGCCCGACGGGGACGCCGGGGTCGGCCGAGTTGACCGCGAAGACCAGGCTCGAATCGGGGATGCGGCCGATGATCTCGCGCGCTCGGTCTTTCGCCTGGTCGAGGAGGGTTTTGTCGTTCTCCTTGTAGCTCATCGACAGGCTGGTGTCGAAGACGAGGCCGAGGGCCGTCGGCACCGACTCGTCGCCCAGGGGCATGTCCGAGTGCAGCCGCGGTCGGGCCAGGGCCAGAGCCATGAGGGCCAGAAGCGCCATCCTGGCCGCAAGGAGCAGCCAGTTCTTGATCTTCATCCGCTTCCGCGACCGCTTCTGCCGCTCGCGGATCAGACGAATCGCGGGAAAGATCACATGCTTGGGCGTCTGCCGCATGAACAGGTGGAGGATCACCGGCACCGCCGCCAGTGCGGCACCCGCGGCAAGCCCGGCGTGGATGAGTGAGAGTTCCATGGAGCGTCAGCCTCGCGCCTGTCGAGACAGCAAATAGGACATGAGGGCCTTATCGAAGGGCATGCCCGTGTGCAACGGGACGTAGTCGATGCGAGCGCGGACGCAGTCGGCCTTGTACGTCGCGCGGAAGCTCTCCACCTCTTCGAGATAGTCGGCCTTGATCGCGTCGGCGTCGACCTCGATGACTTCCTGGCTCTCGTTGTCCTCGAACCGCACCATCCCCTCGAACGGGAACTCGGCCTCGGCCTCGTCGAGGATGTGGAAGAGGATCACGTCGTGCCCTGAGAATCGGAGTCGGTAAAGGGCCCTGCGGATCGGCTCGGGATCGGCCAATAGGTCGCTGAAGATCATGACGAGGCTCCGATGCCGCATCATGCTGGCGACCTGGTGCAGACTGGCCTCGATGTCGGTCTCGCCCGAGGGCTTGAGTTTGGCGAGCATCGAGAGGATGTTGCCGAGCTGCGACCGCCGGCTCGCCGGCGCGAGGCTCTTGCGGACCTTCACGTCGAAGGCCATCAGGCCGACGGGGTCTTGCTGGTGGATCATCAGGTAGCTGAGCGCCGCGGCCAGGCTGATCCCGTACTCGAACTTGGTCAGCTCCTGGCGGTAGGTGTACCCCATCGACGCCGAGAGATCCATGACGAGGTAGCCGGTGAGGTTGGTCTCGGCCTGGAACTTCTTGGTGTAGTACCGGTCGGTCTTGGCGTAGACGTTCCAGTCGATGTCGGAGATGTTGTCGCCCGGGCTGTACTTGCGATGCTCCGAGAACTCGACCGAGAACCCCTGGAACGGGCTGGCGTGCAACCCCGCGATGAACCCCTCGACGATGAACTTCGCGCGCAAATCGAGCCGGGCGACCTGACGGATGACCTCGGGTTTCAGATATTGTTCGGCGGACCCTGCCAAGTCGAAGCTCCCCGAAGGGTGTCAGAAAACGGAAACATCGGAGATCGAAGGGGTTCTCCGCCGGCAGGCGGGGCGGCGTTTCACGACCACGTTCGATTGAGTCAAAGGCCGCGAGGTGTCGAGAAAGGTTCTCTCCAAACGAACGAAAGGCGCGAGTTGTTCATTCCGTTTCGGATCGGGGCGGTCGGCGGCCTTCGATCACCGTGGCCCCTCACGCCCCCTTCCGCTCGTATTTCGGCGTTTCGGGCTCGCGGACCTCGGCGACCAGCCGGTTGATGAGGCTCTCGGTGGTCTGGCCTTCGGCCTGGGCCTGGAAGTTGGTGCTGATGCGGTGGCGGAGGACCGGGACGGCGACTTTGCGGACGTCGTCGAGGGAGACGCTGTAGCGGCCGTCCATCGCGGCCATCGCCTTGCCGGCGAGGATCAGGTTCTGACCGGCCCGAGGCCCCGCGCCGTAGTCGACCAGCTCCTTGATGAACGCCGGCGCGTGCTCGTCGGCGGGGCGCGTGGCGCGGACCAGCCGGGCCACGTAGTCGACCGTGTACTCCGACGCCGGAACCGAGGTCACGAGCCGCTGGAGATTGACGATCGCCTTGCCTGAGAGGATCTTCTTCAACTCCGGCGTCTCCCCCTTGGTCGTGCCGAGGAGGATCTTCTTCTCCTCGTCGAGCGACGGGTAACCCACCCGGATGTCGAACATGAACCGGTCGAGCTGCGCCTCGGGGAGCGGGTACGTCCCTTCCTGCTCGATCGGGTTCTGGGTGGCGATCACGAAGAACGGCTCGGGCAGCCGCAGCGTCTCCTGGCCGACGGTCACCTCTCGTTCCTGCATGGCCTGGAGCAGGGCCGCCTGGGTCTTGGGAGGCGTCCGGTTGATCTCGTCGGCGAGGATGATGTTCGAGAAGATCGGCCCGGCCACGAACCGAAACTCGCGACGCCCCGACTCGGGCTCCTCCAACACGTTGGTGCCGGTGATGTCCGACGGCATCAGGTCGGGCGTGAACTGGATCCGCTTGAAACCGACGTCGAGAATCCGGGCGATCGAGCTGACCATCAGGGTCTTGGCCAGGCCGGGAACCCCCACGAGCAAGACGTGCCCGCGCGTGAAGATCGCGGCCAGGATCAGCTCGACGACCTCGCTCTGGCCGATGATGACCTTGCTCAACTCGGCGGTCATGACGTCGCGGGAATGCCGAAACTCGTCGAGAAGCTGCGTGATCCGGTCGCTCGCGGTAGACATTCCGAAGCTCGCCCCAGCCAGGTTAGTTGAGGGAAAGGCTTAAAAGCGCTCCGGCGTCTCGTCGGGCCTGGACCAGCGAAAAGACCAACCGTGCAAGACCGGGGATTCCGCGGCCCTCGCGGCGCGCACATCGACACCCGCATTGTAGGGACTCGGAAACCCCCGATTCAAGCAACGACACCACCCTCCGCCGCCAACCTGTGCGGGTTTCACAGCCCGACGCCGCCTCAACGACGTCGCCAAACCCCACAGATCGCCCAGACCACTCAATCTCTGGCCGCGTCGCCTCGACGCACGGACCGCCCGATCTTTCGACGACGTGCCCAAGACTTGTGATCCCGAACCGACGCCCTGGCACGTCGAGCGGACCGCCCGAAGCGTCCCCCGAATTTCCCAAGACAGACGCAAACACTAATTCAACCAGACGTTGCGTCCGGCGTCTTGGCCGATCCTCGGGGTAAGACAGGGAACTGGCCTCGCGATTGCAACAGGGGAGGAACACAGCCCCACCACTCGGGCTGCGTCGGCCCTCTCTCGGCCGTCCGTCGTCTTGAATTCCTCCCCTCGCTCGAGCGTCGACGGCTCGGCGCGATCCTCCCTCTCGAAGTTCCTCGAACCTCTCTGGACCGGCCGCGCGCCTCTCGACACGTCGGCCCAACCGCCTTCGTTTGTCCGTCCACGACTGGACGACGCCTCGAAATCATCAAGCCGCCCGATCCTGCATTCCATCGCCGGCGCGAAGCGACGCGCACGAAACCAAAACTCGAGATTAACTCATGTTTTATTATTTTGAATCACTTGCAAGACTCGTCGTGATCGTCGTCTCACTCTTCTCCGTGGCGGCCTTGACCGCGTCGCAGCTCAAGCCCGTCGGCACGGAGGGCGGCGCTCGGCTGGCCAGCTCATGGGATTCCTTGTCCGGCGGGTACTTCCAAGGCGATGCCCGGGTTCACCTGATCGACCGTGCCGACGGCCGGACGACCACGATTGCCGCCCCCGAGGGGGAGCGGTGGAACTACATCTCCGCGTCACCCTGGAAAAACCAGGACGAGGGGGTCGAAGCCGTCGGCCGGTTTACGAGGAGCAGCCGGCCGGGCGCGGACTCCGGCTCTCCCGTGTGCGGACTGGTCCGGCTCCGACTCCCCGAAGCCGAGGTGATCGAGCGCGTCGACCTGGACATCATCCCCGCGGGGCGTCCCGCCTGGAATCCGGTCGGCGACGGCCAGATCCTCATCCCCGCAGGCAATGGCAGGCTTTATGCCTATCGGTTCGCCTCGCGGAGCGACGAAGTGGGGGGCCTGATCGCGACTCCCGAGCATCAGGCGACCGTCGGGGCCGACCTGATGGCCGTCGAATGGCGGTGCCAGCCCCCGGGGCAAGGCGAGCCCTTCCTCTCCGATCCGGTTTGGCCGACGATCCCCGAGCTGCAGAACCTGGTGATCGTCTCACTGAGCGCCATGACGGCGGACGACAGCGGACGCCCACGCTACGGAGCGACGGCTCTCTGGTGGCTGGAGTTGAGCGGCGACGGCGAGCAGATCGTCGCCGCCGGCCCCCTGATCGACCCGTCCGACGACCCCAACGGCAGCGTCGGGGTCCGCCGTAGATTTCCCAACGTCGTGGCCCGCGACGGTCGAATCCAGCTCGCCTACCTCGTCTCCCGAACCGGCGGGTCCGAGGCCGAGCTGCGCGTCGGCGACCTGGAGCGAGGCTCCAACGCCGGTCGTCTCCGTCTGCGCTTCGACTCGGCGGCCGAGGGGGCGGCCCGCCCGTTCCCGATCGGCCATCTGAGCGCCTCGTGGGACGGCCGTTGGATTCACGGGTTCTCCCATGATCTCGGCCGGATCGTCAGCCTGCCGCTCGCGACCGACGACGGAGCCCCTGGTGGTCGCGCAAGCGACCCGAAGCGCCTCCCCTGAGCGCCCCGACGCGGGGCGACGCGCTCGCCTTGTCCGCACGCGATGACTTATGTCATAGTGTAGAATGGAGATGAAATTCGCGGCGGTCGGACGAAGATGGGCGCTCGCCCTTTGCTCGGGAGGTTGGTCATGTCGCAGACACGCGGGGCGCTGCTCCGGCTGACGCTCGGGTTGGTCGTCGGGTCCGTCGCTCTGGCCGTGGTCGGCCCCAGGACGGCCGACGCGGCGGTGACGCGCGAGGAGGTCGAACGGGCGATTCGCGAGGGCGTCCGCTTCCTCATCAAGGAGCAGAAGGAGAACGGCTCCTGGCAGGATTACCCCGGCGATGCGAGGACGGGGGTCAGCAGCCTGGTCACGCTGGCGTTGCTCACGGCCGGCGAGAAGCCCGATTCGCCGGCCATCCGCAAGTCGGTGGCCTATCTGAGAGGCTTCAGCCCCGACCAGCTCAACAGCACCTATTCCGTCGCGCTCCAGACGATGGTCTTCGCCCAGGTCGACCCCAAGACCGACGTCAACCGCATCTTGGCGAACGTCGACTGGCTCGAGCGCGCCCAGATCCGGCCCACCGACGTGGTCTCGTGGCCCGGCTCGTGGTCGTACAGCATCGGCTCACGGCGCACGAATCCCGGCGACAACTCGAACTCCCAGTACGCGCTGTTGGGTCTGCACGCGGCGTCGGAGGTCGGCGTGAGCGTCAAACCCGAGGTCTGGAACCTCGCTCGGGGGTACTGGGAGGGCGCCCAGCGGGCCGACGGCGGCTGGGGCTACCACCATCGCGACCAGCTCTCGACCGCCAGCATGACCGCCGCCGGCATCTCCAGCCTGGTGATCACCGGTCTGAAGCGGTATCAGGGGAGCGAGTACATCGAAGGCGAGACCATCCACAACTGCGGCAAAGGGGGGGTGAACATCAACCTCAAGCGCGGCATCGATTGGATGGCCAACCACTTCCACGTCGGCCAGAACTTCGGCCTCGGTCAGCAGTGGCGGCTTTATTATCTGTACGGCCTGGAACGCGCCGGCCGGCTCGGCGGCCTCCGCTTCTTCGGCGAGCACGATTGGTATCGCGAAGGCGCGGAGAAGCTCGTCCACGAGCAAGACCGGCTCTCGGGCTTCTGGCGCGGCGTGCTCAACGAGGACAACTCGCTGGTCGCCACCAGCTTCTCCCTCCTGTTCCTGGCCAAGGGCCGCGCGCCGGTCCTGGTCAACAAGCTGGTGCACGGCCCCCAGAACGACTGGAACCACGACGTCGACGACGTCCGCAACCTCGTCAACCTCGTCTCGCAAGACTGGAAGAACCTGCTGACCTGGCAGGTCGTCAACCCCGCCGAGGCCACCGTCGAGGACATGCTCCAGGCCCCCATCGTCTTCTTCAACGGCCACGAAGAGCCGGTGTTCACCGCCGTCGGCGAACGCCGGCTCCGCGAGTACGTCGAGCAGGGGGGCTTCATCATCGCCGACGCCTGCTGCAACAGCCCGAAATTCCACGAGGGCTTCCTGAAGCTCATGAAGCGGGTCTTCCCCGAGGAGGAATACAAGCTCAAGCCGCTCTCCGACGACCACCCCGTCTGGCGCGCCAAGCACCTCCTGAGCCCGACCGCCTATCCGCTCTGGGGCATCGAGCACGGCTGCCGGACCGTGGTGATCTACTCGCCCAAGGACCTCTCCTGCTTCTGGAACCAGATCGAACGTTCCGACCGCCCCAGGCAGGATACCGCCACAGCCGTCCTCAAGGCCGCCAAGGTCGGTCAGAACATCATCGACTACGCCACCGGCCGCGAGCTGCCCGCCGACAAGCTGACGGTCCGAGAAGTCCACGACTTCAAGGCCGACGCCCCCAAGCGCGGTTCGCTGCGGATCGCCAAGCTGCTGCACGCCGGCGACTGGAACATCGCCCCCCTGGCGATCCCCAACCTGATGGAAGTGCTCCGCAAGCCCCCGCTGAGCTTCGACGTGTCGATCTCGCACAAAGAGCTCGCGCCGACCGACCCCAACCTGATCTACTACCCGCTGGTCTACGTCCACGGCCGCGCCGCGGCGTCGTTCTCCAAGGAAGACCTCGACGCCCTCCGCAAGCACGTCGACCCCGGCGGCGGCACGATCTTCGCCGACGCCGCCTGCGGCAGCCCCGCATTCGACGCCTCGTTCCGCCGACTCGCCGCCGAGCTGTTCCCCAGCAACCCCCTCGTCCCCATCCCCAAGGACGACGAACTCCTCTCCACCAGGGTCTACTTCGACCTCAAGGACGCGCAGTACACCAAGGCCGCCGGCGGAGCCAAGGACTACCCCCAGCTCGAAGGGGTCAAAATCAACGGACACTGGTCGATCATCTACTCCAAGTACGACATCGGCTGCGCCCTCGAACGCCACTCGGCCCTCGACTGCAAAGGCTACAACTACGACAGCGCCCTGCGGATCGCCGCCAACATCGTCATCTACTCGACCTTGCCGTGAACGGACGGGATGCCGACGAGTCCTCCGCCTACGTCCTTGCTGGAGGACGTAGCAAGGTTCGCGGCGGTCTGACAAACACGATCGCTCGCCCATTGCTCGGGAGGTTGGTCATGTCGCAGACACGCGGGGCTCTGTTCCGGCTGACGCTCGGATTGGTCGTCGGGTCCGTCGCTCTGACCGTGGCCGGCCCCAGGACGGCCGACGCGGCGGTGACGCGCGAGGAGGTCGAGCGGGCGATTCGCGAGGGCGTCCGCTTCCTCATCAAGGAGCAGAAGGAGAACGGCTCCTGGCAGGATTACAACGACGGCAGGTTCAAGACGGGGGTCACGAGCCTGGTCACGCTGGCGTTGCTCACGGCCGGCGAGAAGCCCGATTCGCCGGCCATACTCAAAGCCGTCGCCTACCTGAGGGGCTTCCGCCCCGGCCAGCTCGACAGCACTTACACCATCGCGCTCCAGACGATGGTCTTCGCCGGCGTCGCCCCCGAGAAAGACGGCAACCGCATCTTGGCGAACGTCGACTGGCTCGAGCGCGCCCAGATCCGGCCCGACGCCGCCCCCTCATCGCGTGGCGCATGGCCTTATGGCATAGGCCGGCACGAAGGCGTCGACAATTCGAACTCCCAGTACGCGCTGCTGGGTCTGCACGCGGCGTCGGAGGTCGGCGCCGCCGTCAATCCGGAGGTCTGGAATCTCGCTCGATCGTATTGGCAGGGCGCCCAGCAGGCCGACGGCGGCTGGGGCTACCACTTTCGCGACCAGCACTCGACCGCCAGCATGACCGCCGCCGGCGTTTCCAGCCTGGTGATCACCGGCCTGAGGCGGTACCAGGGCGCCGAGCACATCGAAGGCGGGACCATCCACAACTGCGGCAAGGGGGGCGATAACATCAACCTCGGGCGCGGGATCAACTGGCTGGCCAACAACTTCTCCGTCGGCCAGAACTTCGGCCTCGGCCAGCAGTGGCGGCACTATTACTTGTACGGCCTGGAACGGGCCGGCCGGCTCGCCGGCCTCCGCTTCTTCGGCGAGCACGATTGGTATCGCGAAGGCGCGGAGAAGCTCGTCCACGAGCAAGACCGGCTCTCGGGCTTCTGGCGCGGGGGGGGAGGGGAAAGCCCGCTGCTGGCCACCAGCTTCGCCCTCCTGTTCCTGTCCAAGGGCCGCGCGCCGGTCCTGGTCAACAAGCTGGTGCACGGCCCACGGGGCGACTGGAACCACGACGTCGACGACGTCCGCAACCTCGTCAACCTCGTCTCGCAAGACTGGAAGAACCTGTTGACCTGGCAGTTCGTCAACCCCGCCGAGGCCACCGTCGAGGACATGCTCCAGGCTCCCATCGTCTTCTTCAACGGCCACGCGGAGCCGGTGTTCACCGCCGTCGGCGAACGCCGGCTCCGCGTGTACGTCGAGCAAGGGGGCTTCATCATCGCCGACGCCTGCTGCAACAGCCCGATATTCCACGAGGGCTTCCTGAAGCTCATGAAGCGGGTCTTCCCCGAGGAGGAATACAAGCTCAAGCCGCTCTCCGACGACCACCCCGTCTGGCGCGCCAAGCACCTCCTGAGCCCGACCGCCTATCCGCTCTGGGGCATCGAGCACGGCTGCCGGACCGTGGTGATCTACTCGCCCAAGGACCTCTCCTGCTTCTGGAACCAGCTCGAACGTTCCGAGCGCGACAAGCAAAACACCGCCATCCTCAAGGCCGCCAAGGTCGGTCAGAACATCATCGACTACGCCACCGGCCGCGAGCTGCCCGCCGACAAGCTGATGGCCCGCGAGGTCCACGACTTCAAGGTCGACGCCCCCAAGCGCGGCGCGCTGCGGATCGCCAAGCTCGAACATCCCGGCGACTGGAACATCGCCCCGCTGGCGATCCCCAACCTGATGTCCGTGCTCAGCAAGCCCCCGTTGAACTTCGACGTCACCATTTCCCAGAAGCCTCTCCGGCCGACCGACCCCAACCTGATCTACTACCCGCTGGTCTACGTCCACGGCCGCGCCGCGGCGTCGTTCTCCAAGGAAGACCTCGACGCCCTCCGCAAGCACGTCGACCCCGGCGGCGGCACGATCTTCGCCGACGCCGCCTGCGGCAGCCCCGCATTCGACGCCTCGTTCCGCCGACTCGCCGCCGAGCTGTTCCCCAACAACCCCCTCGTCCCCATCCCCAAGGACGACGAACTCCTCTCCACCAGGGTCTACTTCGACCTCAAGGACGCGCAGTACACCAAGGCCGCCGGCGGAGCCAAGGACTACCCCCAGCTCGAAGGGGTCAAAATCAACGGACACTGGTCGATCATCTACTCCAAGTACGACATCGGCTGCGCCCTCGAACGCCACTCGGCCCTCGACTGCAAAGGCTACAACTACGACAGCGCCCTGCGGATCGCCGCCAACATCGTCATCTACTCGACCTTGCCGTAGCCTAACTTTCGAGTCGCCTGGCGCGGCCCGCTTCGATCTCCCGCACCCGCGCGATGTACCCGGCCGAGTCGAATTTCTTGCGCGTACTCTCGTAGCTCATGAACCGGACTGTGCCGAAGATCGGCCGCGAGGGCCAGGGGCGATCATGCTTGCCGCCGATCGCCCAGGCCACGCCGGCGTAGCCGTTGGGATCACGGCCATCCATCTCGTAGCGGTCGTTGAGATCGATCGCGATCTCGAATGCCCGCTCGGCGCTCGGGGTCCATTCGAGGATCTTCTTGGCCCAGTACATACGCAGATAGTTGTGCATTCTTCCGGTGAGCAACATCTCCTTCTGCGCGGCGTTCCAGAGCGGGTCGTGGGTCTCGCCGGCTTCGAGCTGCTTCGCGGTGTAATGAAACGGCCGGGGATCGTCGGCGTGATCGGCGAGCGTGTTTCTCGCCCATTCGGGGCAGCCGGCCAGCGAGTCGTAGTCCGGATTCCGGGATACGAAGTTGACCGCCAGTTCGCGACGAACGATCAGCTCTTCTAGAAGCACGTCGATCCCCTCGCGGGGCCCTTCGGAATTGAGCGCCGCCAGAGCGATCGTCAGCGGGCTGATGTGCCCGAAATGCAGGTGCGCCGAAAGCTCGGTCGTGGAGTAGGGGGTGGGCTCGTTCCGCCCTTCCGCGTATCGGACCAGCCGCTCGTCAAGGAACCGCTTCAACCGCCGCATCGCCTCGCCCGTCCCTCCGACGTAACCGGCGACCTCCGAAGCTCCTCCGACCTTCAAGTGATGCATGAGCGCGTTGGGCTCGATCCTCTCCCCCTGGGGGAGCCCTTTCGGCAAAACGTGCTGGGCCTTGATGTTCGGCAAAGGCTTCAGGTAGTCCTCCCAGACTCTGTGGAGCTTGGGACGCAGAGTCCGCGCCGCGTACTCCTCGCGAGGAAAAAGCGACGTAGGGACCACCACGTCGGCGTCGACCAGGTGGAACGGGACTGCCAGGCCGCGCGCGACCGACTCCCGCCATCGCCTTCCTACCAGCACCGGGTTCTCGTCGCCGACGACGAACGCCGCGCCCACTTCCTCGGCGAAGGCGGGTACGACTTCGTCGGGGCTGCCGAGCCGGACCACGAGGGGGACGCCACGCTGATTGAGATCGTCTTTAGCATCGACGAGGCCTTCGACCAGGAAGCGATAATGCCTGCGCTGGGCGCCCGGAAAATCGGCGGTGAGAGCGAAGACCGCGACGACCGGCTTGCCGATCGCGTTGCCGATGGCGATCGCCATGTTCAATGCGGGATTATCAACACCTCGCTGGGCTCGTTGCATCCAGTACAAGACGCAAGCACGATCTAGGTCCGGGACTCCCGGCCGGATCGTCCGGACGCGAGGATGGGGTTCCAGGAGGCGGGAGAGACTGGGTTGGGCGGCCATTTGTCACTCTCGTAAATGCTAACGGACTGACGGCCGGCCCGCATCCAATGTTCAGCTTGTCGGGTGTGTTCCGAGTATTCTAGGCGATCGGCCAGGTGGGCGGGGTCGCCGTGGGTTGAAGGGCCGGGGATTCGGGGCCATAATGATCTTATGAATCGTCTCGGATCAAGCTGGTCCGAGTTTCGATCACCCTCCCCGGTCACCGCCCGGCTTGCCGCCGCCATCCATTGATGATCGCGTCAGGCCGCCGGCCGCCCCGAGATCCGTCCCTCCTGCAACAGGTGAAGTGAAAATGGCACGTCGTCGCGTCGGACTCTGGCTGGTCGGAGCGTTTGGCGGAGTGGGTACGACCATCACGCTCGGTCTTGCGACGATGGCTCGCGGCCTGGTGGATCAAACCGGCCTGGTCACGGATCTTCCCGACTTCCGTGAACTTTCGCTGCCGGAGCCGGGCGACTTCGTGGTCGGCGGCCACGAGATCCGGCGGACGTCGTTCCAAGAATCGGCCGAGGAGTTCCGCCGCAACACGGGGGTGTTCGACGCCTCGTGGCTGAGCGCCTGCCGCGACGACCTGGCCGCCGCCTCGTCGCGGGTCCGCCCCGGTCCCAAGCTGGGCCTCGGCCCGGCCATCGCCCGGCTGGCCGACTGGGAAACCGAATCCGAGCCCGCCACCGCCCGCCAGGCGATCGACCGCATCAAGGCCGACATCGCAGCGTTCGTGAAAGCCGAGAAGATCGACCACCTGATCGTCCTCAACGTGGCCAGCACCGAGGCCCCGTTCGGCATCGGCGAGCCGCACCAGACGATGGCCGCCCTGAACGGCTCGCTGTCGCGGACCGACGCCTTGATCCTGCCGGCGAGCAGCCACTACGCCCTCGCCGCCCTGGAAGAAGGCCACACGTATCTGAACTTCACCCCTAGCCTGGGCGCTTCGTTCCCCGCCGCCTGGGAGCTGGCCGAGACAACCGGCTCGCTGTTCGGCGGCAAGGACGGCAAGACCGGCGAGACGCTGATGAAGACTGTGCTCGCCCCGATGTTCGCCGCCCGCAACTTCAAGGTGATGAGCTGGGTCGGCCACAACATCTTCGGCAACCGTGACGGCGTGGTGCTCGACGATCCGAACAACAAGTCTTCGAAGGTCGAGACCAAGGACAAGGTGATCACCGAGATCCTCGGCTACAAGCCGGCCTCGGTCGTTTCGATCGAGTACGTCCCCGACATGGGCGACTGGAAGACGGCGTGGGACCACATCCACTTCAAGGGCTTCCTCGGAACCAAGATGGTCCTCCAGTTCATATGGCAAGGCTGCGACAGCCTGCTCGCCGCCCCGCTCGGCGTCGACCTCGCCCGCCTCGCCGACCTCGAAAAGCAGCGCGGCGGCAAGGGCCTGATGCGCCACCTGTCCTGCTTCTTCAAGGGCCCCGAAGGCGACGACGAGAACGATTTCTTCAAGCAGTACGCCCGACTCGAAGAATACGTCGCCTCGCTGCGGGCGAAGACGAAGTAAGGCCCTCCACCCGAGAAACAAGACTCGTTACATCCACCCCGCCGACGGATACTCGCCCGTGAAACTCGCTTTCAGCTCCAACGCGTATCTCCGCCATCCGTTCGACGAAACCGCGGAGCGGATCGCGGCGATCGGCTACCAGGGGCTCGAACTCCTGGCCGACGTGCCGCACGCCTGGCCGGCCGGCTTGCTGGAAGGCCCCAAGCGGGCCATCCGCGAGACGATGGCCAGGACCGGCTTGCAGTTCTCGAACGTCAACGCGTTCATGATGAACGCGGTCAACGACCACCGTCAGCCGTACTGGCATCCTTCCTTCATCGAGCCCGACCCGAACTACCGCCGGGTCCGGATCGATCACACCCGCCGCGCACTCGAACTCTGCGCCGAGCTGGGAGCGCCGCACATCACGACCGAGCCCGGCGGCCCCATCGCCCCCGGCCAGACGCGACAAGAGGCTCTCGACCTGTTCGTCGAGGTCCTCAAACCCCTGGCCGAGCACGCCGAAAAAGTCGGCGTCCTGCTCCTGATCGAGCCCGAGCCCGACCTGTTGCTCGAACGGACCGACCAGTACGTCGAATTGGCCGACCGCGTGAATTCGCCGGCGCTGGGCCTGAACTTCGACGTCGGCCACGCCTACTGCATGAGCGAAGACCTGCCGAAAGCCATCGCCGCGCTCGCGCCTTACACGCGGCACTACCACCTGGAAGACATCGCCGCGACGCGGGTCCATCATCACCTGCCTCCCGGCGACGGCGCGATCGACTTCGCCGAGGTGATCGCCGCGATCCGCAAGACGGGCTACGACGGCTGGCTGACGGTCGAGCTCTATCCGTCCCAGGAGAACCCCGACGAGGCCGCTCGCCAGGCCTACAACGTCTTGAAGCCGCTGATCTGATGCGACGATCCGTCTTCCCGCTGCTCCAGTTGATCCGACTCCCCAACGTTGCCGCCGCCGGGGCCGACAGCCTCGCCGGCTGGCTGCTCATCGGCGGCGCGCTGAACGCGCCAGCGCGCTGGCTGCCGCTGGTCGGCGCGTCAATGAGCCTGTACGCGGCGGGCATGGCGCTCAACGACTGGTTCGACGTCGAGGTCGACCGCCTCGAACGCCCCGCTCGCCCGCTCCCTTCCGGCCGCGTCTCGCCGCGCGTCGCCGCCGGGATCGGCTGGGGAGGGCTCGCGCTGGGCCTCTTGCTCGCCGCCGCCGGAGCAGGGGGGGCCGTCGCGACCCTGATCGTCGCCGCGCTCCTGGCGATCGCAATCGTCGGGTACAACGCGGGACTCAAGCACACGATTCTCGGTCCCGAGGTTATGGGCTCGTGCCGGGGCCTCAACATGCTGCTGGGCATGAGCGCGGCGCCTGCCCTGGGAGGCCCCGCCGCGTGGCTGGCGGCCGGGTCGTTCGGCCTGTTCGTCGCCGGCGTGACCTGGATCAGTCGTTCCGAAACGAAGACGGGCGAAACCCGCAACCTGCTGATCGGCCTGGCGATCCAGAACCTGGCGTTCCTCGGGCTGGCCGGCGCGGCCCTCAGCCCCCGAAGGTTTCCTGCGCCGCCGGTCGATCCGCCGTTGATCCCGCTGGAAGGGCTTTTGGTCCTCGTCGTCGTCGCCCTGACGGTCAACCTGGCGGCCTCTCGCGCCCTAAGAGAGCCGTCGCCCCGATTCTTGCAAGGGGCCGTCAAGACGGGCGTGCTGTCCCTGGTCTGGATCGACGTGGCTCTCGTCGCCTCGATCCGGGGGCCGCAGGCCGCGCTCGCCGTCGCGCTCTTCTGGCCTCCAGCGTTCGTCCTGGCCCGCTGGCTCTACTCGACCTGAGGGAGGACGCCCGAGATGCGTCTGGGATACAACACGAACGGACTCGCCCACCACCGGCTGACCGACGCCGTCGCGCTGCTGGCTGACGAGGGCTACCAGAGCGTGGCGATCACGCTCGACGCCGCCGCGCTCGATCCCTACGACGACCCGTCGGATCTCGCCCGCCAGACGGCCGAGATCCGCCGCCTGCTCGACCGCCACGGCCTCGGCCGGGTGGTCGAGACCGGCGCGCGTTTCCTGCTCAACCCCCGGCTCAAGCACGACCCGACCCTGATGGACCCCGACCCCGCCCGCCGGGCCGTCCGGGTCGACTTCCTCCGCCGCGCCGTCGACCTGGCCGTGGAGCTGGATTCGGGCGTCGTCTCGTTCTGGTCGGGGATTCTCCGCGACGGCTCGTCCGAGGACGCCGCGATGGAACGACTGGCCAAGGCGCTCGGCCCCGTGATCACCCACGCCGAGACGCGCGGGGTTCGGCTGGCGTTCGAGCCCGAGCCGGGCATGTTCATCGACACGTTCAACCGCTTCGATCAGCTCGACCAGCGGATTCGACATCCCCTCTTCGACCTGACCGTCGACCTTGGGCACGTCCACTGCATCGAGTCCGGCGACGTCGCCGAACACGTCCGCCAGTGGGGGTCGCGAATCGCCAACGTCCACGTCGAAGATATGAATCGAGGTGTGCATGAACACCTCATGTTCGGCGAGGGGACGATGGACTTCCCGCCGATCCTCGAAGCCCTCCGGTCGGTCGGCTACTCGGGCGGCTTGCACGTCGAACTCAGCCGACATAGCCAGATGGGGGCCGACGCCGTGCGTCGGGCGCGGGATTTTTTGACGCCGATGCTCGACTGAACGATGCCTCCGGGAAGCGCAAGTCACGATTTCTTGGACGAGGGTGTTGCAATTTCCGCCCAAAGAGTGATAAATTTTGAAATCCAGCCAGGTCTCTCATTTTCATCAGGAAAACTCTTCGATCTGATCATCGACGTCACGCACCGAAGATCACGGATCAGTCGCTTTCTTGGTTCAACGCCTCGTGAACTCCTCTCTCCGTAACGGTAACGCCTTCTGATTTCGCGTTCATGGAACCTCGGCTCCGGTCCCAGACCGCCATCGAACCTGAGAGCACTCCAACCTCTCGCTGTCATCCGGTTCGAACGAGCGATCCAGTAATTCGAATTCTTTCGGACATTTCCCCCGTCGAACGAAGTGTTTCGAATCGAGCGTCGCCCAAGCAGGCTTGAAATCCGACCCGCCCGGCGTTCTTGGCGCGGGTCGCGTCATCGAACCGCGATGCGTTCGGTCCGTGATCTTCCGCTCGCCAGGTGAGACGCCCAAATCTCGGTCGAGTCAGTCGTCGCCACTCGACGTCGACGATCAACTTCCGTTTTCCTGGTCATCTTCAGCTCGATCGATCGCGGTCGCGCCCTCTTTTCTTTTTTTCTTTCTCGTCCAGGTCATGACTTCGTCGTTTCGATGAAAGGTGCTCACCATGAAAGACTCAGTCCGCCGCCCGGGAGCGTCCGGCGGCTTCACGCTGATCGAACTTCTGGTGGTGATCGCGATCATCGCCGTCCTGATCGCGCTCTTGCTGCCGGCGGTGCAGTCGGCGCGCGAGGCGGCTCGCAGGGCCCAGTGCGTCAACAACTTGAAGCAAATCGCGCTGGCCTGCCACAACTACGAATCGTCCCAGGGGTGTTTCCCGATGGGCAGCCGGTACATGATGTTCGCCGAGCCGACTGGCGGCTCGTGCACGAACACCTGGTGGATGATGCACACGGTGTTCAACTACATCTTGCCGTTCATCGAAGGCGGTAATCAGTACAACTCCTACAACTTCGTCTACACGGCGCGGAGCGGATACAACCTGACCGCAGCGCATACCACGGTGAACAGCTTCATCTGCCCGTCCGACCTCGACTGGGTGCCGAAAGCCTTCGACCCGACGCTCACCCAGTACACCCACGGCTCTTACGGCATGAGCCGCGGCCGCAACGAGAACATCTACTTCAACTGGGCCGTGGCCGCCTTCCCCGATCCCGGGGCCCCCTACTACGACAAGTGCAATGCCGACCCCGGCGACGGCATGTTCGGCATGGACTCGTCCGTCCGGATCTCGGGGGTGACCGACGGCACGAGCAACACGTTCCTGTTCGGCGAGATGTCGCGGTGGAACGACAACAAGGGCCCCGGCGTCTACAATGAGGTCAACGCGACCGCCGCCTTCTCCATGGGCGCGGGGGCGACGGGGATCGGATTCTTCGACAACGAAGTCCGCCCCCAGACCGGCGCGTTCGTCATCCCCAGACTCAACGCCCCTCCCGACCGCAAGGGCGACATCTTCAGCGCGTGCTTCTCTGCCCCCATCGTCCCTACCGATTGGTTCAATCCGGCCATCCAGAGCCCCGCCGCCCTGGCCGCCTGCATGAACCTCGGCCAGTGGGCCTTCCGCAGCCAGCACCCCGGCGGCGGCAATTTCTCCATGGCCGACGGCTCGGTGCGGTTCGTCAAGGATTCCGTCAACATGGCGGCCTACCGCGGCCTGGGCACCCGCGCCGGCGCGGAGGTGATCAGCGCTGATTCGTATTGACCACCTCAGCGGCGCGAGCCGTCGGGCGTCGCTCGGCGACTCGCGCCTTCCCGTACACGACTATCGATGGAGATTCGTATGCGGCTCGCTCACGGCCTCGTTCTCTCGACCGTCCTCGCGTTCATGTCCACCGGTTGCGGCGAATCCACGCCGCCCCCTTCCGCGACCTCGACCGCCGCTTCGACTGCGGCCGTCGCGCCTGACGCCAAGAAGGGCCCCACTTCCAAGGGGAAACAGACCTTCCAAAAACGGCGGGAATACAGCGCGGCGGACCCGGAAGGCCCGCCGTCGAAGTACTGACCACGCGTCCCGTCGGCCCCGCCCGCACGCTCTCGACGGCCCGCCAGGCGGCGAAAGGCAAGAGGGTGTCATCAAATCGATTCTCGAACGTATTCATGTTGCAAGGGTTGATGATCCGGCTATCCGGATTTTCACACTAGCCGTTGCGAATCCTCGGAGTACAATTGCGTTCGACACGTATTGCATGGGCCCAAATTCTCCGCGTCCGCCCGGCTGGCCCCTCAGCCTCTCCCCGGGGCGTCCGCCGAAGTCGATGCGGTCGGTCCGCCAGCGGCGGGGGGTGACCGTACCGCCCCACTTCTTTTGTTCGAGCAATTTTCATCCCGCTTGGGGACTGGCTCCCTGGAGACCCACGTTTCGCCGAGCGATCTTGTCGATTTTCGTCAAATGTCTTGATTTGAACGTCGGATGAACCGTATGATTGCACCACTCTCCAAGGCAGCCCCGCCGATCAAGACGCTTCGCCCGTAGTCCATGAAGGTCTTCCTTCTTCACGCTCGTGAGGGAAGGGGCAGGGATCACAAACGTTTAGGAGCGATCCTCCCCAGGTCGCGGCGAGGCTCGCCTGGCACGCATGTTGTAGGGAACAGCGTGTCAATGAGCGAGTCGACTTCGATCCCGTCCGATCCTCGCTCACCGCCTGGCAACGACGTCAATGGCCTCGGCTTTCTTAATTGACAGCGTGCTTGCGTTAACGCTTAAATTAAGAATTACGCCCACCGCGTCAGATTCGTCCCATTCGAGAATCTTCTTCGCAAGGACCAATCCATGAGATCGCGATCTCGCCCCGATTCTCCGCCAGGCGGTTTCACGCTGATCGAGCTTTTGGTCGTCATCGCGATCATCGCCGTCCTGATCGCGCTCTTGCTGCCGGCGGTGCAGTCGGCGCGCGAGGCGGCGCGCAGGGCCCAGTGCATCAACAATTTGAAGCAGATCGGGTTGGCCGCGTACAACTACGAATCGGCCCAGGGCTCGTTCCCCATGGGCAACCGAGCCGCGCAGTTCACCCCCTACAGCAGTTCGGTCACGACCCCTTGCACGGTGTTCATCGGCCACTCGGCGTTCAATTTCATGCTTCCGTTCCTGGAGGGGGGGGCCGCCTTCTCGGCCTACAACCTTCAGCGGCCGTACAACAGCGTCGTCAACAACACGGCGACCCTGGCCAAGGTGAAGACGTTCCTCTGCCCCTCAGACACCGATGCGGAGTCGGTGGACCTCACCCAGTTCATCGCGACGACCCAGAATTCCTACGGAATGAATCGCGGGTCGCAGGAAAACATCTACTTCAACTGGGCTTTGAGCGCTCTGCCCGACTCATCATCCCCTTATTACTCGACCTGCAACTACGGCGGCGGCGACGGCATGTTCATGCCCGAAAGCATCGTCCGGATCGCCAATGTGACCGACGGCACGAGCAACACGTTCCTGTTCGGCGAGATGTCGCGGTTTCGCAATGAACCCGGCGGATCGAATTTCCAGTTCGCCAATGTCACCGGGGCCTTCGCGGGACCGCCGTGGTCGGCCAGCTCTCCGTTCTGGCCAGGCGACACGCGTCCGACGTCAGGTGCCTTCGTTGTTCCCCGACTGAACTCCCCTCCCGACACCACGGGGGCGGTCATCGCCGCCTGCTTCGCCATCCCGGTTCAGCCGCCCGACTGGGCCGACCCTGTCAAAAACGCCTCGGGCCTCCCCTCATGCATGAAGCTCGGCCAGTGGGCCTTCCGCAGCAACCATCCCGGCGGCGGCAACTTCGCCATGGCCGACGGCTCGGTGCGGTTCGTAAAAGACTCCATCAACTACGTCGCCTACCGCGCCCTGGGCAGCCGAGCCAGCGGCGAGGTCATCAGCGCCGACGCTTATTGATTTCAACAGCGTGATTTGCAGTTGAGTTGAGTTGCAGAGGACGTGGAGCCGGATTCCCTTCTCCCCTTGCGGGAGAAGGTGCCGCGCAGCGGCGGATGAGGGGTATTCGATCGCCTTGGCCTTCGATGAATTCCTATGGTGCTCACCCCTCATCCGGCCTTCGGCCGCCTTCTCCCGCTGGGGAGAAAGCATGCTCGCAACGGCCTATTTTGATGGTTGTCCGCAACCCACAAGACAGCCTCGACGCCGTCGCGAGACCGTCGAGGCTCTTGTCATTCCCGGCGGATCGGCGGATCATGGTTCCCAAACCAGCGGCCGGCAAGCCTCTCGTGATCGATCGAGCCAACCAGGAGCCAATCTTGATGCGATTCCCCAAGTCACTCGTGTTGCTTCCGTTCAGCCTGGCGATCGCCGTCGGCTGCGACTCCGGCGCCGCCCCCGAGGCGGAAAAACCCGCCGCCCCGCCCACGCCCCCACCGGTCGCTTCCACCAGCAAGGCAAAGGGCAAAGTGAAGGAAGCCAAGCCCCCGGGAATCCACGTCGGCAAGCCGCCCGGATCCGTCGATCTCTAATCTCTGACTCGGTGCGGTGCGATGTGGTGCGGTGCGCCATTTCGTGACCCGCCCACGTGTTGGGACACGACGCGACATCGATCCATTCTCAGAGGACCCTGGGGCATGAGCTCGATTGGTCGATTTCATGGCCATGACGCCTCGACCGCGATTGGTCGGAGATCTGCGTCGCGGCCAACGATCCTCGAAGGTTCTTGACGTGACGGCTGCGGTGGGACTCCCGGCGCGCCTCGGCGTTGGCGCACTCGTCGCGATCGGGGTTGGAGCGGCGTTTCTCCCGATCGTGTTCAACGATTGGGTCTTCTACGACGATCCGTCGAATTTTCTCGAAAACCTCGATTTCCGGGGGTTGAGCCCGACACACCTGCTATGGGCTCTCACGACGCTCCATATGGGGGTCTACCAACCTCTTGCATGGATTCTGTTTGAAGCCGAGTACGCCGTCTTCGGGTTGCTCGCCTGGGGCTACCACCTTGTCAGCCTAGTCCTGCATCTGCTCAACGCGCTGGTGCTCGCGCGGTTGATCGCGGTGGTGGTCGATCTCCTCCCCTCGTCGGTCGGACGCCGGCCGGGCGTGTCCTTTTACGCCGCGGCGACCTCGGCCCTGGTTTTCGCGGTCCATCCGTTGCGCGTCGAGGTCGTCGCCTGGGCGTCGTGCCAGCCCTATCTGCCCAGCGCGCTGTTCGCCATGACTTCGACGCTCGCCTATCTGCGGTCCGGTTCTCCCGCGCGGATCGGCCGCGGAGGCTGGCTGGCCGTCTCCTGGTTTCTGTATTTCGCGTCGCTCGCGTGCAAGGCGATCGCGCTCCCTCTTCCCATCGTCTTCTTGATCCTCGACGCCTACCCGCTGCGGCGGTTTTCCAGGCCGGGTCGACCGTGGCGGGCGGCGATCGTGGAGAAGCTGCCGTTCGTGGCGATCGGCCTGCTGTTCCTGACCGCCGCCGTCGTGGGAAAGTACGTCGCCTATCCCGTGGAGGCGACCGGCGGCGTGGGGGTGCCTCGACGACTTCTCGAAGCCGGGTATTCCGCATGGTTCTACGTGGAGAAGACCGGCCGGCCCTCGTCGCTCGCGGCGCTCTACGAGAGTCCCGATGCGACTTCGGACGGGAATCGCGGCCTCGTCATCGCCGTCGCGGCCGTGATCGCGATCACCACGTTCGCGATCGTCGTGCGACGACGCTCGCCGGGACTCCTCGCCGCGTGGGCCGCCTACCTGGTGTTGCTCGCGCCGGTGTCGGGCTTTTTTCGGTCCGGCTTCTGGATCACGGCCGATCGCTACGCCTATCTCTCGACCATACCGCTGTACGTCGCCCTGGCTTACGGGCTGACGCGGCTCTGGAGCGCGCCGGGGCCGGGGTTCTCCAAGTTCGTGGCGTGGGCGGCACCGGCCGTCGCGGTCGTCGCACTCGGCGCCGCCTCCTGGCGGCAATGCCAAACATGGCGCGACAGCGAGGCGATGATGGCGCAGGCGATCCGCGCGGGGACGATCTCGCGGGCTCGCCACTTGACGGCGATCGGTGCCATCCGTGAGCAGCAGCGGCGGCCCGCCGAGGCGGAATCCTGCTATCGCGAAGCGGTCCGAGTCGATCCAAGCTTCCCCGAGGCGAACTACGGGCTGGGCATGCTCGTGGCGAAAGCCCGCCCGGACGAGGGTCTAAAATTGCTCGAACGCAGCCTGGCCGAAGACCCGAAATCCCCTCGTGCGCACATGGCGATCGGGATGGTGCTCGTCGATCAGAATCGCTTCGTCGAAGCGGCGGGGCATTTCGAATCGGCGTTGCGGCTCTATCCCTACTATATCGAGGCTCGCTTCAACCTGGCTTATACGCTCGATCGGCAAGGAAAACGAGAGGAGGCCGCGACGGAGTACGAGCGCGTTCTTCGAAGCGACCCTCGCAATTTCCGGGCGCAGCGCAACCTCACGATCCTCCTGGAGGAAATGCAGCGGAACCCGAGCGGGGTCGCCTTGCCCGGCTCATAGGCCTGGCGTCGGTCAGCCTAGGAGCGGGGGACGGCGGATCGATCGAACCGCGCGCATTGGCTGAAGAACGCCAGCGGGTTGTCGTGGACGACCGTGCGGATCAAGGCGTCGTCGTGGCCGCGGCGCTTCATCTCGAAGATGAACTCGGGGACGGCCAGGGGGTCGCTGTGCCCCCAGTCGCCGGCCGAGTTCACCATGATCCGCGAAGCGCCGTACATCTCGATCATGTCGGCCGCGCGGGCGGGGGTGCACTTGGTGGTCGGATAGAGCGTCATGCCGACCCAGTGGCCGGCGTCGAGGGCCAACCGGATCGTGTGCTCCTCGACGTGATCGATGCAGATCCGCTCGGGCTTGAGCCGCCGATCGCCCTTGAGCATGTCGAGGATCATCCGCGTCCCCTGGTACTTGTCGGCCAGGTGGGGCGTGTGCACCAGGATCAGTTCGTTGGTGCGCGCGGCGAGGTCGAGGTGTTCAAGGAACACGGTCGACTCGTTCTTGGTGTTCTTGTTGAGCCCGATCTCGCCGATCCCCAGCACGCCCGGGCGGTCGAGGAACTCGGGGATCATGGCGATCACCTGGCGCGACAGCGCGACGTCCTCGGCCTCCTTGGCGTTGATGCAGAGCCAGCAGTAGTGGGCGATCCCGTACGCCGCCGCCCGCTTGCTCTCGAAGTCGATGAGCTGGCGAAAGTAGTCGCGGAACCCCTCGACCCCCGAGCGGTCGAACCCCGCCCAGAACGCCGGCTCGCTGACCAGGACGCACCCCGCGACCGCCATCCGCTTGTAGTCGTCGGTCGTCCGGGAAACCATGTGGATGTGCGGGTCGATGTACGAACTCATATATATTAATTCCTGAATTTGCATAACCACATGGCCACTTACTGTACCTTTGGCTGCAACGCTTCTGGAGCGGGACGACTTACCGCCGACCAAGTTCTTGGCTGTTCGTGAGCGTCCACCCAGGCGGCAGGGACATTGAACGCTTTGGGAGGGGGTCATGTCGAGGACGAAGAGCGTGAGGGCATCGGCACTGCCGTCTCGCATACCACATTGCGAGGCTGTCGCGATCAAGCGCGGTTGCTGTCGTTCCGGGCATGACTCGCCCCAAAAAAACTTCCGAATCTCATCGCCGTTCAACATTTTACGATCGCGCGGGCTCCAAACAAGTCAGACGGGGAGCCTTCCTTGCTCTAGTCTCCCTGCACGGCGGTCGCATGGAGGTTGTGAATTCCAGAAACCGTTCACGGCGGCCCCAGAACAGCGCGGAAAACGAACGGCGACGCATCGCGGGTCGGCGATGGTCAATTCGGAGAGATTCTGGCAAGCCTCGCGAGCCAGGGTCCGCGCCGGGTGGGCGGCCCCTGGATCGCTTGGTTCGGCTGGGGTCAGTTGCCGTCCTTCGCCTTGGCGGCGGCCTTGCGGCGGTCGGAGGCGGCTTTGCGGGCTTCGGTGAGGGCTTTCTTCTGGGGAGCGGTCAGGACGTCTTCGATCTCGGACTTTTGCCGCTCGCGGAGGGCTTCGACCTTCTTCTCGATCTCCTGGATCTGGGGATGGTATTTGCCCTGGATCTTGTAGATCGATTCCTTCTGAGCCTCGGTCAGGTTGAGGCCTCCGAAATAGGCGGGGACGCGGTGCTCGGCGTCGGGAGGCGCCTGCCGGCCGCCCTTGGCTTTCGGCTTGGCTTCGGCCTCGTCGTCCTCCTCGGCAGCCGGCGCGGCGGCCTGATCGCTCTTGGAGGTGGTTTCGGCCTTCTTCGCGATCTTCTTCTTCGCCGTTTGCGCTTTGGTCTTGGTCGTTCCCGCATCCTGCGCGGCGTTCAGCGGCAAGGCGGAGGCGAGCGCGAACGTCATGAATGCGGTGCTGGCCAGCGCGGCGATCGACCTTCGGACGAGAGGCGTCATGGCATACCGACCTTTCTGAATGCGACAACGGAACGGAAATGCATGCGATCGTGGACCTGCAACCAGTTTAGTTTATGAATCGTGCTCGTGCGATTCCATAGGTTCCCCAGCTTCGCGCGGAATCCGACGAGGCGACGTCCACCGTTCCGGTACGAAATCTGCATTCAGAGGCCAAGGTCAAGCGGCTTTGTGCGAAGATCTGCACGGCCTCTGAAAGACGTGGCGAGCGAAGGCGGCGGCTCGAACGACTTTCCGGAGGGCGGGGTTCGGGGGGCTTTACCCGGGCTCGACCCAGCGTTACGATTTTCGCTGGCTGCAATTCGGCAATCCCTACACCTGACGTCCTCTGGATTTGCGCTGAGTGATGCAGGTGCTTTCGTCAACCTGATCTTGCCGCGTGGAGAGTTTCGATATGTCATCGGATGCGAAGGGTTCAGCGTCGGCTTCCAGCTCGTCGAGGTCGTCGAGGGATCGCGAGCGGGGAATCCGGATCTTCATGTGGCCCAAGGTCATCTACATCTTCCCGTCGGCGATCGTGGCCTTGATCTGCTCGCTGGGCATGGTCTCGCTTCAAAATAAGACCTACGACCCCAGCAAGGAGACCGTGGTGAAGGTGACGGGGGCACCCTCGGACCCCGCGGCCGTCCAGAGCGAGGTCGCGCACATGACCAAACTGGAACGATTCCGGACGCCCCAGAATCTTCTGGGCGTGTTGTTCCTGACCGTCCTGGCCTTCAATCTGATCGTCATGGCCCTGGACTTCCCGAGGTTCGAGCTAGTCGGGGTCATCCTGGCCGTGCTCTTCACCCTCTTCTTCCTGCTCTGGATAGGCGCCTACTTCAACATCAACATCATGAAGCCGATCAACAAGTTGCTCGAACAGACCTACATGTTCGCCAACGCGGGCTTCTATTTCCTCTACTTCCTGATGGTGGTGGTCGTGCTGGGCGTGGTTTACATCACCCGCTGGCTCGACTACTGGGAGATTCTCCCCAACGAGATTCTCCACCACCACGGCCCCTTGAGCGACCTCGAACGGTTCCCGACGATGAACCTGAAGTTCGACAAGGAGATCCCCGACGTGCTCGAGTTCTGGATGCTCGGCGCGGGGCGGCTGGTGATGCACGTTCCGAACGTCGATCGCGCGATCATCATGGACAACGTGCTGTTCATCAACGCCAAGGAAGACGGGCTCAAGAAGCTGATGAGCCGGCTCGACGTCCGGATCTCGACCGACCAGGACGTGACCAACCTGCCGACGTCCTGACAACGACGGCCGCTCATCCGCCGTTGTAGGCTTCTCGAATCGAGCAGGGGGCGCGGGCCCCCTGCTCGTCGTTCGCCTTTGCCGTCGGGAAGGTCGGCGGTCAGGCGGGCTCGGCGGCCCCGGAGCGCTGGTTGACGGCGGGTTGATCGGCGAAGCCGGAGACCTGGGGCGGGGCCAGCCCCGGCAGGTGCGGCTTGAGCAACGGTTCGACGTTGCGCGGCGGCTCCTGGGCGGGCGCCGGGCCGGGATCTTTGAGCAGCTCGTCGAGGATCGCCCCGTTGAGGACCTCCTCGATCTCGCGAAGCCGGCGGGCGACGAACGCGCCGTCGAGGACGCGGTGGTCGTAGATCAGCTTGACCATCACGCGGCCGGCGACGGGGTCGATCGGCCCGAAGGTGAGCGTGGTGGTCAGCGGCGAGATCGGGTGAATCTGCTCCGCGCCGAGCGCGCCGTAGCTGCTCAGGCCGAAGGTGCCGAACCGCTTGCACCGCTTGAAGCCCGAGATGTTGAGCGTGCTCCACCAGAGGAACCGCCGCACCGGCCGCGGCACCTTGCTGAAGCGAAGGGCCTGGCGGTAGAAGCCGACCTTCTCCAGGGGCTCGTGCTTGTACCAGCGGAGCGCGGCCTGAAGCTGCACCAGCGACTGCTGCTCGGGCGCCCGGAAGAGGCCGACGAAGACCCCCTCCTCACCCTGGTACGTCCGCTCGATCGCCAGAGCGCAGTTCATGTACGGATGTTCGTAGATCCGCGGCCAGGGGAATTCGAGGTACGACCGCCGCAGCGGTGCGTGCTCGGACCCAACCAGGGCGTACGCCTTCATGAACAAGCACGACCAAGACGGCCGTGAAAGATGGCGAATTCGCGGGTCGCGCAGCGCCGAGACGTTGAACGTCCGGCTCACCGGGGCCGATGGGACCTTGTGTGCGAAGTGAACCAGGTCGTTGATAAACCCGCGTGGGCCGGTCGGCGAAAGGTATCGTCCCTTCGGCTCGTGCATCCATGCACCTCGCATCAAGACGACGAAAATAGGCGGACAGCGATCGAGAACGCGTTCGACGATCGGTCGTCGGCGTTGCCGAGGGCGGCCGCTCGGACGACCGCGCAGTCACGGACCGGAGGGTACAAGAAACGGGCCTGCCTGGGAAGGCGAAGGCCCGAGAAACCCGCCCCTCGTCGCGACGCGACCGGCGAGCGGGCGGGGAACGCTCGATCGGCCGGCGGGGGCTCCCCAGATCGGCCCGATTGTGCCATAATTCCGATAGTTTTGGGCTAAGGACGTGGAGACGCCCGTTCCCGGAGGTGGAAGGGGGCGGGGGAGGACGTGGCGAATGACGTTCGTGCATTTACTGCCGAGTTTGATTCCCGCAGGCGCGCTTCGAGGAGGGGTCGCGGTCGTGATCGACGTGCTCCGCGCCTCGACGATGATCGTCCACGCCCTGGCCGCGGGTTGCGACGCGGTGATCCCGTGCGGCGAGATCGACGAAGCCTGGCGGATCGCCGGGGGTCTGCCGCCCGGCTCGGCCCTGCTCGCGGGCGAGCGGCACGGCGTCCCAATCGAGGGCTTCGACCTCGGCAACTCTCCCGGGGCGTGCACGGCCGACGTCTGCCGGGGGAAGACCCTGGTCATGACGACGACCAACGGCACGAAGGCGATCCTCGCGAGCCTCGACGCCGAAGTGGTGCTCGTGGGCGCGTTCGTCAACTTCGCCGCCACGGCGCAACGCCTGCTCCACGAGAAGCGGCCGGTGCATCTGGTCTGCGCCGGGACCGAGGGCGCCGTCAGCTATGAAGACGCGCTGCTCGCCGGCGCCTTCGCCGGACACTTCGCGGACCTTGAACACACGCTCGACAACGACGAGGCCGAAATCGTCCGAGGCCTCTGGGCCCGGGTCGAGGACGCCGTCTGGTTCAAGGGCGGGGGCAAGGGCCACGCCAAGACCGACGACGATCGCCCGCTGACCCGCTACCTGAAACGGGGGGCCGGAGGACGTCGCGTCATGGAATTGGGATTCGAGGCTGATATCGCCGACGCCGCCGCGCTCAACCGCGGCGGCTATCAGTTGGCCGTCGAACTTCGCCGCGATCCTCTTCGCCTGGTCGCGGCGAGCTAGAATCGGCCCAGTCACGCGACCTCCAGACAGACAGAGCGAGTTAAGCTTTAAAAGCAGAAAGCAGGATCGACGATGGAAGTGGAAATGGACAAGCTGGTCTCGCTCTGCAAGCGGCGGGGCTTCGTGTTTCCTTCGAGCGAGGTCTATGGCGGAATCAACGGCTTCTGGGACTACGGCCCGCTGGGCGTCGAGCTGAAGCGGAACATCAAGGAAGCCTGGTGGCGCGACAACGTCCAGATGCGCGACGACATGGTCGGCCTGGACTGCTCGATCATCATGAATCCGAAGGTCTGGGAAGCGTCGGGCCACGTCGGCGGGTTCAGCGACCCGATGGTCGACTGCCGGGCCTCCAAAGAACGCTACCGGGCCGACCAGCTCTACGTCTTCGTCTACATCTTCCCGGCCGTCAACCATAAGGGGGAGCCGACCGAAGCCTGGCTCGCGGGCCTGGGAGCTTCGCCCGAGGACGCGGCCGAGGCGCCGGAGAAACGGGCCGCCAAGCTCGCCAAGAAATTCGGCAAGCCCACCGCCCCGCCGACGGTCATCCCCTACATGCAGATTGACGTCGCCGACCGCGAGAAGGTCATCGGCCCGTCGACCGAAGACCGCGGCACGCTCACCGAGCCGCGCTCGTTCAACCTGATGTTCAAGACGTTCGTCGGCGCCCTCGAACACGAGTCGAACGTCGCCTACCTCCGCCCCGAGACGGCGCAGGGCATCTTCGCCAACTTCAAGAACGTGGTCGACACTGCGCGGGTCAAGCTCCCCTTCGGCATCGCCCAGATCGGCAAGAGCTTCCGCAACGAGATCAACCCGCGCAACTTCACGTTCCGCTCGCGTGAATTCGAGCAGATGGAGATCGAATTCTTCTGCCGTCCCGAAGAGGCGCCGGAATGGTACGCCTACTGGCGGAAGGCTCGGTTCGAGTGGTACACGAGCCTCGGCCTGAAGTCGGAGAAGCTGCGGCTTCGCGACCACGACGCCGAGGAGCTGGCGTTCTACTCGACGGCCACCGCCGACATTGAATACGCGTTCCCGTTCGGCGTCAGCGAGCTGGAAGGCGTCGCGCATCGCGGCGACTACGACCTCACCCAGCACATGAAGTTCAGCGGCAAGGACCTCAGCTACTTCGACGAAGAGCGCAAAGAGCGGTTCACCCCGCACGTCGTCGAGCCGTCGGCGGGCGCCGACCGGGCGACCCTGGCCTTCCTCTGCGAGGCCTACACCGAGGACGAGGTCGGCGGCGAGAGTCGCACGGTGCTCAAATTCCACCCTCGGATCGCGCCGGTGAAGGCGGCCGTCTTCCCGCTGGTGAAGCGCGACGGCATGCCCGAAAAGGCCGAGGCGATCTACCGCGAGCTGAAGAAGCACAACAACGTCTATTACGACGAGAAGGGGGCCATCGGCCGCCGCTATCGCCGTCAGGACGAGGCGGGGACGCCGTTCTGCATCACGGTCGACAGCCAGACCACGACCGACGACACCGTGACGTTCCGCGACCGCGACAGTTGCCGCCAGTGGCGCGTGCCGGCGGCCGGCGCGGCCCAGGCCCTCCGCGACCTGCTCGAAGGCCGGTCGATCCCCGAAGGGGCTTGACCGCCGGAGCGGTCGTCGGATGATTCTTCAGGTTGCAACGTCAAGCGAGACGGACGGGTTCCCCATGATTCCTTGCATCAGCCAGGCCACGACGATGAGCACCTCGCTGGAGGCCGACCTGACGGCCTACCCGAAGAGCGGCTGGACCACGATCGAGCTCTGGCTGACGAAGGTCGAGACGTATCTCCGCGACCACACCGTCGCCGACCTGCGCGCGCTGCTGGATGCGAGCGGACTGCGGGCGGCGGCGGCCTCGGCCCAGGGGGGGCTGCTGCTCTCGCGCGGGGCGGAGCGCGCGGCCCACTGGGAACACTTTCGGAGCCGGCTCGCCGTGCTCCGCGAGCTGGACGTCCCCACGCTGGTCGTCGCGGTCGATTTCAACCGTGAGCTGAAGGCCGAGGACTACCCGCTCGCCGCGGCCTCGCTGGCCGAGGCGGGCGAGCTGGCCGGCTCGTTCGGGGTCCGGCTGGCGGTCGAGTTCCAGAAAGGCGCCGCGTTCTGCTCCAGCCTCGACACCACGCTGGCCCTGATCGCGCAGTGCCGGTCGCCCCACGTCGGCGTTTGCCTCGACCTGTTCCACTACTACACGGGGCCGAGCAAGTTCGAGGACTTCGCCTACCTCGACCGCAACAACCTCGCCTGGGTCCAGATCTGCGACCTGAGCGGCACGCCTCGCGAGTTGGCCGGCGACGGCGACCGGATCTTTCCGGGCGAGGGCGACTTTCAGATCGAACCGATCCTCGACCACTTGGGCGCGATCGGCTACGACGGCCCGGTGTCGCTCGAAGTACTCAACCCGCACCTGTGGCGGATTCCCGTCGACCGCGTCGCCGACATGGGTTATCAGGCGGTCCGTCGCACTCTGGGACGCTGGAACCGCGCCGAGCCGGAGGGTTCGACCGAGGCCGCCTCGTCTCGACCCGACGCCGAAGCCGAGGCCCAGTCCGGCGGAATTCGGGGAGGGCTCTGAGCGTGTCCAGCGTGGTGACCATGCGACCCGCCGCGACCCTCTTCCACGAAGAGCAATACTTCGATTGGCGGGTCTACACCCTGCTCGGCGCGGGCTTCCTCGCGGCCGGCCTGGGCCTGCTCTGGTGGACCTATCGCGCCGAGCCGGCCGCGCTCATGGCGCGCGCCTGGAACCTGGAGTTCGCCCTCGGGATCGGCGCCGGCCTGGGGCTTCCCTTGCTGCTGACCGTCTTCGTCCTGCACATGACCACCGAAGCCACCCCAGACGTGCTCACGGTCTGGTACGGCTGGGTTCCGATCTACCGTCGCTCGGTGACGATCGCCGACATCCGAACCTGCGAGGTCGTCGAATACCGGCCGATCGCCGACCACGGCGGCTGGGGCGTCCGCGCCGGCCGAGACGGCGAGCGCGTCCTCACCGCGCGCGGCGACCGAGGCGTCCGCCTCGTGCTCACCGACGGCGGCAGGCTCTTGATCGGCAGCCAGCGGGCCGACGAGCTGGCCGAAGTCCTCACCCGATCGCTCCGCACCGACATGGACTGACGCCATCCAGCCGCCTCCGCTTTCCCCCTCACATCGACGCCGTCGCCTCGCTCGACTCGGACCCGAATTCCGATCGGGAAAGCGCGTCCGCGCCAATTCATGATTGAAAATACTAAATCTACGGATCAAGACTGGTCCACACGTCCTATGGTAACCGTATAACAGAGAGAGCGGGCGCATCGACAAGGTCGGCGGCCCGACCGGAGATCACCTTTCTGTGGGGGGAAGGCCTTCGGACAAGCCGACGCGACGGGTTCTCATCTTGCGAGGAGATGACCATGTACCGAATGCTGTGCGGAGGAAGGGCCGCTCGTCGAGGCTTCCCCTTGACGCGTGAGGGACCGCCGAGCGTGGATCTGGAGGTCCTGGCCTTGTTCCCCGTCAACAGGCTGGTGCCGGACGACTCCCTGTTCGTCCGCGAGGCCAGCGACGAATCCTCTCCGACCGCGCGGCCGGCCGCCCTGGCCGAGCTGCGACAGGTCTGGATGTGAGGAGCGATTTCATCCCCCCGGGTCTTGGAATCGCTCAGGACCCGGGACAGGATGGCTTTCCCAGCGGCCGGCCTGGACTTCCGCCTGATGCTCGCCGAGGATGCGCTGAACCTCGGCGATGGCGTCGGGATGATAGTAGACGCCGTTGTGGAACGCTCGCACCCAGTGCTCGGAGGCGGCCTCGTCGAGATGGGCGCTGGAGAGCGGGACTACGAGGTCTCCACGCGCGTGCTCGGGCGAGCCGAGGCCGTGGCCGGCGATCGTGTGGAGCGTCGCGCGGGGGTTGATAGGCAGCCGCCGGACCGTCTCCAGGAACGGGCTCCACGCCATGAGCGTATCGATGCTGGTCGGCAGGTCGCGAAGCGTGGGCTGGACGGCGCCGGGGTTGTCGCGATCGACCTGGGCGATGAGCAGCTTCGTGTCGGGCGACCGCCGGACGAAGCGGGTGGCCACCGAACCGACGGCCCCCGTCGCCCACGACCCGCCGCCGTGAGGCGTCGCGAGGAAGATCACCCGTCGGACGTTGCTCACCGGCTCGAAGTAGAACAGCTCCGTGGCCAGTCGCCGCGCTTCGTCCGACATCACCAAGCTCACCATCGGACGGTTCGCCACCATGTTCCAGAGCGCGTCGCCGCTCGAAGAGACCTGAAGCCGGCACAGCAGCCCTCCCATGCTGTACCCCGCCAGCACCATGTTCCGCATCCCGGCGTCGCCCCCGCCGGGATCGAAGGTCGCCGAGACCTGGCGGATCTGCTCGCGCAAGATCGCGGCGGTGCGGAACCACGGCACGCCGGTCGGATAGCGATAAACCCAGATCTGAAAGTGGTCGACGAACCCCGGCGTCTTCTGGAGGGCGATCATCATATCATTGAAGATGAACGGGTCGGTGAGCAGCCCATGGACGAACAGCACCGGAATCTTGCCGGGCTGGTAGGGCTCCAGCATGACGACCTTGGCCTTGTCGATCAGGACGTCGGGAAAGGCGAAGCCCGCGAGCGCGAACGACCCCCGGCTCTCCTGAAGCTCGTAGGCTCGCGCGTTCGCGGCGTCGTAGTCGGCCGTGATCCGCCAGTTTCGAGCGGCGAAGCCCACCGTCCGCACCCGCAGCGGATCGTACAGTTCCAGCACGTCGACCGGCGGCCGCGTCCCGGGGATCCCCAGCCAGGCGTCGAGGTCGGGACGAAGCACCGCCGTGGCGTTGAAGCACCCCAGCCGGGGCAGGTAGCGATCGGCGTCCGACACGTTGGGGTTGGGCCGCTCGACGACCAGATCCGCGCCCAGTCCTGGATAATTGTTGCAAGCATGAGCATTCGTATTGCGACCCGGCCGAGTAGGCTCGCACAGACTTCCGAAATCGCCGGCCCGCCACACGAAGCCGCGATGCGCGATCGGCACCGTCGTCGCGCCCGACGGCGTATTCACCACCAACTGCGACGAAGGGTCGATCCGGCCGAACGCCTGGGCGGCGAGGAGGCAATCGCGGAGCCCGTCGTTGTACAGGTCGCGAAGCGCGATCAGCTCGGCGTCGTCGATGGGCGTCGTCGCGGTCGAAGCCGCCGTCAGCGCGGCCGAGGCGAAGACCGCTGCCGCGTAGTAGCGATCCACGCTCGCGTCGGAACCCTGCCGCTCAAGCCGGCGGCCTTCACGGCGCGCCTCGCGGGCCCGGGGGACGAGCGAGCTGCGCCTGTGGACCTCGACCCGTGACGTCGCGACGACCACCGGCGACAGTGACGGCGCCGGCGCGTGCTCGACCTGCCGGCAGCCCGCGAGCGCGAATGCCAGGAGCAGGCCCAGTCCGACGCCGACCCTCGGCCCGGATATGAAAAACCAAGGCGACTTCGCCTCAGCTGTGCGCGACAAGCGTAGCCTCGGTGTGAACTCAAGAGCGCGAGAATGTAGAGATTCAATAGAGACTCTTCGACCTGTCTATCGGCGCTGGTCGCCGCGAGATTCAGGCGATTTCGCTCGTCGGACTGCGGCGGCCCGACACAATCGCTTCAACCGACAAAGCCGCGTTTCACGAAAACAGACCTTTGAGGCTCTCCTGGACCGAGGAGAGCGTCAGCAAGACGCCGACCACGATCAGCCCCGCCCCCACGAGGGTCAGGGGACGAACGGGCTCCTTGAGGACCACGAAGCCGAGCGTCATGGCGATCACGAAGCTCAGCTTGTCGATCGGCGCGACCCCCGAGATCGGGCCGTTCTTGAGCGCCGCGAAGTAGAAGAGCCACGAGATCCCGGTGGCCAATCCCGATCCGACGAGCGCGGCCCAGTCTCGGCCGGTGAGCGACTTGACGTGGTGAACCTCGCCCGTGGCGGCGACCAGGGCCGACGCGAAAAAGACGATCACCACGGTCCGCACCAGGGTCGCCACGTTCGACGGAACGTGGCTGACCCCGATCTTGGCCAGCAGGGCCGTGAGCCCCGCGAAAAGCGCCGAGAACAAGGCGTAACCGATCCAATTCATGAGTTTCCCCCGATCCTTTTAAGCGGAACGATCCAACCTCTCGACGTTCCGATCTTACCGACCGGCCGCTCCCGGAAAAGCCTCGGGAACCCCGGACGGGCTCCTATCGCAGACACCGCCACAGCGCCCGCCGATTGGGTTCGTTTGCACCGAAAACCGGCCCCCATTCCCAGACGACCGCCTCCTCAACGACGCCGGCCGCCACTCGCCGATTGGGTTCGTTCGCGCCTGTTCCAGGGACTAAAATCGACCCGCAAACCTCTATTTCACAAAGCTTTAGACGCAACGCCGAGATTGGCTTCGATCGCGCCCAAAGCTCTTCGTTTCTCGCTCTCGACCTCGCCACTCCGACGGCTCTGCCGCCGAACCCTCGCCGGGCGGATTGGGTTCGTCCGCTCACTTTTCAGTCCGCCGTCCGCCTTGAAGCCGAGACCCGCCACCCGCCGAGATTGGCTTCGTCCGCTCACTTTTCCGACACGTCCGAGGCCGTCCCGATCTTCCTTTCTCCCCCCGGCCCGAAAGCGACGCGACGGCGAAACGCGCCACGCCATGCGTTTCGCACGTTCCGACCAACACTCCCAGTCAATGCTTTCGCTACAACCGATTTGTCAAAGAGCCCGATGCACTCCCTTCCATTTTGAGTGTGTATCACGCCGACCGTTTTCGAACAGAGATTCCGCCGATTTCCGCGAAGAATCTCAAAGCCTGCTGGCGATCCGCCGGGCGGCCGGGGATGATCGGTTTCCAACGTGCTCTCTCCGCCATCGAAAGCTCATCCAAGGAAACCATCAACTGATGCGAATCAACACCTGCCGAATCGTAACCAGGTTCGGAGCGATCCTCCTCGTCGCCCTGGGCACCTCGACGGCCCGGGCCGAGGAACCGGCCTCGACCGCGCCCAAGGGGGAGGTCCAGCACCACACGTTCGACCAGAGCAAGATCTTCCCGGGCACCACGCGCGACTACTGGATCTATATTCCCAAGCAGTACGACCCCGCCAAACCGGCCTGTCTGTACGTCGGCCAGGACGGAATCCAGTACAAGGCGCCCGAGGTGTTCGACGACCTGATCAACAAGGGGGAGGTCCCCGTCTTGATCGGCGTGTTCGTCATGCACGGCAGGGTCAAGGCGCCGTCGGACCAGGCGCTCGACCGCTTCAATCGCAGCTATGAATACGACGGACTCGGCGACGCCTACGTCCGGTTCATCAACGAGGAGATCCTGCCGGAAGTCGAGAAGAAGACGGCCGCCGACGGGCGCAAGCTGCGGATCTCGACCAAAGGGGACGACCGCTCGATCGGCGGATCGAGCAGCGGCGCGATCTGCGCGTTCACCGCCGCCTGGGAGCGGCCCGACTCGTTCCGCCGGGTCTTCAGCGCGATCGGCACCTACGTCGGCCTGCGCGGGGGGAACGTCTACCCGACGTTGATCCGCAAGTACGAGCCTAAGCCGTTGCGGGTCTTCCTGGAAGACGGCAGTTCCGACCTGAACATCTACGGCGGCGACTGGTGGATGGCCAACCAGGAGATGGAGCGGGCGCTCACGTTCGCCGGTTATGAGGTCGAACACAACTGGGGTAAGGGAGGCCATAGCGCCGAGCACGCCACCCAGATCTTCCCCGACGCCATGCGATGGCTGTGGAAAGGCTGGCCGAACGAAATCAAAGCGGGACCGGGCTCAGCGCAGCTTCAGGAGATCGTCGTTGCCGGCGAAGGCTGGACGGCCGCCGCCGAGGGCCTCATCAGCGCCGATCGGCTGACGGCGGACGCCTCGGGCGCCATCTATTTCGGACCCGGCCAGGCCGCAACCGAAATCCCCTCACCGTTTGAACCCGCCGCCGCGCCCACGATCCGCCGTCTCGAATCGAACGGCCGCGCGAGTAAGGTCGTCGAAAACGCGGCAGTGCTGGGTGCCGCGCTCGACGGCCGCATCACGAATCACAAGGGGCAGTATTTCGATGCAACGGGCGGCGCCTGGCTGATGACGAGTGCAGACGCTGATGTAGCTCCCCTCGAACCGGCCGTGTCGTCGATTGGCGGACTTGCCCTTTCGCCCGACCAATCGCTACTTTACGTCGCCGACGCCGACAGCAAGTGGGTGTACAGCTTCCAGGTTCAGGAGGACGGCGCACCCAAGTACGGCCAGAAGTATTACCACCTTCACGTCCCCGACGACGCCGACGATGCGGGCGCGGGGGCCATGTGCGTCGATCGCGACGGCCGGCTCTACGTGGCGACCCGGATGGGAATCCAGGTCTGCGACCAGGCCGGGCGCGTCAACGCGATCATCCCGACCCCAGGCGGCCCGGCGACTGGCCTGTGCTTCGGCGGTCCGGAGCGCAACGTCCTGTACGTCGCGTGCGGCGACGCCATCTACAAGCGGAAGCTCAAGACCCAGGGCGTCGACCCGACCGCAGCGCCGATCAAGCCCAAGACGCCGAGGCTGTGACGCGGTTTACTCATGGGTTGTGAACAACCATCAAGACAGGCTGTCGCGAGCATGCCTTCCCCCCTTGCGGGAGAAGGCGGCCGAAGGCCGGATGAGGGTTGGACGTCATAGGGCTTCGACAAAAAAGCCCAGGCGATCGAACACCCCTCATCCGCCCCTCCGGGGCACCTTCTCCCGCAAGGGGAGAAGGGATTTCGGCCTCGGCTTGTGCGCAACGCAACGGCAAACGGCGCGAGTCGGCGAATCTTCAAAATCGAGAGCCTCTCCGGCCGGTGGTTTTTTCGCTACAGCCGTTGCACGATGTTGGGCTACGATGGATCGTAAGACCATCCCGGCCTCATCGTCCTGGGAGAAGCGATCACCGTGCACTGTTCATCGATTCGCCAATCGGTCTCGCGGGTTAAGAGGTTCTCCGAAGTCGTCGCGGCGGCGATCGTCTGGTTCGCGGCGAGCGGCACGGCCCAAGCCGCGGATCTCGAAGAGGCGACGAACCTCTACCGGACCGGACAGTACGACGAGGCGGCGAAGCATGCGGCCGAGGCGGTCGGTCGGGGGGCTGCGACCGAGAGCTGGTACGCGCTCAAGATCCAGTCGGAGATGACGCGGGGGAAGTATTCGGAAGCCGGGGCGTCGCTCAACGAGGCGACGCGGCGGTTTCCCGCAAGCCTGACCTTGTTTCTGCTCGGCCGCGAAGTCCGCCGGTTCAGCCCTCAAACCGAGGGTGAAGAGGCCGCGAACAACCTGATCGAACGAATCGTCATCAACGCGCCGCAGCGCTACGGCACGCTGGAAGGGCAGCTCGCCCTCGGGCGGTTCTTCCTGCGGCGCGGGGCCGACCCCAAGAAGGTGCTCGACCGGTTCTACGACCCGTTGATGAAGAAGGAACCGGAGTTCGCCGACCCCTTCTTTGCAGCGGCCGAACTCGCCCTCGACAAGCAAGACTACGCCCTCGCCGCCGAGACCCTCCGCCAGGCGCCGAAGCACGCCGCCGAAGATCCTCGGTTCCACTATCTGAGAGCGCTGGCGTTCGCCCAGGACGATCGGGCCGCGTCGACCAAGACGCTCGCCGAGGCGCTGAAGATCAACCCCCGATACGTCGACGCCCTGCTGCTGAAGGCCGACGACCAGATCGACGCCGAGCAATACGCCGACGCCGCCAAGACGCTCGACCAGGCTCTCGAAGTCAATCCGCAAGAACCCCGCGCCTGGGCCTACCGGGCCGTGCTGGCCCATCTCCGCAACGACGCCGAGGGCGAAACCCGGGCGCGCAAATCGGCCCTCGCCCCGTGGGCCGGCAACCCCGAGGTCGACACGCTGATCGGCCGCAAGCTCTCCGAGAAATACCGGTTCGCCGAGGGGGCCGCCGCGCTGAAGCAGGCCGTCGCCCTCGATCCCAGCTATCTGCCGGCGAAGGTCCAGCTTTCCCAAACCTTGCTACGGCTCGGCGACGAAGCCGAAGGCTGGAAGCTCGTCGAGGAGATCGTCGCCAAAGACGCCTACAACGTGGTCGCCTTCAACCTGACGACCCTGCGCGACCGCCTGGCCCAGTTCCGCACGATCGAAGAAGACGGAATCGTCCTTCGCATGGACCCGCGCGAGGCCGAGCTTTACGGCGCCCGCGTGCTCGACCTGCTGAAGCGGGCGAAGACCGAGCTGTCCGCCAAGTACGGCGTCGCGCCGCCGAACCCGATCGTCGTCGAGATCTTCCCGCGCAAGCAGGAGTTCGCCGTCCGCACGTTCGGACTCCCCGGGGCCGACGGCTTGCTCGGCGTCTGCTTCGGCCGCGTCGTCACCGCGAACAGCTCGGCTTCGCAGGGCGAGCACCCGTCGAACGGGGAATCGGTGCTCTGGCACGAGCTTTGCCACGTCGTCACGCTCACCAAGACGCATAATAAAATGCCAAGGTGGCTGAGCGAGGGGATCTCGGTCTATGAGGAAGGACTCAAGGACCCGGCCTGGGGAAGCGCGATGACCCCGCGCCTCCGTTCGATGCTCGTGGGCGACGAATTGACGCCGCTGAGCCGGCTCAGCTCGGCGTTCCTCGCCCCCAAGACGGCCCAGCACGTCCAGTTCGCCTACTTCGAATCGGCGCTGGCCGTCGAGTTCCTCGTGCAAAAGGCCGGCCTGCCGGCGCTCAATGGGCTGCTCGACGACCTCGGCGCGGGGAAGAATCTCGACGACGTCCTGCCGACGCGGACCAAGATGACGCTAGAACAGCTAGACAAGGAGTTCGCGCAGTTCGCGCGAGGCAAGGCCGCGACCGCGGCACCCGAAGCGACCTGGGAGGAGATCGACCTGCCGGACGACGCGGACTCGGCCGCCGTGATCGCCTGGCTCGAAACCCGCCCCAAGAGCTTCCGAGGCTGGCAGCGGCTGGCGACGCGCCTGGTCGCCGAGCGGAAATGGCCGGAAGCCAAGGCTGCGTTGCTCAAGTTCCAGGCACTCTTCCCGGATTACGTCGGACCGGAGAACGCGTACATCATGCTCGCCGCCGTCCACAAGCATTCGGCCGACGCGGCGGCGGAGCACGCGGTTCTTGAGGAACTTGCGCAGCGCAACGGCGACGCGATCCCGGCCTATCAGCGGTTGATGGAGCTGGACGAGGCGGCCGGCGACTGGGCGGGCGTCGCCCGCAACGCGAACCGGTTCCTGGCCGTCAACCCGCTGGTCCCCGAGCCTTACCGCCGGCTCGCCCGGGCCGCCGAACACCTGGACCGCCGCGACGAGGCGATCACCGCCTACCGCGCCCTGGCGACCCTCGACGACACCGACCCGGCCGAGGTCCATTTCCGCCTGGCGAAGCTGCTTCATCAGGCTGGCAAGCGCGACGAGGCCCGCCGCGAGGTCCTCAAGTCGCTCGAAGAAGCGCCCCGGTTCCTCGAATCGCACCGGCTCTTGCTCGAACTGGTCGACGCCGACGCGGTGAAGCCGCCGCCCGGTCCCGCCTCGCCCCCAGACCCCAGGCCCAGCCGATGACCCGAAAACGCTTGCGACTCGCTGTTGTTTCGTGCGTCCTGGCCGTCGCCGGAGGCGTCGCCCTGGCGCAGCAGCGAGGCGGTCGCGGCTGGCGATGGGGAGGCGGCGGCTCGCCGCTCGACGGACTCCCCGCCGACCGCTCCGGCGTGCCGGACTGGAAGGTCGACGAGCGGTTCAAGAACGACGTCTTCACTTTCGTCCGCGTGCAGTACGACTCGGACTTCTCGAACTTCTACGGCGGGGGCGGGCGCGGAGGCCGCCGCGGCTGGGGCGGGGGTGGGACCTGGACGACCGATTGGCCGGACAGCGACTTGAATTTCTCGTACCGCTTGCAGCAGCTCACCTCGCTCAAGGTCAACCCCAAGCCGATCACCCTGCGGCTCACCGACGAGAAGCTGTTCGACTACCCGTTCCTCTATTTCATCGAGGTCGCCGGTCTCTCGTTCTCGGAGGAGGAGGCGGCCGCCTTGCGGCGCTACCTGCTCAACGGCGGCTTCATGATGGTCGACGACTTCTGGGGCGAGGCCGCGTATCAGAACTTCGCGGACCAGATGAAGCGCGTGTTCCCCGACCGCGAGCCAGTGGAGTTGCCGATCACGCACGAGATCTTCCAGTGCGTCTACCGGCTCAAGGAGAAGCCTCAGGTTCCGAGCATCCACTCCTGGTATCCGGGGTCGGACGTCACCTGGGAAGACCACGGGCCGGGCTCGCGCGAGGTGCACTACAAGGGCATCTCCGACGATAAAGGGCGGCTGATGGCGATCATCTGCCACAACACCGACCTCGGCGACGGCTGGGAGCGGGAAGGAGAGGACCCCAGCTACTTCAAGGAGTTCTCCGAGAAGAAGTCGTACCCCATGGGCATCAACATCGTGACCTACGCCATGACGCACTGACTGAACGTCGCGCGGGCGGATTCGGGGAAGGAAAGGGGCGATCGTGGCGGAAGTCGTCGACGACTACGAGAACGAGCGGCGGATCGTCGAGAAGGTCCATGAGAGCCGGGGCCGGATCGAGCGCGAGCTGGCCAAGGTGATCGTCGGCCAGAAGGAGGCGACGCACCAGCTCCTGACCAGCCTCTTCGCCGGCGGCCACTGCCTGATCACCGGCGCGCCCGGCCTGGCGAAGACGCTGTTGGTCCGCACCATCGCGCAGGTCTTCCACCTCGACTTCCGGCGCATCCAGTTCACCCCCGACCTGATGCCGGCCGACATCACCGGAACCGAGATCCTCGAAGAAACCGGCGACGGCCGCCGCCGCATGCAGTTCGTCAAGGGGCCGATCTTCGCCAACGTGATCCTCGCCGACGAGATCAACCGCACCCCTCCCAAAACCCAGGCCGCGCTGCTCGAAGCCATGCAAGAGCACCAGGTGACGGCCGCCGGAACCCGCTACCCCCTGGAAGAGCCGTTCTTCGTCCTGGCGACCCAGAACCCCATCGAGATGGAAGGAACGTACCCGCTCCCCGAAGCCCAGCTCGACCGGTTTCTGTTCAACGTCGTGGTCGACTACCTGGCCGAGAACGACGAGGTGGCCGTCGTCCAGCAAACGACGTCGCGACAGACCGAGAAGGTCGAGCCGCTGTTCTCGGGCCGCGACGTCCTGGAATTCCACGAGGTCGTCCGCAAGGTGCCGATCGCCGAGGACCTCGTCCGCTACGCCGTGCGACTCGCCGCCGCCAGCCGGCCCGGCCCCGATGCGCCGAGCTTCGTGACCGACTGGGTGAGCTGGGGCGCGGGCCTCCGCGCCGCGCAGTCGCTGGTGTTGGGAGCGAAGGCGCGGGCCCTGCTCGCGGGCCGGTTCCACGCGTCGGTCGAGGACGTTCGCGCGCTGGCGCATCCCACGATGCGGCACCGCGTCCTCCTCGGATACCGTGCCGAGGCCGACGGCGTGACCGTCGATTCGGTGATCGACCGCCTGCTCGAACACGTCAAGGAGCCGATCACCTGATGCCCCCACTCGGTCGATCGCGACACCCGGCGTCCCCGACCCGCGACCACGCGTCGCGGCCCGGCTCGCTCATCGACCCGCAGACCTTGTTCCGCATCAAGAGCCTGCAACTGCGCGCCCGAGCGGCCGTCGAGGGGTTCATCAAGGGGATCCACCGCAGCCCCTATCACGGCTTCTCGGTCGAGTTCAGCGAGTACCGTCAGTACACCCCCGGCGACGACCCGCGCTATCTCGACTGGCGACTCTTCGCGCGCTCCGACCGCTACTACGTGAAGCGGTTCGAGGACGAGACGAACCTCCGCTGCCACCTCGTGGTGGACGCCAGCCGGTCGATGAGCTACAGGTCCGGCGCGTACAGCAAGAGTGAGTACGCGCGGACGGCGGCGGCCACGATCGCCTATTTCCTCACGCTCCAGCGCGACGCCGTCGGCCTGGTCGCGTTCGAGGACCGGATCACCGACTACCTCCCTCCTCGCCACCGTCCCGGCCACCTCCGCCGCCTTATGGGGATGCTTGACCGCGAGCCCCAGGGCCGGGCGACCGACCTCGCCGGGCCGCTCGATCAGATCGCGGCGACCGTGAACAAACGCGGGCTCGTCATCCTGATCTCCGACCTCCTCGCCCCCGCCGACGCGCTCCGCACGCCGCTCGCCCGGCTCCACTCGCGAGGTCACGAGGTCATCGTCCTGCGGGTCCTCGACCCAGCCGAGGTCGGCTTCACGTTCGATACGCCGGCCATGTTCCAGGACGTCGAGACCGGGCGGGAACTCTACATCGATCCGGCCGCCGCACGCGCCGGCTACCTCGAACGGTTCGCGGCCCACGCCGCCGAGATCGAGCGGATCTGCACGGATCTGGGCTTCGTCTTCCAGCCGATCACCACCGACTCGCCGCTGGAGCTGGTGCTGTTCGACGTGCTCAAGGCCCGCATGCGACGCGCCGGGGGGCTCGCCCGCCGGGCCGGGCCGGGCCGGGGGGCCGCCCGATGAGCTTTTTGACCCCGCTCTATATCCTGGGCGCCCTGGCGATCGCGGCCCCGCTGATCTTCCACCTGATCCGCCGCACGACCAAGGGGGAGACGCCGTTCAGCTCGCTGATCTTCCTCGCCCCCTCGCCCCCCCGCCTGACGCGCCGGAGCCGCCTGGAGAACTGGCCGCTGCTGCTCTTGAGAGCCTCCGCGCTGGCCCTGCTGGCTGCGGCGTTCGCCCGGCCGTTCCTCCGCGAATCGGCCGCCCTGAACCTCGGCGAGGTGGAACGAACCCGGATCGCCCTGCTGATCGACACCAGCGCCAGCATGCGCCGGGGCGAGCTGTGGACGAAGGCCAAGGCGAAGGCGCTCGAAGCCATCGCGTCGTGCCGGCCCGACGATCAACTGGCGGTCTTCGCGTTCGACGCCGCCACGCACCCGTTGCTCGGCTTCGACGAGTCGGCGACTCTCGATCCGTCGCGGCGCCGCGCCGTGGCGACCGCCCATGTGGAAGCGCTGTCGCCGACCTGGAACGCGACCCACCTGGGCCAGGCGCTCATCGACGCCGTCGGCGCGCTCGAGAACGTCGGCGACAAGGCCCGCGAGTCTTCGAAGACCCCGCGCCGGATCGTCCTCGTCACCGACCTTCAGCAAGGGAGCCGCCTCGACGTCCTGGGCGACTTCGAGTGGCCCGCCGACGTCGAGCTTGACGTGAAATCGATCGCCGACGACGGCTCCAACGCCGGCCTCGAAGGGCTCGCGACGGCCGACGCGGACGCAGCGCCGGGCGACGACAAGGCCGACGCGCTCCGGGTCCGGGTCTCCAACGATCCGGCGTCGAAGCGCGAGTCGTTCACCTTGAACTGGGACGAGGCCGCCAAGGCCGCGCCGATCCCCGTCTACGTCCCCCCGGCGAAAGCCGGGTCGTCCGCGCGCCGCGACCTCCGGGCGGTTCGCGCGGGCGGTCGCTGCGGCTCGAAGGGGACACGCGCGACTTCGATAACACGCTCTATCTCGTGACGGCCCCCGACGAGACGGCCACGGTCCTCTTCGTCGGCGCCGACGCCCCCGACGATCCCAACGGCCTGCTTTATTACCTGGTCCGGGCGTTCGAGGCCTCGCCCCGCCGCACCGTGAAGGTCGAACCGCGCTCTCCGAACGACCCGCTCGTGATCGACGCCGACCGACCGGCGGCCCTGGTCGTCGTGTCAGCCGAAACCTCGCCCGCGAACGCCGCCGTTCTCTCGAAGTTCGCGAACGAGGGTGGGACCGTGCTGTTCGTCGCCGCGTCCCGGATGTCGGCGACCCTCGCACGCCTCAACGGTGCTCAGGTCAGGGTGATCGAGGGCGTCGCCGCATCGCCGGTGATCGATGTCCAGGACGCGGCGGTCCGGGGCGACGTGATGCTGGGCGAGATCGCCTTCGACCACCCGCTTTTCGCGCCGTTCGCCGGTCCCCAGTTCAACGACTTCACAAAGATCCGGTTCTGGAAGTATCGCAAGCTGCCGCTTAACGCGCTCGGAACCGCCCGGGTCATCGCGCGGTTCGAGAACCGCGACCCGGCGGTGATCGAGAAGACTCTCGGCAAGGGCCGGCTGATCGTGTTGACCAGCGGTTGGACTCCGGCCGACGGCCAGCTCGCGCGGTCGTCGAAATTCGTGCCCCTCATGTCGGCCTTGCTCGATGGGTCGAACGCGAAGCCGGAGGGCGCGACGAACGGCCTCGTGAACGAACCGTTGACGCTGCCCGAAGGGGCGACCGCCGTGCACAAGCCGGACGGGACGGTCGTCAAGCTTGCGCCGGGCACGACGGTTTTCGGCGAGACGGATGCGCCGGGGATTTATACGATCGACGTGAAGAAGGGGCCGCGTCCGGTCGCGGTGAACCTCGATCCGATGGAGAGCAAGACGGCGCCGCTGAACGTCGAGACGCTGGAGCAGTTCGGCTGTCGTTTGGTTCGGGCTTCGCGGGCCGCGGCCGATCGCGAGGCGGTCCGCCAGATGCAGAACGCCGAGCTGGAGGGCCGCCAGAAGCTCTGGCGGCCGGTGATCCTGCTGGCGATGGCGGTTCTGACCGTCGAAACCTGGTTGGCGGGGTGGCTCGGCCGCTCTCGCCCTGTTCAGGAAGGGGCGCCGGCGTCATGAACGTCGAACTGAAAACGGCCCTGACGCGAGTCGCGAGCCGAATCCGCCGCGCGCGGCTTTGGAGCGGCCTGGCCGCCTGCTGGCTGGTCTGGGCGATCCTCGCGGCGACGCTGGCCGCGCTCGGGCCTCATCCCCTCGGCCTCGCGGTGGAACTCGCCGCGCTGGCGATTCTATCGGGCCTCGTCTGCGTCGTCTTCGCGATCCGGTCGGCGCGCGACCCGCTCGACGTCGCGCGGCGGATCGAGTCGACCCACCCCGACCTGAAAGCCGGCCTGCTGACCGCCGTCGAGGGCGAACTCTGCAGGTCTCCCGCCGAACGTCGGGGTTTCCTTCAGCAAACGGTGATCGACAAGGCCATCGACCACGGCCGCACCCACGACTGGGGAAACGCCGTGGTCCCCAGAAAGCGCCTCGCCGGCGCGCGGGTGGCCCACGCGACGGCCTTGTGCGCGTTGATCGCCGCCTTCACGGCACTCGTCGTCCGGTCCCGCTCGGAAACGAGTCCCGACGCCCCGGCCGTCGCCCGGATCGCTCTCGCCGAGGTCCAGGTTCTGCCCGGCGACGCCGAGATCGAGCGCGGGACTTCGCTGCTGGTCGTCGCCCGGTTCAACGGCGCCGTCCCCCCCGAGGCGAAGCTGGTTGTCGACGACGCCCCCGCGCAGTCGGCCCCCCGCGCGATGACCCGGAGTCTCGACGATCCGACGTTCGCCGGCCGCGTCGAGTCGGTCGACGCCGATCTCTCGTACCACGTCGAGTTCGGCGCCGAGCGCACCTCGTCGTACCGCGTCCGCGTGTTCGAGAATCCCGAGCTGACGCGGACCGACGCGAAGCTCGTCTATCCGGGCTACACGTCGCTCGAACCGAAGCTCGCCGAGGACGTCCGCCACGTGACGGCCGTCGAGGGGACCGAGCTGACCTTGCTGTTCCGGCTCAACAAGGAAGTCGCCTCGGCGTCGCTCGTCGACGAGCAAGGCGTCGAGACCGCGCTCGCGACGACCGACGAGGCCGCCCCCGCCTACCGCGCGTCGTTCCGGCTCGCCGACACCCATCGTTACAAGGTCCAGCTCGTCGACCGCGAAGGGCGGCGGAACAAGCTCTCGGCCGAGATCGCCGTCAACGTCACGAGGAACCGGCCGCCGGCGATCGTCATGAACCTGCCCGGCCACGACGTCCGCGTGTCGCCCGTCGAGGAACTTCGCCTCAAGGCCCAGGTCGACGACGATTTCGGCGTGATCCGCCAGGGCGTGAACTTCAGCCTCGCCGGCCAGGAGCCCCAGGACGTCGTGATCGCGAACGCCGACCCCAAGCAGGCCAAAAAGACTTCGCTTGAGCACATGATCGCCTTTGAGTCGCTGAAAGCCGTCCCCGACCAGCTTGTGACCTACTTCGTCTGGGCCGAGGACGTGGGGCCCGACGGCGCGACCCGGCGCACCGACGGGGACATGTACTTCGCCGAGGTCCGCCACTTCGAGGAGATCTTCCGCCAGGGCGAGCAGCCGTCGAGCGCCTCGCAGGAGCAGCAAGGGGGCGGCAACGCGCAGCAGGCCGATCAGCTCGCCGAATTGCAGAAGCAAATCGTCAACGGCACCTGGAAGGTCGTCCGCCGCGAGACCGGCGCGAGGCCGACCGACAAGCTCGTCGACGACGCCAAGACCCTGGAGGACTCGCAAAAATCGGCCGTCGAGCAGGCGACGGCCCTCGGCGAGAAGTTGCAGGACGCGGACTCGAAGGCGAGCCTGGCGAAGGCCGTCGGCTCGATGAACGAGGCCGCCCGGCTGCTGGGCGAGGCCGCCGCCGCCAACGCGCCGACCACGCTCAAGCCGGCCCTCGCCGCCGAGCAGGCGGCCTACCAGGCGCTCCTCAAGCTCCGCGCCCGCGAGTTCGAGGTCGTCCGCAACAACGCGCGACAGCAGCAGCGCGGCGGTCAGGCCGGCGGGTCCCCCTCGCAGCGACAGCTCAACCAGCTCGAATTGACCAACGACGAGAATCGATTCGAGGAGCAGAGCCGCGCCAAGGAAGAACAGCTCTCGCAGAAGGAACAAGAACAGCGCGAGACCCGGCAGGTCGTCAGCCGGCTCCGCGAGCTGGCCCAGCGCCAGGCCGACCTCAACGATCGGCTCAAGGAGCTGCAATCGGCCCTCGAAGCCGCCAAGGACGAGCCCGCGAAGAAGGAGATCGAGCGGCAGCTCAAGCGGCTCCGCGAGCAACAGCAACAGATCCTCCGCGACTCCGACGAGCTGCAAGAGCGCATGGAGAACGAGCAGAATCGGGAGCGCATGGCCGATTCCCGCCAGCAGGTCGAACAGGGCCGCGAACACGTCCGCCAGGCCTCCGAGGCGCTCGAGGAAGGTCGGCTCTCGCAGGCCCTCACCGAAGGCTCGCGCGCCGGCCGGAAGCTCGACGAGGTCCGCGAAGACCTCCGCAAGCAGTCGTCGAACCAGTTCTCCGAGGAACTGACCGGGATGCGGCAGCAGGCGAAGCTGCTCGACGAAGCCCAGGACCGCGCCACCGAACAGCTCGACGCCTGGAAGAACCGCGCCGAACGAACGCTCCGCGATCCGGACGACCGCAAGGCGATCACGGAAGGTCTTGAACGCCAGCGGCAAGACCTCGACAAGCTCGTCGACCAGATGAAGCGGACCGTGCAGGAGGCGGAAGAGACCGAGCCGCTGCTGGCCAAGAACCTGTTCGACGCCGCCCGCAAGGCCGACGAACAGGCGATCCCCGACGCGATCAAGGAGACCGAGCGGCTCGCCGAGTTCGGCATCCCCGAGGAAGCCGTCAAATCGTCCCAGCGCGCCGGCCAGGGCATCGACCAGTTGCGCGAGGGTGTCGACCACGCCGCCCGCAGCGTCCTCGGCGACGAAACCGCCGCCCTCCGACGCGCCCAGGGCGAAGTGCAAGACCTCGCCAATCAGCTCAACCGCGAGATCGCCCAGGCCACAGGCGACGATCGCAACCCCGCGAACCGCCCACAGGGCGAACAAGAACAACAGGGACAACAAGGACAGCAGCAGGGCGAGCAAGGCGAACAAGAACAACAGGGTCAGCAAGGCCAGCAGGGACAACAAGGACAACAAGGACAAGGTCAGCAGGGGCAGCAAGGAGAACAGGGGCAAGGTCAGCAGCAGGGACAGCAAGGACAACAGGGCCAACAAGGCCAGCGGGGACGGCAAGGCGGAGGGCAGGGCGGGGGGCCGTCGGACGGCGATCGGCTCCTTGACGGTCTGGCGAGGGGTCCAGGGGGGCCGGGAGGGCCGATCCAGGGCGAGGGTTTCCGGCAGTGGTCGGACCGGATGCGCGAGGTGGAGGAGTTGCTTGACGACCCCGGCTTGCGGGCCGAGGCCGCCCGGATTCGCGACCGCGTGCGGGGGGCGCGCGAGGAATTCAAACGGCACGCGAAGGAGCCTGACTGGACGCAGTTGAAGAGTATGGTGGCCGATCCGATCCGCGAGCTGCACACCCGGATCGCCGAGGAAGTGCGCCGGCGTGAATCGCCCGATTCCCTGGTCCCGATCGACCGCGACCCCGTGCCGCCGCGATACGCCGAAGGGGTGCGGCGGTACTACGAACGACTCGGGAGCGGACGATGACGGAACGGACGCTGATCCTGGGAGCCCCCGAGTGGTGGACCGCGGCGGCCTCGTTGACAGCCCTCGCGTTCGGACTGATCGCCTGGAGCTACGCCCGAGGCCGCGCCAAGCCCGCCGTGCGGATCGCGTGCGCCGCGCTCAAGGCGCTGGCCGTCTCGGCTCTCGCGCTCATCCTGCTCGAACCGCTCCTGTCCGGCTCGAGGCCGCGTCGCGGAGCGAACGCCTTCGCGGTGGTCGCCGACGACAGCCAGAGCCTTCAGATCCGCGACGGCGGCGAGTCTCAGACCCGGGGCGACTGGGTCCGTGGCCGACTCGGCCCGGACGCCGCGTGGAAGACGCGGCTGGGGCAGGATTTCGACGTCCGCAACTACGTCTTCGATTCCCACCTCCGCGCCGTCGACGGCTTCGACGCTCTGGCCTTCGACGGCTCGGGCTCGTCGCTGGGGACCTCGCTCTCAGCGCTGACGAAGCGGTTTCGCGGCCTGCCGCTGGCGGGAGTCTTGCTGTTCACCGACGGCTGCCGCACCGACGTGGGCGACCTCGACTGGTCGTCGTTGCCGCCGATCTATCCCGTCGTCCCCCCGTCGCCCGGGGTCGCCCGCGACATCGGCGTCCGCGAGGTCTCGGTCAGCCAGACCAACTTCGAATCCGCGCCGGTCGTCCTCCGGGCCGAGGTCGCGGCCGTCGGTTTCGCGGGCCAGTCGATCGTCGCGACCGTCGTCGACGAGACCGGCGCGGAAATCCAGCGTCAGGAAGCGAAGTCCGAGAGCGACGCCAAGCCGCTGAGCTTCCGCTTTCAGTTCCGCCCCGTGCGCAAAGGCGTCAGCTTCTACACCGTCCGCGCGTTCCCGGCGTCAGAGGAAGCGAAGGTCAAGGACGGCGCGAAGCCGACGGCGGCGGTCGAATCGAGCGAACAGACGCTCGCCAACAACGGCCGGCTGGTCGTCGTCGATCAAGGGAGCGCCGCCTTTCGCGTGTTGTATGTGGGCGGAAGGCCGAACTGGGAGTTCAAGTTCCTCCGCCGGGCGCTTCACGACGACGAGCAGATCGACCTCGTCGGCCTGCTGCGGATCGCCCGCCGGCAGCCGAAATTCGACTTCCAGAGCGCGCGGAGCAAGCGGGACGCCAACCCGTTTTTCGACGGCTTCGACAACCCCGACGCCGAGACCGCCGAGGCCGCCGATCAGGCGGTGTTGGTGCGGCTCGGCACGCAAGACGAGGTCGAGCTGCGCGACGGCTTCCCGAAGACCGCCGACGAGCTTTACCGCTATCACGCGATCATCCTCGACGACCTCGAAGCCGGCTTCTTCACGCCCGACCAGCTCGCGCTGTTGAGGAACTTCGTGAGCTTCCGGGGCGGTGGGCTGCTGATGCTCGGCGGCCCCGACTCGTTCGCCGACGGCAAGTACGATCGCACGCCGGTCGGCGACCTCATGCCGGTCTACCTCACCGGCCGGGCCGAGGCCGAGGCGTCCGACGTCGGAGCGCATCGCCTGGCGCTCACCCGCGAAGGCTGGCTCCAGCCCTGGGTGCGGACCCGCAAGACCGAGGAAGAAGAGCGCAAACGCCTGGAAGGAATGCCGGCCTTCGAGACCCTCAGCCGCGTCGGCCGGATCAAGCCGGGCGCCGTCACGCTCGCCGAGGCCCGCGGCGCCGACGGCGAGCTCGCTCCCGCGCTCGTGGCGCAGACGTTCGGCAAGGGGCACGTCGCGGCCCTCCTGATCGGCGACCTCTGGCGGTGGGGGATGCGAAAAAAGGACTCCGAAGAGAGCGACCTCGAACGCTCGTGGCGACAGACCGCCCGCTGGCTGGTGAGCGACGTCCCCAGCCGGGTGGAAGTCTCGGCGCGTCCCAAGCCCGAGTCGTCGGCGCCGGCCGTCGAGCTTTCGGTCCGGGTGCGCGACCCCGAGTACCGGCCGCTGGACGACGCCAAGGTCGCGGTCAAGATCACCCTGCCCGGCGGCGACGCGCTGACGCTCGACGCCGCGGCCGACGGCCGCGAGCCGGGCCTGTATGCGACGACCTACGTTCCCAAACAACCGGGCGCGTACCGGGCCGTGGCGACCGCTACAGCCGTCGACGGTTCGACCGTCGGCGAGCGCGAGGCCGGTTGGGCCGCCCAGCCCGCCGCCGACGAATTCGCGCGGCTCGCGCCCGATCGCGCGTTCCTCCTAACGCTCGCCGCCAAGACCGGGGGCGAGGTCATCGAGGGTGCAAGTCTTGATTCGTTCGTCGCAGGCCTCCCCACGCGCGGGGCGCCGATCACCGAGCGGTGGACGTCGCCCTTGTGGGATCACCCGCTGTACTTCCTCTTCGCCGTCGTCTGCCTAACTGCCGAATGGGGCCTGCGCCGCGTCAACGGCCTCGCCTGACCACGTTCCACACGATTCCGGGGCTTGACGACCATGCTCGCTCTGCTCGCGACGACTCTCTGCCTGGCGCTCGCCGAGCCCGCCGACCGAACCTCCGTGCTCGTGGTCGTCGGCGCTCCCGGCACCCCCGAGTACGGCGCCGAGTTCCGCCGCTGGGCCGAACTCTGGCGGACCGCCGCCAGGAAGGGCGGGGCCGAATCGATCACGATCGGCGAGGGCGAATCCAGCGGCGCCGAAGATCGCGACACGCTGCACAACGCGCTCGTCGACAAGGCGACGGCCGGACGCGAGCCGCTCTGGGTCGTCCTGATCGGCCACGGCACGTTCGACGGCCATGACGCCAAGTTCAACCTCCGAGGGCCCGACGTCACGGCCGCCGAACTGGCCGAGTGGCTGAAGCCGATCAAGCGGCCGATCGCGATCCTCAACTGCGCGTCGGCGAGCGGACCGTTCATCAACGCCCTCTCCGCCGAGGGTCGCGTCGTCGTGACCGCGACGCGCAGCGGCGACGAGCAGAGCTTCGCGCGGCTGGGCCAGTACCTCGCCGAGTCGATCGCCGACCCCGCCGCCGACCTCGACAAGGACGGTCAGGTCTCGCTGCTCGAAGCCTTCCTCATGGCCGGCGGTCGGACCGACGAGTTCTACAAATCGAAGGCGCGGCTGGCCACCGAGCACGCCTTGCTCGACGACAACGGCGACCGCCTGGGAACGCCCGCCGACTGGTTCCGGGGCATCCACGCCACGAAGCGCGTCAAGAACGGCGCGGCGCCCGACGGCGCCCGCGCGCACCAGCTTCACCTGATCCGTAACGACCGCGAGCAGCGCATGGCACCCGAGACCCGCGAGCACCGCGACCGCCTCGAACGCGCCGCGGCCGATCTGCGGGCGAAGAAGGATAAACTCCCCGAGAACGAGTACTACGACCAGCTCGAAACGATCATGATGGAGATCGCCCGGCTGTATCGAGACTCGTCCTCGGGCCACGGGCATTGACGGCCTCACGGTTTCCCAGCGACGCCCGTCAGGGACGCTCAGGCCGGCTCGGCGACTCGTACAGGCTCGCACGTCGCGGCCGGAAGAAAGTCGATGTCTCCCGATACGACGTCGTACACCGCCCCGACGATCGCGATTCGCTCCTCCCGGACGAGACCGTCGAGAGTCTCACTTTGTTGCCGGATGGCCTCAACCACGCGTACCACGTTTCGGCGGGCCACGGAGTCGACGAACGATTCCCTCTCGCTCGCCGGCAATTGTTCGAGGCTCAGACGATCGAGCGGTTCGACCGATTGCTGAATCTCGCTGATGATGGGTTCGAGATGCTGACATCCCGTGGCGGTGGCGGCGGACTCTCCAGAGCAGGCGAGGTTGACGGCCGCCGTCACGGCGCCGCACCGCGTATGACCCATGACCAGGATCAGCTTCACCCCGGCCGCGGCGCACGCGTATTCCAAACTTCCTAGCACTTTCCGGCTCGTGATGTTTCCCGCGACGCGTACGCTGAAGATGTCCCCCACCCCCGTGTCGAAGATCAGCTCGGCGGGCGCGCGGGAGTCGATGCAACTGAGCACGGCGGCCAGGGGATGCTGACCCTTCGCCGTATTCTGGACCTGGCGGCCGAAGTCGCGAGTCAGGTGTTGACCATTCTGGAACCGCTCGTGGCCGTCCTTCAAGATCTGCAAGACCTGCTGCGGCGTGAGCGCGCTCTGGATCTCGCGGGTGGAGTAATCCACGTACTGGGTCCGGTCCTGCATCTGATACTGGCTCTTGAACCCTCGCAAGCTCACTTCGACTCCGCGCGCCGGCCCCGTCTTGTTCTCGAAGTCGCGAATCAGGTCGAGCAAATCCGAGTCGATGTAGTCGGTCCTCCGGGCGTCGAGCAGGACGTGGCTGCCGCGAGGCAACTCGTCGAGCGCGCGAGTCAGCGATGCCCGATTGAGGAAGCTGACCTGATCGGCCAGCTTGATGTGGACCACCTCGCCGCCCAGATGCTTCTCCACGATGCGCCGGATCGGTCGTCGCACGTTGTTGCTGAGTATGAAGCCGATGCTCGTCGCCAGCCCGATCAGGACGCCGACCAGCAAATCGGTAAGGACGATGGAGGCCACCGTCACCGCGAAGGGGATGAATTGAGAGCGTCCCTGGCTCCACATCTGCTTGACCAGCACCGGGCTGGCCAGCTTGACCCCCGTGATCAGCAGAATCGCCGCGAGGCAGGACAGCGGGATCTGGTTCAACCATGTGGGAAACAAGAGAATGCTGACCAGCAGCAAGACGCCGTGGAAGATCGTCGAGAGTTTCGTCTGTCCCCCCGCATTGATGTTCACGGAGCTACGGGCGATCACCGACGTGACCGGCAATCCGCCGATCATCCCGAGCGCCACGTTCCCGACCCCCTGAGCCAGAAGTTCCCGGCTCGGAGGCGAGGTGCGCTGCTGCGGATCGAGCTTGTCGACCGCTTCCAGGTTCAACAGCGTCTCCAGCGAAGCCACGGCGGCGACCGTCACGGCGGAGGTGTAGACAGCCGGGTTCGACAACATGGAGAAATCCGGGAACTGCAGATACCCGAGGCTCGCCGCCAGGCCGTCGGCCACCGGCACTTGCACGAGATGGCTGGCCTCGATGACCCATTGGCCGCCGACCCGCCGGAACAGAAGGCTCATCCCGACGCCGAGGATCACCACCAGCAAAGGCGCGGGAACGAGCGATTTCTTACCTGGCTTCCACTTGCTGAAGAGGACCAGCAACGCGATCGAAACCAGACCGATCGAGGCCGCGCCGGGATGGACGTCGCCGAGCAGTCGACCGATCTCGGAGAGCGTGTTCTCATGGTCCGGCTGCTGGAAGCTCATGTCTCCTTCAGGGTCGGGGTCGTGGCCCAGGACGTGGGGGATTTGCTTCAGAATCAGGATCACGCCGATGGCCGCCAGCAGCCCCTTGACCACGCTCGACGGAAAGAAGGCCGCGATGAAGCCCGCGCGGATCGATCCCAGGACGATCTGGATCAGGCCGGCGACGACGACCGCCACCTGGAACGCCTGGAACGATCCCAGGAGGGCGATCTGAGCGGCCACGATGGTGGTCAACCCCGCGGCCGGTCCGCTGATGCTGGTCTGCGAGCCGCTCAGCAGGCCCACCAAGATCCCGCCGACGATTCCGGCCAGCAACCCCGAAAACAGCGGGGCGTCCGACGCCAACGCCACCCCCAGGCACAACGGCAATGCAACAAAAAAGACGACGAACCCGGAGTTCAGGTCGCGCGTCACGGTCGATCGTAGCTGTCCCGTCTGGTATGTCATGGCTAGTTCACTCGGTTATCCCACGTCACTCACGACGCCTATCGGCGGTTTGTAACTTACTTACAGGCGATGGAGTTCCGTCGCTGGCAAGCTGGGGCGTGTTTGGGTGATTTCGATGTCAAACTGGGAAAACACGAAGAGATTGCGCCCTGCAACGACAACTCTCGTAGGTGATCCCGGCTAAACCGTAGACCGCCAGAAATCGCTTTGTATGGCCAAGAGCCGCCAAGCGTGACTTGGCGACAAGGGCATCGGGGCTGAGGCGAAGCAACGGCCGCGCGGTCCGGAAGCAGGCGGGGCCTGTCAAGAACAGGAAGGGGGCGCGGTTAGGAGCCTCGCCATCCGCGCGAAAAGAACGCGGCCGGCGGCAGTTCTCCAGATGAACGCGACAGCCCGCCGTTCGCCTAGGAGAAGCGAGCAGTCACGGACGATCGGGCTCATCGCGCATCGGTCGCATGCGTCCCTATCGCCTCAAAGGGGGAGGGACGGCGAGACCGGCGGGGAGCCAGCCGTGACCGAGCGGCGACGGTCGAGCCTCAGCAGTTGAAACGGCAGAGCAGCAGATCGAGCCCCGGCGGTGTACCGGTCGCCGCGACGTGCATGAGCGCGAGCCGTGATGCGGGCGGAGCGAAGTGGTTGAGAGTGGCGTCTCGCCTGGCGGACCTGATCGATCCTCGTCGCGGATGAACCAGCGGCGACGCTAGGCCACCGACGTTTGCGACTTCATCGTTGACGTCGTCTTGGGTGGCGGAGCTGACGCGAACGCCCAGGAGGAGAGAGGCTGGCAGCGCATTCAGGCTGGGCCACGCGATCGCAAAGGCGAGCGCGAAGACGAACCAGGATCTTATAAATCGCCTACCGCCAGAATGCATGTGGAAAAAGATCGTGAGAGGAATTCAAGTCGTCGCCTTTGTTTGGACGAGCCCGCACCGCAAGTTAGTATATCCACGCTCCCGTCCCCGTCAATCAGAGGTCCGAGGCCGTCTTGCGTGGACCAGTCCACCCCGGCCGCGAGAGTTGACGGGTCAATCGTGTTCAACGCGAGGATTGCTCACGGACACGCGATGCCGATCGGGTGGCCTGAGACGCGGGCCGAGGGACGTGATCGGCCTCCTCTTTGATAGGGGTAGGGAGAGTCGTGAGACTCCCCCTACCTCCAAACCGTACGTGCGGATCTCCCGCATACGGCTATCCAGTAGGTGGTTTCACCTCCGAGAGGATTGACTCGCGAGTTCACGGGCCTGCGTCAAGTTGTAGAGCCCGTGGTCGGCGAAGAAGGCGTTGGGCCAGCGTTTGTGATCGGCTCCGCGTCCTCGTCCCTCCAGGCCGAGGCGGTTGCGGAGGAGGCTTCGCAGCCGCATCCGTATCCACTTGTCGAGCGGGGGGAACGTCCACTTACGGCTGTGCTTGAAGTATTCCAAACCAGCCGCGAAGCGTCGGATTGAGCGTGGCGATGATCGTGGCGAGGCTCTCGCCGGAGCTGCGCGACGTCTTGGCCCGGATCGTCGTCTTCAACTTGTCCAGGCTCTTGGGGCGAGGACGACGGCCGCCCCCCCTCGAACCGACGCCCCAGGAAGTCGAAGCTTTCGGTCCCGGCGTCGATCACCCGGGTCTTGGTCGGGTGCAGCGTCAGGCCGGCCTGGGCCGTCCATTGCCGTACCTGGTCCAGGACTCGGGCCGCGTCTTCGGCGGTTCGACACAGGATCACGAAGTCGTCCGCGTAACGCACCATCTCGACGCCCCCCTCGGCCATCAGACGGTCGAGCGGGTCGAGGTAGATGTTGCTCAACAGCGGGCTGATCACCGCGCCTTCGGGCGTCCCCGTCTCGGGCGTCCACTCCGCCAGGCCGTCCATGACGCCCTGGCGCAGGAACGCGTCGATCAGGTTCAGCACCTTCCCGTCGGACGTCTTCCTGGCGACCAACGCCAGCAGGGCGTCGTGGGGGATCGTGTCGAAGTAGCTCTTCAAGTCGGCGTCCACGACATGGGCGTATCCGGCCTTGAGCAGTTCGTCCACCCGCCGCAGCGCGTCCTTGCATCCCCGTCCGGGGCGGAAGCCGTAGCTCTGCGCGGCGAAGTCCCGCTCGAAGATCGGTTCCAGCACGTGTCGAAGCGCCGTCTGGACCACCCGGTCGCGAATCGTGGGGATGCCCAGCGGACGCGTCTCCCCACTCCCCGGCTTGGGGATGTGGCATCGGCGGATCGCTTGCGGACGGTAGGAGCCCGTTCGCAAGGCATCGCCGAGGTCCTTGAGTTCCGCGTCCAGGCGCTCCTCGAACATCGTCACGGTCACATGGTCCACTCCTGCGGCGCCCTCGTTGGCGGCGACTCGGGAGAACGCCGCGCGGAGGTTGCGTTCGGGGTGGACCTTGTCGATCAGGCTGAACCAGCGACCTCCCTTGACCCCCTCGTCGAGGGCCGTCAACATCCGCTCCGTCCAGACCGTCGGTTCGGTCCACCCCCAGCGGAGGAGGGCCTCTCTGGCGCGTCTAGGTCGTGTGGACAGCAGCTGGTGAACCGCGGCGTTCTGGGCTATCGCAAGAGGATCCTGATCGAAGCCACATGAACGAATCCGAGGAAGTTCTTGGCCGTCTTGTCGTACCGCGTCGCCACGCGGCGGTACTGCTTGGCCTTGTGCCAGAACCGCTCGACCAGGTTTCGGTCGCGGTAGCGATCCCGATCGTAAGGCCGCTGGATCTTGCGGTTGCGAAGCGAGGGGATCACCGCCTTGGCCCCGCGCGATTCGATCGCCTCGACCACGGCACGGCTGTCGTACCCCTTGTCGGCGACGACCACTTCCGTCGCCAGACCGTCGATCAGCGCCTCGGCCTGGGGCGAGTCGGCGGCCTGGCCCGGCGTCAGGATCAGTCGCGTGGGGAGTCCGAGCCCGCTGACCGCCACGTGGATCTTGGTCCCGAATCCGCCTCGGCTGCGGCCGAGGGCCTGCTCGGCGTGTCCGCCGGAGCCGTCCCACTTTTTTTCGAGCCGGCCGCCGCCGGATGCGCGCGGATCACCGTGGAGTCGAGGATCAGCCATTCGAGGTCCTCGTCCTGCAACGCGGTCATGACCCGGGCCCAGACCCCCTTGGAACACCAGCGGTCGAACCGCCGCCAGGTGCTGTTCCAGTTGCCGAACCGCTCGGGGAGGTCGCGCCACGGCGCGCCGGTCTTGGCGATCCAGAGCACGGCGTCGACGAACCGGCGGTTGTCCTGGGCGACCCCGCCGTGCCCCCCGGGAAGCCCCGGCAGGAGGTCCTTGATCCGGTCCCAATCGGCGTCGGAGATCTCGTGGCGGCGGCGCATGACAGGCCCTCCGTGATGGTGAAGCGTCGCCGTCATTAGCCCACAACGCCTATCTGCTGTCCACACGACCTAGAGGCGCTATACTTTCGTTGAACGCCAGGCGGCTGCACGTTATCTCGTTTCAGGGTGGGGCGTCCCGGCGCGGCGCTGACCGTCGCGTCAGGCGACGATTCCCTTGACGATCTCGCCGTGGACGTCGGTCAGCCGCATGTCGCGACCGCCGAACCGGACGGTCAGGCGGGTGTGGTCCATGCCGAGCAGGTGGAGCATCGTGGCGTGGAGGTCATGGATCTCAACCTTGTTCTCGACCGCGTGGTAGCCGTAGTCGTCGGTCGCGCCGTAGATCGTTCCGCCTTTCACGCCGCCGCCGGCCAGCCAGACGGTGAAACCGTAGGGGTTGTGGTCGCGGCCGTCGCTCCCCTGCGCCATCGGCGTGCGGCCGAACTCGCCTCCCCAGAAGACGAGGGTCGATTCGAGCAGCCCGCGGGCCTTGAGGTCGCGGAGCAGGCCGGCGATCGGGCGGTCGACCGCGAGGGCGTTGCGCTCGTGGCCTCCCTTGAGGTCGCTGTGCTGGTCCCAGCGGTCGTGGCCGACGGAGGGGCAGAGGACCTCGACGAACCGCACGCCGCGCTCGACCAGACGACGCGCGAGCAGGCATTCGCGTGCGAAGATCCGGGTGGGCTCGAACGCGTCGTCCAGCCCGTAAAGCCGCCGCGTGGCCGGCGATTCCCCTTCGAGGCTCGTCAGTTCGGGGACGGTCGCCTGCATCTTATAGGCGAGTTCGTAATTGCCGATCGCGGCTTCGAGGCTGTCTTGCTTTCCCATCCGATCGACCACCCCCCGGTCGAGTTCGCGCAGGAGGTCGAGCTTCCGGCGCTGGAGGTCGGGCGAGGCTTCTCCGGGGCGGATGTTGGCGATCGCTTCGGCTGAGGGACGGAAGAGCGAGCCTTGATACGCCGCCGGGAGGAAGCCGTTGCTGAAGCAGTCCATCCCGCCGGGGGGGATCAGGCCGCCGTTGAGGACCACGAAGCCGGGGAGGTTCTGGCATTCGCTCCCCAGGCCGTAGGTCGTCCAGGCGCCGTGGCTGGGGCGGCCCTGGAGCCCACTGCCGGTGTGCAAGAAGTAGTTCGCGGCCGTGTGCTCGGAGAAGTTCGAGACCATCGACCGGATGATCGCCAGTTCGTCGACGTGCTGGGCGACGTGCGGGAAGAGGTCGCTGACGGGGATTCCGCTCTCGCCGTACTGGCGGAACTTCCAGGGGCACTTGAGCACGGTGCCGACGTTGTTGAACTGCGTCGGGTGCGTCTTGACCTTGATCGGCTGGCCGTGCTCGCGGTCGAGCAGCGGCTTGGGATCGAAGGTGTCCATCTGCGATGGACCACCGTCCATATAAAGGAAGATCACGTTCTTCGCCTTGGCCGGATAGTGGCTGGGCTTCACGGCCAGCGGGCCGGACGTCGCGCGCGCGGCGACGTCGGCGCCGAAGGCCGGCTCGCGCATCAAGGCGGTCAGGGCCAGGGCGCCGAAGCCGTTGGCGCAGCGGGCGAGCATCTCGCGGCGGCTGAACGGCGTGGCTTGATATCGACCGCAGTACATGATGAGGCTCCGTTCGGCCAGGTGGCGCGACGTTCGACGCTCGACGTTCAATCGACGTAGATGAATTCCTTGACGTTGAACAGCACATGGCAGAGATCCGTCCACGTTCGCAACGCGTCCGAAGCCTGCCGCTCCGCGACGAACGCGGCGCACTGGCGAACCTCGCGCTCGGTCGGCGGTCGTCCGAAGGCGGTCTCGTAGAGACGTTCGATCCGCACGTCGACGGGCAGGTCGCCCTCGGCGAGCAGCCGTCCGGCCCACGCCTCGGCCAGGACGACGACCAGCGGGTCGTTAAGCAGAGTCAGGGCCTGCGCGGGGACGTTCGAGACGTTCCGGCGTCCCATCGTCGAGAACGGCACGGGGGCGTCGAACGCCAGGAACATCGGGGTGAGGAAGTTGCGGCGCACCTGCACGTAAAGGCTCCGCCGGCCGTCGCCGTCGAGCGGGCCGCTGGCTTCCGGCCGGCCTCGACCGTCCATGAACGCCGACAGATGCGGCGCGACGCTGGGGCCGGCGAACGTGCGGTCGAGCCTCCCCGATACCGCCAGCAGAGCGTCGCGAATCGCTTCGGCTTCAAGGCGGCGGACGTTCATTCGATGCAGGAGGACGTTGTTGGGGTCGAGCTCGTCGGCCTTCGCGTTCGACCGGCTTTGCATCCGGTAGGCCGACGAGCCGACCATCATCCGGTGCAACGCCTTCAACGACCAGCCGCGGTCGACGAACTCGGACGCCAGCCAGTCGAGGAGCGCGGGATGCGACGGAGGCTGTCCCATCGCGCCGAAATCATCCGTCGATTTGACGAGCCCTTCGCCGAAGTGCTGCTTCCAGAGCCGGTTGACCATCACGCGCGGAAGCAGGGGGTTCGAGCGGACGTCAACCAAACTCTGGGCCAGTTCGAGACGGCCGCTGCCTCCCGACGGGCTCGCCTGACTCTTGCCGCCGAGGATCGAGAGAAGTCGACGGGGAACGGCCTCGCCGAGCGTCTTAGGGTTGCCCCGAATCATGAGGTTCTCGTCCTCGCCGTCGCCGTCGGCGATGGCCGGCGCGAGGCTCGGCGCGGGGATCTTCGCTTCCAGGTCGCGATACGCGTCGAGCGCCCTGGCGAGCCGGTCGGCCAGCGGCGAGTCGACCGTCGCCAGCTCGTTCACGAGGGCCTTCAAGTCGATCGCCGACCCGGCCGGGGCAGGGGGGGCGTGTGGGGGTTCGGGCCGGGCGGTCGCGGCGATCTCAGCGACACGGAGGCTGCCGCGGCCGTCGACGCGCCCCGTCCGGGCTCCGGTGTAATCGGCGGCCGAACCGTCGCACACCTCGATGTAGGCCCGGTGGCCCACCCACATTTCCAGGTCGCGGGAGATCCAGCGCGGCTCGCCCGGCGCGGCGATCGCGATCGTCAGGCCGCCGTAGATCGGATCGCGGATCTTCTCGAAGCCGTCGATCACCACATTGATCCGTCCACTCGTGCCGGCCGCGAGCAGGTGAAGATACCGCTTCTGGATCGTGAACGTGGGCGAACGGACGACCCCCTGAAGCCGGTCCGAGATCCGCCCGCTGTGCAGCTCGCCGGCGTGGATCGGGATCAGTCGTCGGGCGTCGTCGCCCAATTCGAGCCGGAAGTCGCCGCCGGCCGAGCCGAGGTCGCCGAACGCCTCGCCCGTCGTCTTCCAATCGTCGAACCTCGTGGCGCGGAAGCCCTCGGCCGTCGCGTCGCCGACGCGGGCGCCCGGCGACGGCCGAGCGGCCTCGATCGCCGTTCGCCGGCCGTTCGGCAGTTTGGCCGACGCCTGGACCAGCAAGTCGCCGATCGTCCGCTTGAGCGTTTTGAGGTCGTCGACTATCGGAGTGATATGGACATCAGAATCAATGAACGCTTGCTGATGTCGCGAGCTTCGAAGGAAACCCGCCAGCGCGTAGTAGTCGCGGGCGCTGATCGGGTCGAACTTGTGGTCGTGGCAACGCGCGCAGCTCACGGTCAGGCCGAGGAACGTCTTCGAGAAGACGTCGATCTGGTTGTCGATCCGTCGCACGCCCTCCTCGCGAAGATCGACCGGCGAGTGCGTCCCCTCGCCGAGGAAATAGAAGCCGGTGCCGAGGATCGACTCGTTGAAGCCCTCGGTCGGATGCCGTCTCGGTTTGGGGAGCAGGTCGCCGGCCACCTGCTCGACGACGAACTGATCGTACGGGAGGTCGAGGTTGAACGCCCGAACGACGTAGTCGCGATATTGATAGGCGTTCAAAACGTCATAATCGAATTCGTGGCCCGAGGTCTCGGCGTACCGCGCGAGGTCGAGCCAGTGCCGTCCCCAGCGCTCGCCGTAATGCGGACTGGCGAGCAGCCGTTCGACAAGCTTCTCGTAGGCGTCGGGCGCGTCGTCGGCGACGAAGGCCGCGACCTCCTCGACGGTCGGCGGCAGGCCGACGAGGTCGTAGGTCAGGCGTCGGATCAACGTCCGTCGATCGGCTTCGCCGGCCGGCGCGAGCTCACGCTCTTCCATCGTCGCCAACAGGAATCGATCGATCGGGTTGCGCGGCCATTGCGCTCGGGCGTCGCTCACGGCCGGAAGGGCCGGCTTGCGGATCGGTTGGAACGACCAGAACCTCGCCCTTCGCGCGAATTCAGGGCTTCCCTCGAAGCCGTCCCCTGAGCCGCCGGCCTTCGCCTCGGCCGCGTCCGTCGGCGCTTCGACGCCCCAGGTCGCGCCCTGGGCGACCCATTTCGTGAGCGCCTCGATCTCCTCGGCGGGCAGCTTCGACTTAGGCGGCATGTGGTACAGCTCGCCGTAGTTGATCGCGCTCACCAGCAGGCTCGACTCGGCCTTCCCCGGCTCGACGGCCGGCCCCGACGACCCTCCCGCCAGGACCCCCGCGCGGGTGTCGAGCCGAAGCTCCCCCTTCTGCTTCGTCGGTCCGTGGCAGTTAAGACAGCGCTCGACCAGGATCGGCCGCACGCGCTTCTCGAAGAACTCGACGGCCGCCGGGTCGTGCGGGAGCGAAGCCGGAGCGTCCCCCGGAGGCGCCGCCGATACGCCCAGCCCGCTTGTCAGGGCCGCCAGCCCCACGACTCGACTCACAACGTGAGCCCATCTTCTCGCCGTCATGCGGAAGCCTCGGATCGAACCGGTGGTGCGTCGCTGCTTTTTAACCAACAAATATTCTACAGCGATTCCGATTTGGTGTCATCCGATCCCGGTTCGCTCCACGGCCGCGACCGCTGGAAACCCCAAGTCTCGGATCTCCCCTCGCACCGCCGGTCTCCTGGATCTGAATGGCAGAAGAGCCCGTGCGAAGTGGTCCCGCGGGCTGTTTTCAGAGCAACCTCAGACGCCGATCATCCGATCGCGCGCGGTGACTTCCCACTCGTCGACGAGTTTGCCGTCGGTGATCACAAGCATCCGACGATGCAGGGCCGACGTCGGGCAGATGTGGGCGGGAATGGCCAGCAGCGGCGTGCCGAGGGGGAAGCGGTCGGCGTCGGCGGTCTCGATGACGAGATGCTCCTCGCTATGGCCGACGATCCGGGCGTCGGGGATATCGGGCAAGAACACGCGAGGGCCGACGGGGTCGGCGGCGACGGCCTTGTGTCCCAAGTCGAGGCAGAGCCGGCCGGGACGGGGGCGGCTGACCACGCGCGTGAGCAGCAACGCCGCCGGAATGAAGGGCAGGTCGGGATAGTTGGTTTGATAGTTGTAGTCGTGGAGGAGGATCGTACCCGGCGAGCACTCCAGGCCGGGCGCGTCGAGGGCCGCGTGGATCGGGAACGTGGGCGTTCCTCCCATTACGACCCGCGGGACCGGTATTCCCTTGGCGATCAGCCGATCCCGCAGCGAGAGCGTCGTTTCCTCGACCCGACGGGCCGCTTGGGCCCGGAGTTCGAGGTCCGAGTCATGGATGTGGCCGTCATAGGCATGGAGACCGTCCGGGGCCAGGTTAGGCAGCTTGTCGATTCTTTCATAAAGAGCGACGGCCGGGTCGCCCGGGTCGATGCCGGTGCGCATCATGCCCACTTCGAGGTCAACCAGCACCGGGATCGGGTGGTCCAGCCGTTGGGCCGCTTGCGATAGGGCCGAGGCCGACTCGGGCGCATCGACGATCGCGCGAAACGTGGTCTTGGGATAGGCTCGGATCAACCGGATGAACCGCGCCACGTTGGGCCCGACCAGCGGATAGGCCAGCAGGACGTCGGTCACGCCCGAGCCGGCGATCATCTCGGCCTCGGCGATCGTGGCGCACTTTTGCTTGACGACGCCCATCTCGCGCGCCATGCGGATCAGCTTCGACGTCTTATGCGTCTTGGCGTGCGGCCTGAGCCGTTCGACGCCTCGCGCCATGCGGATCATTTCGGTCAGGTTGCGCTCGACCAGATCGCGGAAGACGAGCAATGACGGGCTCGGCAGCGTTTCGGGATCGAACAGTTCGTACAACGACGACATGGCTGCTTCCTTGTCAAGGACGACGACCGTTTCCAGGCGACGGACCGAATTGGCGAAGCCCCGCGCACGGCACCCCCGCGCTGGCAAGGGGCGACGCCGCGGCCCGACGCGTGGTGAAATCGAGCGACGCGGGCCGCAGATCGATTTGCAGAAGCGCCGGACCGGATCTATGTTCTTCACGGGTTGATCATCAGAACCTATCACGATCAACGTCCAAAATCATGAGGCGCGCCCCTCCAGAGAGATGGAAATCTCGGCGGGGCGCCGGTCGACGTTCCCCGCCGCCGACCGGGCGCGCGGGCTGCGCGACCGGTTGCGAGATCCGGATCAACGCATCCACGCCCCCCTCGTTGACTACAAAGAACGAAGACATGAAACTCCTAATATATTAGGAGTCGATTGCTTAATTAATAAGTTAAGAGTGAAGGCGGCGCGAAGATTTTCGCTGTTTTTGGCGTGGTTTTCGGCCTGAAGAGCCTCAAAGGGGTCGGGCTCGCCAGAGCGGAAGGGCGCTCCCTTGTGGCGACGTCGTGCGGCGGCGGATTCCTCTGCATGCGAGCGTCCAGTCGGGGATGGAAGATATAAAGGAGGGAACTCCCAAGCAAATGTTTTTCTGAGACAGATTTTAGTGTGCTAGGTTCTTGACATGGTCCCAACGGATCGGCATATTGTGGTTCGCTTTCTTGTAGACGGTCGACGATTCGCCGAAACGCATCGAGAAGTGAGAATCGATCGATCGAGCTTCGTCCCCGGGCTTCGAGGCCCGGCGTCGACGCTTCACCGTCCGAATGACAGCGGGCGACGACGCTGAGGCGACGACGCACCCGCTGGGACCGACATCAGTTCCGCCCGCACGACCTGGTTCGACGACGACTCAACGGCGCTCACCGCGACTTCAGGTGAGCCCGTCCAGGGTCGAGCCGAGGGGTAATTCCCCGGCCCGACGTTGCGAGCCGCAAAAAAACAAGACTGAGATTACTGATTGATGGATGCGTGAGGTCCGGAGACGTGTTCCGGATCGCGGAGAGTCCCTGCGCCGTGCGCTGATTTCTCGATGTTCGAGCAAGCTCGCGAGGTACTTCAATGATTTCGATGTTCTTGTCCTTCTCGAAGACGCACTCCCCGGAACGGAGCCGCAGGCGGAAGACGAACACCCGACCCCGCGTGGAGGGTCTCGAAGACAGGGCGTTGATGGCGTCGCTCGCCTCGCTGAGCGCCGCCACGGCGACGATCGCGGCGACGCCCGTCGCGTTCAATGGCGCTCTCTACTTCAGCGCGACCGACGCCGTGAACGGCACGGAATTGTGGAAGAGCGACGGCACGAGCGCCGGCACCCAGATCCTCAAGGACATCTACCCCGGATCCAAGAGTTCCTACCCGTCGAACTTGACGGTCGTCGGCTCGAAGCTCTTCTTCAGCGCGACCGACCCAGTCGCCGGTACTGAGCTGTGGGCCACCGACGGCACGAGCGCCGGCACTCAGATGGTCAAGGACCTGTACCCTGGCGTGATCGGCTCGTACCCCGATCAGCTGACGCCGATGAACGGCGTCCTTTACTACGTCGCCTACGATCCCAAGGGGGGCTACGAGTTGATCCGCAGCGACGGCACGGCCGCCGGCACCGCCATGGTCAAGGACATCAACCCCGGTACCGCCGCCTCGTCCATCCGCAACTTGACCGCCGTCGGTTCGACACTCTACTTCAGCGCGACCAACGGCGTGAACGGCGCGGAGTTGTGGAAGAGCGACGGCACGGCCGCCGGCACCGTCATGGTCAAGGACGCCAACCCCGGCTCCGGCTCGTCCAATCCCGGGGTGTTCGCGGCTCTCGGCTCGACCCTGTTCTACTCTGCTTACACTCCGGCCTCCGGCTACGAGCTTTGGAAGAGCGACGGCACGGCCGCGGGAACCGTGCAGGTCGCGGACATCACGCCCGGGGCGACCTCCTCGATGCCGGCTGAACTCACCGCGTTCGGCTCGTACATCTACTTCTCGGCCAACGACGGCGTAAACGGCGTCGAGCTCTGGCGGACCAACGGCGTGACCACGACGCTGTTCGCGGACATCAGGCCGGGCGCCCTTGGGTCCACCCCTCAGAACCTGACCGTCGCCGGTTCCAACCTCTTCTTCACCGCCAACGACGGCGTCCACGGCGCTGAACTCTGGCGGACCGACGGGACGACCGCCGGCACCTTTCTGGTCAGCGACATCTATCCCGGCGCGATCAGCTCAAACGTTCAGAACCTCCAGGCGGTCGGCTCCAAGGTCTACTTCTCGGCCTGTGCGCCCAACTTTGGCACCGAGCTTTGGAGCTCCGACGGGACGTCGGCGGGAACCTCGCTGGTGATCGACATGAACCCCGGCGCCGGCAGCTCGAAGCCTCGCGACATGGTCGTCATGCAAGGGGCGTTGTATTTCGTGGCCGACGACGCGACGACGACGAATCGCCTGCGGAAGCTGGTCACTGGGTGATCCCCGGGTCATCCTGACTCAACCCAGGACGGGCCGGCGACGGCCAAAAAAACAACCCCCGCGGCAGCCGGATGATGGCCGCCGCGGGGGTTGATTATGGGTGGAGGAATCGCGATTGCTCGCGGATCAAACGTCGGTGCGCCGCCGCATCCGGCGTCCCAGGGCCAGCAGAGCGGGCAGGCTGATGAGCCCGAGGGCCATCGAGCTGGGCTCGGCCACCACCGTCTGAACCGACGTGCCGCCGGTGAACTGAGCTTGCTGGACGTTGGTCGTGCCGGGCCCATTGGCGCCGAGGGTGATCACCGTGATGTTGGTCAGGGTGAACGGCGTGGTCTGGCTGCCCAAGGGGGTCACCAGGTCCGGATTCGAGGGGCTGAACGGTCCCGTGCCAACGCCCGGGGTGAACGTGAAGGCGCCCAGGGACGTGTTGACCAAGCCGCCGCCCGATCCCGTCGCGTCGAAGATGCTCTGGAACGTCCGGCTATCGCCGGCGGTGGTGTTGTTGAACGTGCCACCCGCCGAGGTCCGCATCTCTTTCGGATTGCTGACGGGGAAGCTGAAGGTGTCGTCGGATGCAATGATGGTCAGCGTGTGGACGAGACCGTTGGAGTTGTCGTTGGTGCGGACCACGACGCCAGTCTGTGTGAGCGATGCGACGTCGTCACTGCCCGGGGTTCCGTCGGGTCCGCTCGACGCGGAGGACAGGCTTCCAAACTGGAAATAAGTCAGCGCCGAGTTGAGGGCCGTGGTCAATGCCGTGATAGTGTCGGGATTGGAGCTCCCGTCAAGCGGGCCGGCAATGGAGATCACGGCGCCAGCGAAGGCGGTCCCGGCGTCTTCCTGGACCGTAAGCGTGAAAGCAGCCTTCGCCGAAGGGGCCTGTATGGCGGCGACCGCGAACACGGCCAGAACCGGAGCGATCCATTTTCTTGTCGCCTGAAGCATGCATAAGACTCCTGTTTGAGTGTTCCGTTACTGATGCGTGAACAGCCTGGGTGTCGACACAAGAACGCGACGGCGGCGCCGTCAGTGCGACCGCCGAGTCCGATGGCATTCTTCCCGGCCCGCGGGCTGCAGGCGCCGTGGGTTGGAAGGGTCGTCTTGACGCCATGCTCGGCCAGTTCCATTTGGCCCTCGACCTTTCGGGCGATCAACCGCTCCAAGACGTCGATCATCGATCGAGGCGATGGAGGGTCGTTCACTTTTCAAGCGGCGAGGCTTCTCATCACGACGACACGAAATGGTCGGCGCAGCGTCGGTCCTCCTCTGAGCAAAAATTGAGAACGAAAGCCGTCTACAAAGAACGCACGTTGAGCGGCTCGCGCTACGCCAGCCGTCCTTAATGAAACTTCACGTTTGTGAACAAGGTTTTATCGAGCGTTCGTCCAAGGAATCCGCCTCGGATGATCCACGGTTTGCGTGAAGTCCGGCGTTGAAACTCGGTTCTCGCTTGCGGCGGGGGCGGTCCTTCGCGTCCCGGATCCTTCCAGGACTCGCGCGCTGGGGTCTTGCGGTTCGGAAGTCGTTCGAGGCTGTTGAAAAGGCTTGGGGAACGTACTGGGAAACGCCTCCACGATCAATTTTCGCTTCGAGCTTTCGTTATGTGGTCGGCGCTCCATGAAACACGTTTGAGTTCGCGACCCGAGCCGAATCGCCTGGCGTCCGACGGAGCCGTTCGTCCCGTCGTCATCGCTTTCCAGCGGTTCCAGGGAGATCGAACCGGTGCGGTCGGGCAAGAAGCCATGCCGATCATCCACGGCCGTCGCACGCCTCAGACTCCAACGTGTCGATCCGTTCGGAGAGGGCGTTCTCGGTTCCGTGAATATGCACGCTTCGCGGCTCATGCGTGTTTCCTTTCCAGCCTCCTTGTGCTGACTCGATCCTCGTTAGATAACAACCATCCTGGAAGGACATTTCAAGAGGGGGCCGTCTCAAGCCTTGTGTTTTTTTGTGCGACTAGCATAAGGAAAGCGTTGGAGACTCGCGAAAGAGCTATATTAAGCCGTTGAACCGCACCGTGTTGCGGGTTCGCGACCCATGATGATTTAGAACAACATGCGGGCAATGAGTCGATGCACGCGTTTTGGTTCGCGTGCGGATGCCGTGGCGCGCGAGCCGGCGTCTTGCAAAGCTCGTCTGGGTGAAGTTGTGATATGAATCTCGGATGTTTCGTGTCGTTTGGCCGATCGTCCCGACGCCCGCTGCGGCGCTTGAACGTCGTGACCACCCCGAGGAACGCCGTATGATCCGCCCGCGCAAGCCCCTAAAGTGGCCAGCTGACCGCCGGTTTCGGATTCGGATGGCTGCGCCGGGGCTCGTTCGCGTGGCGAACCGACCACGCTCCCGGCCGTGGAGCGTCCGGCGTCGTTGCGGTGCGCAATGAACCAGGGGGTGGTTCAGGGCTTGGGTTTCGGTGGCAAGAGGCCCGAGACGGCGGCGGTCATCGCTCGAACGCCGGTGGCGATGCTCCCCGCGGGCTCGGGGTGGTAGAGGGACGAGTGCAGGCCCGGGAGGTCGACTCCCTTGGATATCGCCTCCTCGATCCGCTGGGGAGGAACGGTGCCGATCCAGAACATCATGATCGGCACGTCTCCCTCCGCGTAGAGCGCGAAGTCTTCCGCGCCCATGACGGGATCGACGAGTTGCACGTGGCCGTCCCCCAGCGCCTTCTTGAGGAACGGCGTCACCCGCGCGACCAGCTCGGGGCGGTTGATCGTGGCCGGCGTGTGCTCCTGGACTTCGACCGACGGAGGCGGGGCCTTGTGGGCCACGGCGAGAGCCTTGGCCCGGCGCTCGATCCCTTCGATGAGTTGGAGGCGGACCGTTTCGGAATAGGACCGGAGCGTGAGCTGGAGCTTGACCTCGTCGGAAATGATGTTGTGCTTCTCGCCGCCGTGGATCGATCCCACGGTGACCACGGCCGGCTGGATCGGCTCGATCTCCCGGCTGACGATCGTCTGGAAGTCGAGGATCGCCAGGGCCGCCAGGACGATGGGGTCGACGGTCCGGTGCGGCATGGCGCCGTGTCCGCCCTTGCCCCGGATCGTCACATTGAGCGAGGTCGAGCTGGCGAGCATCGGCCCCGGGCGGTAGAGCACGTCGCCCACGGGGGAATCGGCCTTGCAGTGCAGCGCGAGCGCGAAGTCGGGCTTGGGGAACCGTTGATAGAGGCCGTCGTCGAGCATTTTTCTCGCCCCCCCGATGGTCTCTTCCGCGGGCTGGGCGATCAGGACGACGGTGCCCGACCAATCGCCCTTGTGCTCGGCGAGCCAGTTCGCCGTGCCGACCAGGCAGGTCATATGGACGTCGTGTCCGCACGCGTGCATTACACCGACGACGCGACCCAACGGGTCGGTCGCCTTGGCCTGGCTCGCGTAGGGCAGGCCGGTCCGTTCGGTCACCGGCAGCGCGTCCATGTCGGATCGGACCAAAACGACCGGCCCCGGCCCGTTCTCGATGACGCCGACGACGCCCAGCTTGCCGACGCCGGTGGTGACCTTCGCGCCCGCCTTTCTCAGCTCGTCGGCGATCCGCCTGGACGTCTCGACTTCTTGAAACGAGAGTTCCGGATGCGCGTGCAGGTCGGTGTACAGCCGTTGAAGCTGTTCCTGGCGTTCGCTGATCCAGGTTTCGATGGGCGAGAGGGCGGGCGCCGGCGGATCGGCCGCGCGGGAGCGGCCGCACGCCGTGGCGGCGATCAGGAGAGTGAGCAGCCAGCGCGACATGAGGGCGGTCTCCGGGGGCGGATGGTCAGGGTCGTTTCTCAAGGGAAGGCAAGGCCGTGCATCGCGGGGTCAGTCGGCGCCCATCTGCTTCTGCCAGGCGAGGGCCTTGGCGTGCTCGGCCTCGGGGATCTTGCCGCAACGCTGGTAGATGACCGAAAGGGCGGTGTAGCTGAAAGCGTCGTCGGGCTCGAGCTCGACCACCTTCTTGGCGTGCTCGATGGCCTTGTCGGCCTCGGCCAGGTCGGCGTAGAGTTTGGCGAGCATGCCGTGCCCGATGGAGAAACCGGGATCAAGCGCGACGGCCTCTTCCAGCTTGGCGGCGGCGGCGGGCTTGTCGCCCTTGTCGCGGATGTCGACGGCCTGATCGTAAAGTTCATCGGCGGTTGGCATGAAATGTTCCTGTCTCGATGGTGACTTAAGGAATGAACGAAGCGGCGACGCGCCGCGTTTATTCTAGGCGGATCGTCCGGGTTCCCGCCAGATTCCGGGGGCCGGGCGAGTCAGGATGCGTCGTCCTCTCGCGTCGGCCGGCGGCGACGAGTAGAATAATGGGACTTGGTTGATTCGAGCGGAACTTTCGCGAGGTGCGGGAATGTTGCTGGCGTTCACGGAACAGGGGAGCGGACCGGTCGTCGTCTTGCTCCACGGATTTCCGCTAAGCCGCGTCATGTGGGCCGAACAGCTCAAGACGTTGAGCGAATCGTACCGGGTGATCGCGCCCGACCTCCGAGGGCATGGCGAATCGCCCGCGCCGGACGCGGCCTACACGATGGATTTGATGGCGGACGACGTGGTCGAGTTGCTCGACGGCCTGGGCGTCAGCGAGCCGGTCGTGGTGGGCGGTCTGTCGATGGGGGGATACGTCGCGCTGGCGATGGCTCTCAAGCACCCCGGCCGGGTGCGGGCCCTGATGCTGATCGACACCAAGGCCGCGGCCGATTCGCCCGAAGCCGCGCAGACCCGCGAGGAGACCGCGCAGGCGGTCCTCAAGGCCGGGAATTCCGGCGAGGTGGTCGCGGCGATGATTCCCAAGCTGTTCGGCAAGTCCACTCTCGCGCGACATCCCGACCGGGTCGAGCCCTTGAAGGCCGAGATGGAGAAGACCTCGGCGTCGGGCGTCGCCGGCGCGCTGCGCGGCATGGCGATCCGTCCCGACCGTCGCGAGCAGCTCGCCGAGATCGCCGTGCCGACCCTCGTGATCGTCGGCGAGGACGACGTGATCGCCCCTCCCGCCGAGGCCCGCGCCATGGCCGAGGCGCTGCCGAACGGCCGGCTCGAAGTCGTCTCCGACGCCGGCCATCTCGCGCCCTACGAGAATCCCGATGCGGTCGACCAGGCGATCCTGGGGTTCTTGCAGGGGCTGAATTGAATTCCTATTCGAAGAACGGAATCGCGTGTCGCCGGCGCGTTTCGCAAGCGGACCACTTCGCCCGTCGGCTCGGGTTCCCGCAGGGTGCATTATGTCCGAGACGCGTCAAGAAAGCCTGATCGCCACGCCGGCCGGGCTCCAAGAGTTGATTGAACATATCCAGGCTGAAGGGCGATTCGGGTTCGACACCGAGTTCGTTTCGGAAGACACGTTCGAGCCGGTCCTCTGCCTGATCCAGGTCGCCACCCGCTCGCGGCTCGCGGCCGTCGACCCCCAGGCCGTCGGCGACCTCGGCGGCTTCTGGGCGTTGGTCCACGACCCCGCGATCGACGTGGTGATGCACGCCGCGGGCGAAGACATGCGGATCTGCCTGATGCGCACGGGCTCGGTGCCGAAGCGGATCTTCGACGTCCAGATCGCTGCGGGGCTCATCGGCTACAGCTATCCGCTCAGCCTGGTGAACCTCGTGAGCCAGGTGATGCGGGTTTCGCTCGCCGGCAGCGAGACCCGGACCGACTGGCGGCGCAGGCCGCTCACCCCCGCCCAGGTCCGCTACGCGCTCGACGACGTGCGGTATCTGCTGGAACTGGAAGATCGGCTGGCGGCCGAGCTGGCGCGGCTGGGCCGGACCGACTGGGCCGAGGCCGAATTCGCCGACTTCCTGACCTCGATCGAGGACCGGGCCGACGAGGAGCGTTGGCGGCGGCTGCCGGGCTTGCACCAGCTCAACCGCCGAGGGCTGGAGGCGGCGCGGAAGTTGTCGGAATGGCGCGAGTCCGAGGCGCGGCGGCAGAACCGGCCGATGCGTCAGGTGATGCGCGACGACCTGCTGGTGGCCATCGCCAAGCGACAGCCGGCCAACCGTCGCGACCTGGAAGCGCTCCGCGATTTCAATCGGCCGAACCTGACGAGCCGGGCCAACGAGATCCTGGCGGCGATCGAGGAGGCCCGATCCACGCCCGACGACGCTCTGCCCGAACTCGCCCCGCGTCACGACGACGCGCCCGGGGCGTCGACGGTCGCCAACTTGCTGGCGGCGGCCCTGGCCCAGTGCTGCCTCGAGAACAAGGTCGCCGGCTCGCTCGTGGCCCACACGGCCGACCTCAAGCACCTGATCCGCTGGCGGCAAGACGGGCGCCCCGACTCGAACCGGCCCGCGCTGATTGAAGGCTGGCGAGGCGGGTTGTGCGGCGAACTGCTGCTCGACGTCCTCGACGGCCGCCGCGCGCTGCGGGTGGTCGATCCGACGAGCGAGTTCCCCGTCGCCCTGGAACCGGTCCGAACCGAGGAGCCCTCCTGACGATGTCGCGCACCCTGAGTTGCTTCACCAACTGCTACGGCCCCGACGGCGTCTGGACGGCCGTGGGACGGATTCGCGAGGCCGGGATCGACCACCTCGAACTGGCCCTTCGCGGTCACGACTTCGGCGGCCTGGTGATCCCCGAATCGGTCGTCGTCACCGAGAAGGCCGACGACGCGACGGCTCAATCGTTCGTCGATCACCTGACGCGGCACGGCGTCAAGGTCAGCGGCTGCAACGTCGGCGGCGCCGACATCCGGACCGAGGACGGCGTCGCATTGACCGAGCGCCGCATCCGGTTCGCGGCGAGGTGGTTCGCGGTCCCGGTCTGCGTCTCCGGCGCGGGCAAGCCCGCTGACGCCGTCGAGCGGAAGACCGTCGTGAGCCATCTCCGCCGGCTGGGCGACACGTCCGCGAGCGTCGGCGTCGTGCTGGCTCTGGAGACCCACCAGGGGCCGACCCAGAACGCTGAGGCGATGCTCGCCCTGATGGCCGAAGTCGACCACCCGTACGTCCGGCTCAACTTCGACACCGGCAACATCGCCTATTACAACGACGGCTTCGACCCTTGCGACGAGCTGGAGAAGGTCAAGCAGTTCGTGCGCAACGTCCACGTGAAGGACAGCCGCGGCAAGCTCGAAGACTGGTACTTCCCGGCCGTCGGCGACGGCGGAGCCGTCGATTTCGCCCGCGTCCGCGCGATCCTCGACTCCGTCGGCTTTGAAGGGCCGTACACGATTGAGATCGAAGGCATCGCCGGCGAACCCGAACCGGGATTGGAAGGTCGCCAGGATCGCATCACCCGCAGCGCAGCCCATCTCCGGAGGTGCGGATACGGCGACTGAGGCAGGACGGCTGCGATGGCGGGAGCGTATGGGAATCGAACCCACCAGGGGTCGCTTTCACGATCCCTCATCGGTTTTGAAGACCGAGGGCGGCACCAGCCGGCCACACGCTCCCAAACTTAATCTCAGAAACAACTTAAGGTTAAAGCGGATTTCCGGCGGCCCTGAAAGCCCACGAACGCCGGTTTGAACCTGAGTGCACTGGGATTCCGTCTCGGCGTACTCATGTTCCTTTTCTAACAACCGGCGGGGCGATCGGCTATGGCCACGCAGGAGGACGGGCTCTGATTCGGCGAGGCCGGCGGCAAGCCCCGTCGTTACGGCAAGGTCGGAGTCGTCGCCTTCGACGACGCCCAGCGGGCCTTCATCGCCGACCTGGCGGCCCGCCCGGCGGCCGGCAATCCGGCGCTCAAACCGCCGCTCCAAGACGTCGCCACCATCGACCTCATGATCGACTTCTTGAAGAGGGTCCAGGAGCACCGTGGGCAGCGGGCTTACGACCACCGCCACCCGGACCTGACCCGCTATCCACGTCGGCCCCAAACGTCCGGCGGCGTCGGTGACGAAGAGGCACATGACTGCTTCAAGCCGGCGTGGACGTGTTCAGGGTCGCCACGATGTCGGGCAACAGCGTTGACGTGATCGAATCTACATGCGGCCACCTTCGGGCGGAAGACTTCCAGGCAGCGGTGAAGATGCTGGACGAGTTGCGGCGGGAATGACGGCAGTGGGATTCGCTGCTCAGAAAAGCCGCCATGGGCATCTTGACCAGGCCCCACAACTCATCGCCCTCGGGGGCGAACGCCTTGGCCGACGTCAAGAAACTCGATGGTGAGGGAGCCCGATATGGTCGGCCGGCTCCGGGCCGTCTACGTGGCGCCTCGGGGCTCTGCGCCCCGAGGTCGCCGACCCCGAGGTGATCAAGTCGGTCTGTGCCGCCCCTTACTCCTACCGCGAGAACAGCGTCATCATTAAATAGAATCCGTCTCACGGCTGGAAAGGTTGCTGATCGTGATCGCCTGCCTCTGCCCGACGGTCATCGATCGAGTATTCTATACCGATAGGCCGATGGTCGAAGGCTCCGAACTATGACAAGATCCGATCCGATACCGCCAAGTCCACCATTGCTCGACGGGGAGAACCCCACCGTGACCTCCGACGAAGACGCCCGCCCGATCGATCCCCAGGTCCGCATCGGCCACGTCCACCTGAAGGTCGCCGATCTGGAGCGGTCGCTCCGGTTCTACTGCGGCGTCCTGGGTTTCCAGGTCACGCAAAGGTATGGAACGCAGGCGGCGTTCGTGTCCGCAGGCGGCTATCATCACCACATCGGGCTGAACACCTGGGAGAGCCTCGGCGGGTCGCCGCCGCCTGTCGGGGCCACGGGGCTCTACCATGTCGCCATCCTCTATCCCGACCGGAGGACGCTCGCCGACGCCCTCCGGCGTCTCATCGCCGCAGCCGTCCCGCTCGACGGGGCCAGCGATCACGGCGTCAGCGAGGCGCTCTACCTGCGTGACCCGGACCATAACGGGGTGGAACTTTACTGGGATCGACCGCAAGAACTGTGGCCACGTACGGCAGCGGGAGAGTTGGCGATGTTCACACGTCGGCTCGACCTCGACGGTTTGCTGAACGAGGTCGAAGCGGAAGCGACCGCCCCTGAAGTCGAAGAGGGACCACGAGATTTGTAGGCCGGTTCCCCGCCCAAGGCTGTTCCGCCACATTTACGACTCGGTGAACCCTGTTGATCTTCCGCCTCTCCCACAAGCTGAACTCGAAGATCAAGGCCGGGCCGCTCCCCACCCGACCCCTCGCCGAGAATCCGTTGGCGGACTGGTCGTCGCATCTGTTCGTCGCCGACCGGACGCAGTACATCCTCCTGAGCAACACCAAGTCGCTCTACTCGACCGTGACGTACGGCAAGGGGATCACGGACGACGCACGATTCATCGAGCGAGCCCTGAGCAGCCTGCGGGAATCCATGGAGGACGACGGTCAGGCGTTCGTCCACCGACGCTTCATCGCCCCGGCGAGCGGCACGATCCGGTTCGCCAGGGCGTTCGATCGTTCCGTCACGGGTTCGATGAACGAATTGATCGTCCAAGCGACGGCCCTGCTGGGCGAGGGCGAGCTTTCGCCGTTCGACGTCGGATTCCGGCTCAACGACGTCCTGCTCTCGGCGCTTGCTGGGAGCGGAAAGAAGTATGGCACGCCACGAGAGGCGTTCAAGAGCATGACCAGCGGTTTCGAGTGATGACTGGTCCTGGATGCGGCCCCGTCCCGACGGCGGTCGTTACTCCTTCGAGCGAGGCGTCGGGCCTTTCTTCGCCCGCCCGAAGTAATCGGCCGTCCGCTCCTCGAACTGCTCGCCGGTGATCTTCGCCCCCCAGGTCGTCGGGATCTTGACGAGCTTCTTCACCTCATCGTAGGAGAGGCCGGCCTTCACGAGCCTCTTCATGGCCGGGAGGAAGGTCTTCCCGAAGAACACGCCCATCTTGTCGGCGACCTGACGGTCGAAGGACTCGGCGGTGATCGTGGTCTTTTTCTTCTTCTCTGCGGCCTCCTTTCGAGCCTTATGGTCGTCTGTGGGGCTGCCGCCGGTGCGCCCGAGCTTGGCCTTGGCCCCCATGACGGCGGCGACCATGCCCCGCTGCTTCGCCTCGTCCTCGTCGACGCCGTCGAGCAGCGCCTCGGCGTAGGCGTACGTGGCGAGGATGTCGAACTTGCCGATCGACATGTCCTTCGGGGGCTGCTTCTTCGCCACGCTCACGAACTCCTTTGACGTCCGGATTGTGATATTTGCACATGTAGGCATGCGATCCCTATGTCTTGGTCACGTATTCGGGCGGCACGGCGTCCGTCAGCCACACGCCGTTGGCCGACAGGAAGAACTCGTGGCCGTCCCGATGCATCCGCCCGGCATCGACCGTCAGGACCACCGGCCCGCCCCGCCTGGCACCGACCTTCCTGGCGGTCTCGAAGTCCTTCGAGAGGTGGACGTGATGCCGCTTCCCCTTGTTCAGGCCCACGGACAGGATCGACGGCAGGAACCGATCGACCGTCCCGTGATAGAGCACCTCGGGGGGCTCTCGCTCCTCAAGTTGCAGGTCCACCTCGACGCTGTGCCCCTGGCTGGCCCGGATCACGTCGCCGGTCTCGTCGAACGAGTATCGCCTCTTGTCGTTCGTCTCGACGCACTCGACCAGTTCGTCATAGGTGATCGGGAATCCGTTTTCCCCGGCGGCCCTAAGGAGGTCGTCCACCGCCACCCATCCGCCGGGCTGGAGCGTCAGGCCGATTTCGCTGGGGGCGTGCCGCAGGTGCTTCGCCAGGTACTTGCTGACCTTCGTCGATCTCGGCGACATGCTCCGGTCCTTTCCGCAAGAATCATACGCCCGAGTCTACGCCGGTTCCAAGCCGTGAACGATGGCACGGGGGTCGACGGTGGGAATGCTTCGTCAGGCACGACTTCCGGGTGGACGGGCGAACCGTCACCTCGAATACCGGCCCATCAACTCTCCTTGGGCGAGGACGTGGCCCTTGATCGAGCGGAGTACGTCCTGCCTCGTCGCCTTCGGTCCAAGGCCCAGTTCAGCGTCGAGGGCGAAGAGGTGGAAGACGTAGCGGTGCGTCCCGCTCGGTGGACAGGGGCCGCCGTATCCGGTCTTCTTGAAGTCGTTCTTGCCCTGAAGAGCGGTCTCCCCGCCCGCCGCCACCGTGACCCGCTCGTGGGCCGGCACACCCTCATTGAGTCCTCTGACGCTGGCGGGGACGTCGAAGATCACCCAATGCGTCCAGGTCCCCCTGGGGGCGTCGGGGTCCTCGACGACCAGGGCCAGGGACTTGGCGGCGTCCGGAACGCCGGACCACTCCAGCGGGGGCGAGACGTCCTTGCCGTCGCACGTGTACACCTTCGGGATGGCCCCGCCGTCGGCGAAGGCCGGGCTCTGGAGGAGGATGGTGTTCATCTTCGGGTCCTTGTGCAGGATCGACTCGGTGGGTGGAATGCGACCGCAGGACGTGAGGGCGGCGAGCAGGACCGGCAGGCCGAGCAGAGACCGAAATACGGCGGTGACGCTCTTCGGATGGCGCAGCCCTCGGCGCCCATCGACGGTGAGCTTGCCCGCCTCGTTGCCGACCGTACGGGGCCGACTCATAGCTCTTCCCCCAGGTGGCCGTCGACTTATTGCGGCTCCACGACGATCTCGGTCTTCACCGAGTTGGCGATGAAGCAGGCGTGGTGGGCCTGGTCGTGGAGTTGCCGGAGTTCCTCGGGACCGGGCGTTTTCTCACCACTGAAACTCACCTGGGGCATGAGTGTCACTCGGGTGATCGCCAGCCGCCCCCCAGCGTCCTTCTCCAGGACGCCGACCGCCTCGTCGTGGTAGGCGTCCACGACGTACTTCCTCCGGGCGGCGACCGCCAGGAAGGTGAGCATATGGCAACTCGATAGGCTGGCGACGAACGCCTCCTCGGGATCGACGCACGACTCACTGCCCAGGTAGGCGGGAGCGGCCGAGGCCCGGACGGTGACACCCGCATCGAACGACCAGTCGTGGTCCCGGTTGTACGTCTGGTAGGCGAAGTCCGGCGTCTCTCGTTTCCAATCGATCGTGGCCTTGTGTTCCGACATGGCTTTCGTCCTCCGTCGTCCCGGTAGAGCCTTTCGTCCTGCCCCGATTATCGCCGATCACGTCATCCGACGCCACGAGGGTTGACGACCGACGAATCGAAGCCGACCTTCGTTTCGTCGGTGAACCTGCTCTGAACGGCTCGTGTCTCCCGTCCCACAGGAGGCACGCAATGGACACCACGGATCTGCTCATGAAGTTCGCCCGGATCGGGGCCAGGCTCAAGGTCGCCGACCGGCCCTCCCGTCGCTTCCGGGCCGCATCGGGCGTCATCACCCTGGACGTGCGGGCCGACCGCAATGGCGAGTTCTTCGAAGTCGTCTCTCCCGGAGGCGCTGCTCCCGAGGTCGCCGTCCTGGACGTCCGGCCCGCCGACCGGCACCTGCTCCTGCTGGTCCGGGAGGGGGGCGAGAAGCACAAGTTCCTCTGCGGCCACGACGAGCGGCACTGGTTCGTCGCCGCCGTCCCCGAGAGCGCCCCGGTGGGGACCGTCCGGCAGGCCAAGGAGGCGCTCAAGCCCGCCGAGGTCCAGGTCGCCCAGTCCCACCTGGGGCTCCGGGCCGAGGCCCGCAACCGCCGCAAGAACGCCGCCTACCGCCGCCAGGGCGAGTGGTTCTTCCTGCCCGTGCCCGGCTTCGCCGTCGACGAGGGCCTGGTGCTCCGCAACGAGCCGCTGCGGCGGGGCAACGGCGGCAAGCCGCACTGGGTCGAGTTTTGTTATCGGACCGGAGGCGAGACGGTTTACGTCTGTTCTCGGCACCCTAACGGCGTCACGCCGTCCCAGCACGAGAAGATCATCGCCGGCAATCCCAAGGCAAAGGGCTGGGGCTGGCAGGTGATGCGCCGGAATCCCGGCGTATACGTCCGGGGCGGCGTCCGGCACGCCGACCACAAGACGATCGTCCTGCACGGCTGGCACCGGGTCCTGATGAACACCGAGGACCAGTCCAGGGCCATGAGGAACGTAGCCTTCCTGGATTGACGACCTGGCGAGCGGATCGGGAATCGGCCCGTGGAGGCGGCTCGCCTCGACTGCGGCGCTCTCGCCCCCTGGTGAAACGCCCGGTGATCGGGCACGATGTCCCGGACGAACCACGATCAGCCGCACAGAACCTGTTTCATCCCACATGGGCCAGATCAGCGACGAACTCATCAAGCGACTGGGCCGGGGCCGGAACCTGGCCGACGAGCATCGCCATGAGGCCGGCTCGATCCAGGCCGCTCTCGACGCTCTCAAGAACAGTGCGATCATCATTCGACTTTCTCCTGTGGTCGCCCTCGACCCACTGCACGTCGTCTACGTGGCCCTCCAGAACGTCACGTCCGTCTTCGCCGGGCGGGTCAGCCGGTTCCCCGAGTTCAAACCCTATTACCAGTCGGCGGCCGAGGCCGAAAGTGAGCACATGCCGGGCGGCCAGGCGAGGAGTCGCCTTTCCCAGAGAAGGTGAGCACGGTCCCCAACCTCGCCCAAGGTCACGAATACGCCGTCGGGCAAGTCGTCCATCTTTGCCTTGAAGGTCCGCTTCGAGCGGCCGGGGCCGACCCGCTCCGCATGAAGGCGTTCGTCGATCGAAGCCGCTGTGGGGCGTATCGTCCCGAGGTTGTTGGGATTCCCGGCAGCCCAGGCGTCAACGAAGGCGTTGTACGACTTCCGTCGGCACTCGAAGCAGGGTTGATGTCCGGCGGCCAGGCCTGTCGCCTCGTCGAGGAAGAAAAGCTCCGTGTAACGGTCCGGGGCCACGACGACCCGACGCCGCCCGTTGAACTCCAGGCGGCAGAGGAGCCACCGCTTGACCTGCCAGGGCTGATGGATCTGCCTACCGGCGTCGTGCAGCCGGCTCCGGTCGCCCATCATCGTGCCCCGCTCCGGGACAACGACGATCTCTCCGCGGATCGTCCCCGAGTCGTCCACCAGGCCCTTGGAGAGCACCTCGCCCAAGTCGCCGTAGGGGAAGCCCTCGCCGAACGTGCCGGCTTCGAGCGCCCGCAACAACTCGGTCCTTCGGTCGGGCCTCACCCTGGCCTCCAGGAGATAACGCATGCCGCCCCCCCCTCGTTCAAGAGCTTGGACTCCGAGTCATTATAGGGGAGCGACTCGACTTATCGTCCGACCGACCCATGGCCCGCCCCCTCCCTCTCGATCCGTTCACGGATGAACGCCGAATAGGCGTCCTTCATCGGCAATTCGGAGTCATGGGAGATCCGCCGACGCCGGGCGACCACTCGCTCCCCGGTCACGGGGTTCTCGCCGGGTCGCTCGAACTCCTCGGCTACCATGACCCAGCCCGCCTCACCCGGCCACCAGAGCCCCGAGACTTCCTCGGCCTTGAGACGACGGCGTCATCGCAGGTTCGAGGTGCCCGGCGAACGGAGGACGACTCTCCCGGCGTACCGATACGGCGACGACACGAGCGTCGAGCCGCTCATCCTCCGCAAGATTTCTTTCAAGGCGTCCGGGAGCCCGACGTCGAACTTGGTCGGGAGTATCGACTCGACTTGAACCTCTACTACGAGGATCGGCCCAATCGGTTCCCTCCACGCCGCCCGACGAGTAGGATGCCGTGAGGTATGCACGACCAAGCCGGGGGAAACACCATGCGACCTTCGCCTAACTTCCTCGCCCTCATCCTCCTCTCGTCCCCGCTCCACGCCCACGCCCAGGACCGGGACGCCAAGGTCCGCAACGACCGCCAGGCGTTCGGGGCGTCGAGGGATTGGATCTATAATGACCTGGATGAGGGACTCTGGGCCGCCAAGGGATCGAACAAGCCGCTGCTGGTCGTCTTCCGCCGATCCGACTGGCAATCCATTACGGAGACGGGCTTGAACACCGACGACACGACCTGGACTTTCGCCCCCGGCCCGACCCCGAATACGGTCCGGGCCTCGGAGGGCAAGATCCTCACCGCCCCGGGAGGCTGGATTCTCCTGCCGCCCGGGGACGCCGGACTGACCCGCCGGGTCAAGGCCGCCGGCGACCACTGGATCGTCCGGGAGAAGGTGGGCCGGAGGATGTTCTCACGGGGAGTCTGGGCGGCGTCGGCGACCATCGACCGGATTCGGGCCGAACTGGAGGCCGAGCGGTCCACCGAGGGCTACGCAAAGAAGCAGGAGGCCGCCGCCCGGCGTCGTGGAACGGCCCAGGCCGAGTACGTCGAGGACTTCCACGGTGCGGTGTTGGCGTTCCTGGCATTCCATTCGAGCCACGCCGAACTCGCCGGACGGCTGGCAAGAGCCGTCGCCGATCACGCCACGCCGGTCGGGAGCGGCACGGTCGCCAGGACGAAGCGAATCCCCGTCGAGCAGAGGGCCGAGGCCGCCGTCGTCGCCTGGATGCGTCATCAGACGACCGGCTACGACGGGATGACGATCCCGAAGGCCAAGGGCGAGCGGCGGGAGGTCCGCAGGATGCTGGCACGGCGATCGCAGGAGTTGTTGCAGCGGTATCGCCACGGGGAGCCGATCGGGGATGATTGTCCTCTGAGGCGGGCGTTGGCGGTCGAGGACTGAGGCGGGATCATCGTGGGTGGGAGGGGCGGCGATGGCGGGCGAGCATTTCTTGGATCGGATACTCCACGGGCCGGCCCCGCGGGTGAGGTCACGGCCCGGTCCCTGTTCGGAGGGCACGGGCTCTACTGGGGGGGACGATCTTCGGCGTCCTGTTCCGGGGCCGGCTCTACCTGAAGGTGGACGAGCAGTCGAAGTACGACTACGAATCCAGGGGCATGGAGCCGTTCCGCCCGAACGAGCGGCGGGCGCTCAAGTCCTATTGCGAGGTGCCGCCGGACGTCCTCGCCGCCCCCGATGCCCTGTCGTCCTGGGGCGAGGAGGCTGTCCGGGCCATCCTGGTTCGCCGACGTGGGCCTCGGAGGAGGCGGGAACCCGTTAACCATGGGTCAGGAGGGTGATGGCGATGGCAAGACCCAAGCGACCGACGGCGAGACGATCCAACCCGACCGACCGGAATGACGTGCGCCTCTACACGCTGGAGGTCTTCCTCCTCAGCGGCCCGATCGCCGAGAAGTTCGTCGAGAAGAATCCGGTCGTCTCCCGCACCATCCAGATCCGGGGCGACCAAACGCTTGAGGACTTGCACAACGCCATCTTCGACGCCTTCGGCCGCTTCGACCACCACATGTACGAGTTCCAATTCGGCGAGGGGCCGATGGACCCGAAGGCCCCCCGGTACTCCTTGCCGGAAGCCTTCGAGGCGGACATGAGCGAGGAGGACCCACCGGCCGGCAGGGTGGACCGGACCCGCATCGACTCGCTGGGTCTGGAGGTGGGCCGCAGCTTCGGCTACTGGTTCGACTTCGGCGACGACTGGTGGCACCAGATCGACGTCGAGGCGATTGAGGACGAGGTCCCCGTCGGCAAGTTCCCGAAGGTGACCAAGCGGGTCGGGAAGAGCCCGCCACAGTATCTGGAGGAAGACGATTAGGGGGCGGATCGGGCAAACTTGCCGGGGGCAAGTCATCGTGGCCGAAGAGGAGAAACTCAAGCTCGGCAAGGGCGTGGCTTTCGTCAAGAGCCGCCTGAAGCGGCTTCCCCACTGCGACGAGACCTAGGAGGCCGACTTCCAGGCGTTGCCCAAGCCGATCATGCGATCCGAGACGCACTACCTCGGGATGGTCGTCGCCAAGAATAACGGCATGCTCCTGGCCGACATGACGGTCCACGGGAGGCCATCGGTCAACGACCTCGCCACGCTCCTGGCCCACGCCATGAAGCGACCGCTCGACGGGGACGCCCGTCGTCCCAGGCTCGTCCGGCTACGGGGCCACCGCCAATGGCGGGGCTTGTTCCCGGTGCTCAAGGAACTCGGCATCGACGTCTCGGTCGAGCGGAAACTCCCCGGCGTCGAGAGGGCCTACCGGGATCATCTCCGTCGATTGCGGGACGACCAGAGGGCCGGCATGATCAAGCCGTCTGCCGCTCAGGCGAAGGTCGAGGCGATGTTCCCGGCCGTCGCCAGGTAGGTTGGCGGTTACGGATACATCGATATCGGCGACTAGGAGGGCTTCGGGTTCGTGGTCCGGGCGATCGGCTACGGCGGCCTCGACTTCGAGGACGACCGGCCCGACACGCTCGCCGAGGCGTTGGCCGCCCTGGAGGCGGGGCTGGCACGGTGGTTCGAGGAGCAAGGTGAAGGAGTCGACTGAGCGGTATATATAGCAGGGGCTCAACCTGCTGGATGAACGTCCTTCCCCCGAACCTCAAAGCCGTTCAGCATGTCCGCTTCGCAGGCGGGCGGAACAAGGCCGTTCCCGCTCGTACTCCGTGTCCCAACGTCGTTCGTGAAAGTGAGGAGGTGTGCCATGCGCCCCGAGTTCTCCGAAGACGGCTGCTCCTTTCGAGGTGATGTCCAAGCGCCGCCGGGGGTATCCTGAGCGAAGCCCACGTCAAGCGGGGCCGCCGGGTCGTACACGGCGACAAGGAACTCCACGAGAAGCTCGGCCGCAACGACCCATGCCCCTGCGGCAGCGGGCGGTTGTTCAAGAAGTGCTGCCGTAATTCGGGTTTCTTTCGACGGCGTTGAAAGAGACCATTACGAGCGGTAGGCGCTTTGGCGAACCGGCATCCGACGGTGCCGGGTCGTCCCGCCGGGCCGAGCGTCTACCAGGACTACCGCCATGCTACTCGTCCTCTGCCGTGACCCGCTGGAGCACTCCCGCCCCGACCGGGCGTTCGAGGCCGAGGTCGCCGCCATCGATCGGCTGGGCCTGCCTTACGTCCTCGTCGACCACGACGCCTTGGTTCGGGGCGGCGACTCCGCTCGGGCCGTGCGACGGGTGTCCGAACAGCCCGAGACGGTCCTCGCCGTTTACCGGGGATGGATGGTGACGCCGCTTCAGTACCGGGTCCTCTATGACGCCCTGGCCGCCAAGGGCATCCGCCTGATCAACAGCCCGGAGCAGTACAGCCACGCTCACCACCTGCCCGAGAATTACCCGGTGATCGAGGGGCGCACACCACGATCCGTATGGCTGGTGGGGGACTTGGGCATCGACCGCATCATGGAGGCCCTGGTCCCGTTCGGGGACGCCCCCGTGATCGTCAAAGACTTCGTGAAGAGCCGGAAGCACGAGTGGGCCGAGGCGTGCGACATCCCCTCGGCCTTGGATCGCAGCGCAGTCGAGCGGGTCGTCGGGCGATTCCTCGAACTCCAGGCCGAGTATTTCGCCGAGGGCTTGGACTTCCGGGAGTACGTCGACTTCGAGCCGATCGGCGTCCACCCGAAGAGCCGGATGCCGATCACGGAGGAGTACCGCATCTTCTGGCTCGATGGGGAGCCGCTCTTTTGATCGCCCTACTGGGATGGGGGCGGTTACGGGGGCGCCGAGCCGTCGATCGAAGAGTTCGCCGAAGTCGCCACCGCCGTGCGGAGCCGATTCTTCACGTTGGACGTGGCCAGGCGGCGTGAGGGCGACTAGATGATCGTAGAGCTAGGGGACGGCCAGGTGTCGGGGTTGCCGAGGGCATCGGACGCCGATCGGTACTACGAGGCATTGAGAGACCACTGGCCCGGCTTGACGAGGCCGCATCGATGAAGGCGACGTACGACTGCGGGGCTGTCATGGCGGCCTTGCCGCTTGGAGACCTCCGAGGCCACAAAGAACGAGGGGCCGATGGACGCAGGGACAGCCAAGCTAGAACTCGGGCACGAACCACCCCGCCGTCGGCGTCACTATCGATCGGTGTTTTATGATGGATCAACTCGCCGAGTCCGCCGCAGGGGTCGACGATAACGATCAGCCCGAACCGGGCGACGCCGACGGTTTCATCGAGCGGGGCGTCGCCCGTCTGGACGGGCGGGAACCGGGCCTGGCCGTCGAGGACTTCGACGCCGCCGTCCGCCTCGACCCGGCCGACTCGAAAGCTTACTTCAACCGAGGCAGGGCCCGGCTGGCCCTGGGCGATTACGCCCTGGCGATCCGGGACTTCGACGAGGCGCTTCGGCTGGCGCCCGAGAACGCCTACGCCCTCTCTTTTCGGGCGGCCGCCCGCCATCACCAGGGCGACGATTCCGGGGCCTTCGCCGATTACGATCGGGCCATCGCCCTCAGCCCGGGGGCGGCCTCGCTTTACTGCGGCCGAGGCGCCTTGCTGCACTCCCTGGAGGATTACCGGGCCGCCGTCGCCGACTATACCAGGGCCATCGCCCTCGAGCCGAACGCCGCCGAAGCCTATCGCAGCCGGGGCCTGGCCCGGTACGCCGATGACGACTGGACGGCGGCGATCGCCGACTTCTCCGAGGCGATCCGGCTCCGACCCGAAGACGCCCGCATCTACCTGCACCGGGCCTATGCCCGGCAGGCCGCCGAGGACGACGAGGGCACCCTCGCCGACTACGGCGAAGCCCTCCGGCTCGACCCGAAGCTCGCCGATGCATACCGGGGCCGTGCCGGAATTCTGGAGGCGCTGGGCCGGGACGAGGAAGCCGACGCCGACCACGAAAAGGCCGAGCGGCTTGATGACGAGAAACCTTCAGGAGAGGACGCCATGACCGAGCGCACGGCCCAGATCGATGTCTTGATCCGGTCCCACTTCGAGCCGACGCCGTCTGGCGACCTGACGATCACCGAGCGAGTGTTCCCCCACCGGGTCCGGGCCGACTTGCAGAGGGCCGTCGATCGGGCCTTCGGCGGCGAGACGACCGTCTCGTTCTTCTGCGGCGTCCGCAAGCGGTACAACCACGAGGGGATCGGCTTCAACGACCTGTTGATCAAGGACCGCAACGAGCCGGCTGTTCTGGTGCCTCCCATGTACGAGGAGGTCGACGTCGGCGGCGACGAGCCGGTCCGATGCCTGAAGAACGGCCTGTGGCTTCTCGAAGCCGACGGGGTGCGGTTCGCCGTCTTCCTGGAGCAGCACTCCCACTTCGGGCGCATGGAGCGGCTGCGGATCCAAGTGGCCACGACCAACGACCCGCCGGGCTTCCAGGTCGCCCAGGGCTTCTTCCGGAGACTGGAGGAAGCGGTCCAGTGCGCCGAGTCGTACCGGGGCAAGATCCTCTCGCTGGAGGCCGACGAGCACTACACCGGCCGGTCGTCGGGCGTCCGGGTCCACAAGCTGGCCCACGTCGAGCGGGATCAAGTCATCCTGCCGGCCCGGACGCTCGACCTTCTGGAGCGGAACGTGATCCGGTTCGTCGGCCTGCGGCCCCGACTCAACGGGCTCGGCCTTGCGACCAAGAAGGGGCTGCTGTTCTACGGGCCGCCGGGTACAGGCAAGACGCACACGATCCACTACCTGGCCGCCGCCCTGCCGGGGCACACCACGTTGCTGATCACCGCCGAGCAGGTCGGGCTGCTGGACGAGTACATGACGCTCGCCCGCCTGCTCCAGCCGAGCGTCGTGGTGATCGAGGACGTGGACCTGATCGCCAGGGACCGCACGACGATGGACAGTCCGTGCGAGGAGGTCCTGCTCAACAAGCTCCTGAACGAGATGGACGGGCTGCGGCCCGACGCCGAGATCCTCTTCGTCTTGACGACCAACCGGCCCGAGGCACTGGAGTCGGCCCTGGCGTCCAGGCCGGGGCGGGTGGACCAGGTGATCGAGTTCCCGCTGCCCGACGAAGCGGGCCGGGCGAAGCTGGTGCGGCTCTACGCCAGGGGCATGGAGGTGCCCGAGGACGTGCTCCGGGCGTCGGTGAAACGGACGGAGGGGGTGAGCGCCTCGTTCATCAAGGAGTTGATGCGACGGTCCGCCCAATTCCACTTGGAACGGGATGGCTCGGGGTCGCTCGCCCTGGAGGACGTCGAGTCGGCCCTGGACGAACTCCTCTTCAGCGGCGGCACCCTGAACCGGAAGCTCCTGGGCGGGTTTCTCGGCGAGCCAGGAGCCTCTTGCAGTCCAGGAGCTTGAGTCAGCATTCCACCGACAACCCCTGATTCTTGGCCCATAGCCCCAGGATTTCTCGATCCTTGGGGTTCGGCCCCCAGTTGCAGCATCGTCTGGCCTGCGTCACCTTCCTCGTCGTCGGGTCCACTTCGATGGTCAGGACCCGCCGCCGGCCGTCGTGGTCCTCGACGGCCATCGACCAGATCGTGGACCGCCTCCTCGTGCAGAGGTTCGCATAGCCGGCGACGCAATGGCGCATCGCCCCGCCCTCGGCCCGCAGTGCCCGGCTGCTGAGCAGTTCCCGGATCGTCCAGACCCGGCCGTCCAGCCCGCCGGGTCTCGGTTCGAAGAGTCGGAACTCTCCGATCCCGCTCCGAGGCCAGCGAAGAACCGGCCTTCCTCGCACGCCCAGATCCCTCCGCCACTCGGCGACCTGTCGCCACAACGCTTTCGCCGTCCGCCCCTTCATCGAGAGGTCGGGCTGGGGCGGCCTCTCCACCCCCTCGCCGCCGACTTCGTCGAAGCACGTCCGGGGTACGAAGCGCTGGTCATAAAGGTACTCGATGATCGGATCGACCTGGGCGCTTTCGAGTTCCGGGTGGTTCACGAGGAACCGGACGACCGTGCCCCAGAAATCCTCCGACTCGAACGAACGTCCCAGCCGGGTGGCGGCCACCGCTTCGGCGAGCCTCTCGGAACCGCCGAGTCCACGGACCTGCCCCCACCGAAGCGCCTTTTCGACCGAGACGTGGTCGGGAGCCTGGAGGAACATGTGGGCCATCCGTTTCGTATACGGCAGCGGCAGGTCGGCGCTGCGGATGTTCCCGCCCGAGCCGATGTGCGTGAACCAGCCTTGCCGGCGTCGAGCTTCGACGGTCGATCCATCGAACCAGACCGACGTGAGAAACGCCGGGACCGAATAGGCTGCCAGCAGGTGCCGGGCCAGCGTCGAGAACTGCGGCAGCAGGTTTTCTCCCGCAGGCTCCCATGAATCGATCGGTCTGAGCCATTGCGAGTGAAAGGACGCCAGCGACAGAAGACCCGAGAGGATCTTCTCGCAGCCCTTCGGGTCGTATCGCCTGCCGGCCATCGGAGGACGCAGCAGGTCCGAGCGGCGACGGACGTGCAGAACCAGTCGCTCGAAGGCGGCGCTGGCGTCAAGGTCCCAGCCGGCGACGACGCCGAGCGCACGGCGGACCGCCTGGTCGACGGCGGCCTTCGCCGTCGGCTTTCGAGGAGAGGTCGGGCGCATGGGATCGGTTCCCTGGAGACGTGGAGGCGCAACCGAGAAGGGACGACGGAGCGTCCCCTCACGACGGCGAGAGCCGTTCCAGGGCGACCCCGTCCCTTCAGGTGGCGAACCGAGAGGGAGAGACGAGTGTCTTCGAGGTCGTTGCGGTCGGACGAGTGCTCATTGCGGGTCCTCTCAGGGTGGGTTGTGACGGCCCCAATCGCATGGACAGGGTGATCGACGAGGAGGTTCGCCGGTGGACTTCGAGGCGACGAGAGCGATGGAGTCGGATTGCCCAATCCTTGTGAGCCTCGTTCTGGACGGATGAAAGACCTGATCCCGACTCATCAAGGGGGGCTCGCCGGGTCATCCGATCCGCAACTCGGTCCTGACGCCCCTCAGGTCCATCTCGTACTCGATCCCGACGATCGGCGGGCGGCTGTAGAACCAACGGACGCCGTGCGCAGCCGCAGACCCGGCCCGTCCCAGGATCACGTCGGGTAGCAACCGACCGATGGGGTGAACGGTGTAGACGTCGATGGCGGTGACGGAGGGCCAGTCGCCACCAAGCCCACGCAGCCGGCGCTCCATGAGGTCCATGACGAACGCCCCCTTGGTGGCGATGGCGTCCGGCGAGGCGTCGCCCCCACGGACGATCCCCTCGACGGCCAAGACGCCTTCGGGGAGTTCGCCGGCCCCGGCGACGACGAAGGTCGGCGGCAGCGACGGGTCGCAGGGCCTCGAATACGAGAACCCGTACAGCACCGGCTCGCCGGGCGGACCGCCCTCGGGTGCGACGTTGGTTCGGGCGACCGGGCTCACGCCGTCGACGAACAGTCCCCACCCCTCCAGGATGCGGGCGTACCCGGCGTTGAACTCGGCGAAGCCCTCGAAGCTGAACGGGCACGGCGACCGGAGTTCGACCCCGCAGAGGGCCGCCCGGGGCCGCCCTTCCGAGACAAGGCGCCGCTCGATCTCATCGAACCCCCGGAGGTAGGGGACGGGGCGGTGGAGCGTGACGTGGACGACCTCGAAGCCCGGAGCGGAGACCACGCCGCAGGAGTACGGGGCGATGCCCGGCAGGAAGCGGTAGTCGCCGAGGGGGTGATCGGTCAGCGGCATTCGTCGGGCTCCTATCGAGGACGTCGTGTGATGGAGGCCGGATTCAACGGCCCGCCTCAAGAATCAGCCTGCCTTCTCCCAGCCATTGATCAACCATCCACCTCGCGACCCGGTGAATGAAGTTCGATCTCGCCCAAGGAAGTCGGCTCTCGGGGCCGCTGCTCGATCCCCCGCTCCCGTTCCAGTACGGCCTTGTAGTCCGCTCGCTTCTTCGGCGTCAACTCGCCACGACCCTTAATCCGGCTCGTCGCCGTAGAGCGCCAGCAGGGGCAGGGCGGTCAGGATCAAGGGCATCGGCGTCGAGTCCCAGGTGCGGAGCCGTCGTGCAGGCCGGTCAGTTCGACCAGCATACCGATCCCGACGCCCACGGCGTAGCAGGCCAGGTCGCTCCAGAGGAAGCCGTGGCCCAAGACCAACCCGCCCAAAGTCGTCCGACGGATCGAGTCGATCCACGGGGCGTGGTACAATTGGCTCACCTCGATCATCACCGAGAACGACATCGCCAATGCGGCGACCCGCCACGTTGAAGCCCTCGGCAGGAGCAGGCCGATGCCGAGAAAGGTGACGAGCGCCCAGAGCGTATCCCCGGCGTAAGCTGCCACGAAGCCGGGCAACGAATGCCCAAAGCGGCGGGAGCCGATCCCCAAGATGGCTGTCAGGGCGATCAAGACAAGCCCGGTGATCGGGTTGCGTGGGGTCTGCGACATCGGCCTTCAAGTCCCCGGCCCGTCTTCGTTATCGTGGTGGGCTCTCTTGACGACCACCAGGATAGAGGACGCCGACATGGATCTGCAACTCAGGGGCAAGCGGGCGCTTGTGACGGGCTCGACCGTCGGGATCGGTTTTGCTGCGGCGGCGGGGCTGTACCGGGAGGGGGCCTCCGTCGTCGTCAACGGCCGCAGCCGGCAGCGAGTCGAGGAGGCCGTCGAGAAGCTCCGTGGCACAAGCGGCGACGGCGAGGTCTCGGGCATCGCCGCCGACCTGTCTACCGCCGAGGGCGTGAACGATCTGATCCGCCAACTCCCCGAGGTGGACATCTTGGTCAACAACCTCGGCATCTTCGAGCCCAAGCCGTTCGAGGAGATCCCCGACGCCGACTGGATGCGATTCTTCGAGACCAACGTCCTGAGCGGCGTCCGGCTGACCCGCCACTACCTGCCCGGCATGAAGGCCCGCAACTGGGGTCGTGTGGTCTTCGTCTCCAGCGAGTCGGCGGTACAGATTCCCGCCGAGATGATCCACTACGGCATGACCAAGACGGCCCAGCTTGCCGTGGCCCGAGGGGTGGCCGAGACGGTCGCCGGGACCGGCATCACAGTCAACTCGGTGCTGCCCGGCCCGACCGAATCGGAGGGTGTGGCGACGTTTGTGGCCGACCTGGCGAGGCAGAGAGGCGTGGACCGTTCGGTCGTCGAGGCCGAGTTCTTCCAGACCGCCCGGCCGAGTTCGCTGATCAAGCGGTTCGCCACGGTCGAGGAGGTGGCGAACATGATCGTTTACGTGTGCAGCCCGCTGGCCTCGGCCACCAATGGGGCGGCCCTGAGGGTCGATGGCGGCGTCGTCCGGTCGATCGTCTGAGCAAAGGGAATATCCTGGCATCGCCAAGCCCAACGCCGTCCGTCTCCTCGAACGCCAACGAGGTCGAGCCCTTGACCGGCTAGATCCGAGGTGGCGTGACGGCGCTTACTTGCTAAAAATCGTGTCCGGACTACATGAACGAGACGGCCCAGACGTTCGCCGTGATCTCGATCTCGGCGGGGTTGCGGGGTCTTGAAATCCTCCTCGGCCCGGACGACTACTGCCGTGTCGTGAACGCCAAGATCGCCCCGATCGTCAAGGACAAGGACCCACCCCGATGCCCGAAATCCTGCACATCACGCCCCGAGCCATGTGGGAACGGGCCGTCGCCGAGGGCGAGTACCGCAGCCACGACCTGGCGACCGAAGGATTCATCCACTGCTTGACTTCGGAGCAGTTGCCGTACGTCCACGGGAAGTTCTATACGGGCCGGACCGAGCTGGTCGTCTTGCTTATCGACGGCGAGAAACTGAAGCCGGCCTTGAAGTGGGAGAATCCTCACGAGACGTGGAAGTTGTTCCCCCACGTCTACGGACCGATCAATCTGGACGCCGTGGTCGAGGTGGTGCCCCTCGAAGACGCCCGCGGGCGTGGGCTGACGGGATGAACCCTCATTCCTTGTTTGATGAGTGCACGTGCATATGCTTGTTGATTCATTTCGGGCCGGAGTTATTGTCAAAGCTAGAAGGGCCGGCAAAAAATCTGGCAAATGCTCATGAGGGCGCTACGATGTCTGCATGATCACCATCCGTGACCACCAGAGCGGCGACCTTTTCAATCTCTGGAACCATCTCGGTGAACTGCGCCGCCGATTGCTTGAGCGATCCTGGGCCGGCGTCTTCCCCGAGCACCTCCTGGGACACTTGCCCGTTCGGGAATTGATCGCGGGGTTCTCGCGGGAGCACGGACGCCCGCCCCACCAAGGACTTCCACCGGCCTTGCACGCCCAGGTCGACTCCGAGTTGGTCCGCAAGCACGTCGACCGCGAGGGGGATGGCCGCTTCGCCTCCACCAAGCCCAGCGAATCGAGGCGACGACTGCCCGAGGCCGCGGCCGACTTGCTGGTCCTGACGACCCGGTTCCGGCCGACGGCTGCCGAGTTGGAGAGCTTTCTGATCCTCGCACGCGTGCTGGCTGAGCGATGCGAAGTCGTGCGCGATCCCGAGGCCGGCTCGCGAGTCCGCGTCAAAGAACCCGACGAGATGACGTGCGACAACGTCCTGAACCCGGCCGACCCGGACGCGACCTACAACAAGCATCGCGGCGTCGGCTATCTGGTCCAGGTCGTGGAAACGTACTCCGACGTCGAAGGAGAGCCGACCGGAGAGACCAATCCCGATCCGCCGGACTTGATCACGCACGTGGCCGTCGGCCCGATGAACGTCCATGACGGTTCCTCGCTCGGCCCCGCCTTGGCCGACGCGGAAGCCCGCTCAATCAATCCCAAGGTTGTGTTGGCGGACTCGCATTACGGCTCGAACGAGAATCTTGAGAAGGCGAACCTTCAGGGCGTCGAGGTCGTCTCCCCCTCGATGCCGCCCAAGGGGAGCGAGCAAGAGAAACTGACGCTGGAACATTTCGAACTCGACGAGGACGGCCGAGTCGTCCGCAGTCCGCTGAGGCACGCCCCGACGATGACCAGCATCGGCGGGGACAAGATCCAGGTCCTATTCGACGTCACGACCTGCGCGGCGTGTCCCCTTCACCCGTCCTGTTGCGCCTCGGCGGTGGACCTAAAGAACCCCGCTATCGATACACGCACGACCGCGTTCGTCAGCGAGCGCGGCGACTCGGAGACAAGTCCGACGAATTCCGAGAGGGCTATCGCTGGCCCTCGGGGATCGAAGGGACGATGTCCCGGTTCAAGCACCAGATGAGGATGGCGTCTCTGCGCATCCGCGGCCGGCGTGCGGTGGGTTACGTGACCTTCCTTCGCGCCCTCGGTCTGAACATCCATCGGGTCGGGGCCTATAAGGCGGCTTGTTGAGGAAGGTGAGGCTTTTCTCGCTCGTTAAAGAGCCGTACCAAGCCCTCGGCAACGACCTTGGGGCGCTCAACGCCGTTGAGCCGAAACACAACGCAACTCTCACGTTCAGGCGGGCGCGCCGATAGATCACCCACTGCGTTCGTTCGTCCCTTTTGCCGGCCCGTCAACTTTCGGTTATCGCTCCGCAGTCATTAACGCTTTGGAGGACCGGCCACGGATGAGTGGACCGAGCAGGATTGGGCGGCCTTGGAGCGTTTGGCGGAGGCGGGCCGCTTGGCGTTCGGGTCGCAAGGCGGCCGAGGCGGCCTCTCCGAAACGCTGGGGGCGATCCGGGGACGAGGTTTGAGGCCGTTGAGGCGAGCGATCTCGTCTTCGAGCTGCTCAGTCCGCTCCTCGAGTAGCAGAGTGTATTCCCGCTGCAGCGGGATCACCTCGAGCAACCGCTGGATCAGCGGCGTGCGTTCGGGCTTGGGGACGTCGGGCGGCGGAATCCACATGAGGGGATTCCATCAGCAACTTTCCGACCCTTTCGCCCATGGTTATTGAGAAGTTACGCTGTGATGCCGTAAAGGCTCTGGAGGGCAACGGTTGCGGAATGCCCTATGACTCTTGTGCCCGCGTGGCGACAAAAACCCTCGGCGAAGGACAATTGTCAGCCTGGCTTGACAATACGCCGATTCTCTTTATCATTGTCCATGGATGTCAGACGCGGTCAAGAATTGCGAGTCATTCGACTCGCACTTGCCACGGCTCTCTTTCGCGAATTAAACGGGGTGACGCCGATGCCCGAGACCGTGGTTCATTTCCAAATCCGTATGCCGCCTCCCATGCACGAAACCCTGGCGAGCCGCGCGCGGGCCGAGAAAAGCTCGCTCAACGCCTTGATCGTGTCGCTGCTGTCCCAAGCCGTCGCGAAACAAGAGTCGACAGCGCCGGCACCCTCGACCGGGGCTGCCTCGTAGGCTCTCCTATCCGAGCGCTCTTGGTGGCTCGCGGTCTGGCGACGCATCGCTGACGCGACACGCCTCAGGAACTTCGATCATCCCCGGATCTCCTCGTGTCCCCTTGGTAGCGGACGGCGTCCCATGAACCTATCCGTCCGCGACACGGCCGGCCTCCTGAAGGTCTCCGAGAAGACGATCTATCGCTGGATCAAGCAGCAGACCATCCCGGCCTACCGGGTCCAGGAACAGTACCGCTTCAACCGGGCGGAGATTCTGGAATGGGCGACGTCTCGTCGCCTGAACGTCTCCAGTGAGATTTTCGCGGAGCCGGAGGCGGAAGGGCAACCCGTGCCGTCGCTCCTCGATGCGCTGGAAGCCGGCGGGGTTTTCTATCGGGTCTCCGGCGACGACAAGGAAGACGCGCTGCGCGAGGCCGTGGAGCTGCTGCGATTGCCGGACGAGGTGGATCGGGAGTTTCTCCTCCGAGTGCTTCTCGCTCGGGAGGCCATTGCGCCCACGGCGTGCGGCGACGGCGTCGCGATCCCGCACGTAAGAAACCCCATCGTCCTCCACGTCGAGCGTCCGATGGTCACGCTCTGCTTTCTCGAGCGGCCGATCGAGTACGGGGCTCTCGACGGGAAACCGGTGGGCACGCTCTTCATGGTCATCAGCCCGACCACGCGGGCCCACCTGCACCTGATGGCCAAGCTCTCCTTCGTGCTCCGCGACCAGGGCGTACGCCACGCGGTCGAGCGGCAAGAGTCCCGGCTGGAGATCCTCCGCCAGATCGGCCGTGCGGAACAGGAGCTCGCGCCGTCGGACGTACGGGCCCCTTCAGTGGCCGCGGCCGGCTCGTCGGGATCGGGGTGAGAGGCGGAGGGATGGGTCGGGGATTGGCGGTCGTTGAACGGGTCGGGCCGCCTCCAGGCCGTGATCTCAGGAACCAAATTCGTCGGCGGGAAAGGGCGGGCTGAGCCGATCTCGATTCGTCGCTTCCCTCAAGCTCTAACCTGTCTCAGGAATCGAAGCGGAGGTTCTCAGGAAGTTCCGATCGACTCCGATGTTAGGACGAATCGATAAGTACAAGCGCTGGATTGAAATTGAGACGGCTCTCAAGTTGAAACAGATTATCCGTAGGCCCCAGAAGTCCTGGAAAACAGATGGATCATCCCACAAACTGCGAATTGAAGCAAAGTTAGGACGATCCAAGGAAGCCGAGTAACGGAATATTTCCGCCATTAATCCGACATGAGTCGGGATGAAAAATCAGAGGTGCGCCGGTTTTGAAGACCGGGGGCGGCACCAGCCGGCCACACGCTCCCGTGCTCGGCGAGGGCGGTCTTCGCATCAGGGCGAAGCCCGGTCGATCGGGGCGAGCCGGACCGAGCGGGCGCCGGCGTCCTCGATCGCCTGGACGAACCGTCGGACCCGCTCGAAGGCGATCGCGCCGGGCGCCTTGACGACGACTGTGGCGTCGAGATCGGCCTTGAGCAGTTCGGCCAGATCCGAAAGCGGATGCGTCGCGGGATCGGCGTCGATGAGAAAGTTCTCGCCGCTCTCGTCGAGGGTCAGCGCGCGGGCCTCGGGCTTGCCTGGGGCGATCTTGAGGCCGAGCGTCGCCAGGCTCGCGGTCGCCCCCTCGCGGACTGCCACGAAGCTGAACGTCTGATTGATCATCGTGACCGAGCCGGCGATCACGTTCTTGCCCTCGCCCCAGAGCCAGCCGCTGTAGTCCTGCCGGGTTCGCGGAAAGGTGACGGTGAATTCGACGCCGTGATCGCCGGTCGTCTTGCCGGTCACCGGATGAGGCGCGCCGCCGGAGTCGGACCGATAGTTCCCGGTCACGACGCCTTCGGGATCGACCTTCAGTTCGAGAAGGCCTGACCAGACCCCGTTGGCGGCCAGGCGATACGAGCCGTTGTAGTCGGCCGGTCGCACCACGCGGCCTTCCGACGGCCGGTCGGCGCTGGCTTTCGGAGCGGGCGGAAGCGACTCGACCACGAACAGCTCCGCCTTGCCGACCGGGATCAACCGACCGTCGTCCGAGCCCGAAGCGACGAACCGGACGTCCGCCCCCATGTCGACCGGTACGACCTGGCCGGCGTCGAGATCGTAGCCGAAGCCGTCGAACAGCCAGGCGTCCTTGCCGCGGGCCAACGGCGCGGCGCGGTTGGCGGGATCGCGGGTCTCGAACCGATCGACGACGAGCGTCGGCGTCAGCTTGTTGGGATCGCCGGGGGCCTTCCGAAAACCGGGGGACGCAATCAACCGAGCGACGTTCCCCTGATCGGTCACGACGATCAGGAGCGACGAACGCGCGTCGCGGAGCACGGCGGGGAGCGCGGCCAGCTCGCGGAAATTCAACCCCGCTTGCTTGCGGGCGTGTTTCTGAATCACGGGCCGGCTCAGGTCGGCGTCACCGAGGCGGTCGAACTCGTCGGCGGGCGCGGGGGGCGGCGGGAGGGTCACGAAACACGCGCAGACGAGAAAAGCGATCCGACGTCGAGGCCCCGGCATAAGGTTCTCCGCGTTCGAGAGGATTCGGCCAGTCGTCCGGACTTATCATAAGGTGAGGATGTTGCGGAAGAAAGGAGCGGGCGCGGTGAACGGGGCCGACGTGGGAATTTGGCGAGTGAGGGGAATCAAGTTCGCTGGTGGATTGGCCGATGCTACGGGATACGGCTTCGGATGTTCACCAGGATTCAAAGAAACCGGCGCGGTCAGCGAATACCCATTGAGCTGTCACGCCGGGATCGATTCTCGAGGGTAAACACGATGGGCTTGGACCTGGCACTGAGCGCGGTCATCTTGTTCGCGGCGATTCGCGGCTGGCTGCGCGGTTTCGTGAGCCAGGCGATTCGGCTTTCCGGTTTCGTGGGCTGCTTCTACCTGGCCGACCCGGTCCGCGACCAGGCGAGGCCGTACGTGCTGACCCGGCTCCCGAAGGTCGATCCCGCCTTGATGGACCGGATTCTCTGGTGGGCCTCGGCGGTCGTGGCGTACGTCGTGGTCGTCGGGGTGGCGACGCTGGCGATCAAGATGATGCGCCGGCCCGACGTCTCGGGAAAACCGGAGGCCCGTCGCGACGACCAGTTCGCCGGCTTCCTGTTCGGGGCCGCCAAAGGGGCGCTTGTCGCCGTGTTCCTGACGGCCGCCGTGCAGAAATACGGGATCGAGGCCGCCAAGAAGATGCAATTGGAATGGGCCGGCAAGCAGGTCGAAAATTCGAAGGCCCTCGTCTGGAACCAGAAGTACCAGCCGGTCCCCAAGATCTGGGAATCCCCCCCGGTGCGCCGGTTCGTCGAGCACATCCAGCGCAACGGTCTGAGCCCGGTTCCCGTCGACGCGACGGCCGCGCCGGACGAGGTCGCCGAGTTGCGCCCCGACGACGGCTCGCGACGCCCGCCGCGACTCGATCTCTCGCCGCTCGGCCAGGCCGATTCGAACGCCGAGCTTGACCTCGATCGCGAGGTCGCCGAGGACCTCGAACGGATCAAGGCCGAGCGCGACGCGCGGCGCGAGGCCGAGGACTGGCGTTGACCCGACCCGAAGGCTTTGTAAACTCGGCCGGCGTCGAGACTTCTCGACGTCGGCGAGATCGAGCGGCGGGTCGGATCGGCCGCGTTTCCCAACGCGAATCAGGATGGGTTGAGCCTCATGGAGGATCGAGGCGACAGCGCTGTTCGTCCAGCTTTCAGTCCCTCGCCGTGGATGGTCGGCGGCCTGATTCTGGGTGCGTACTGGACGATCAAGGGCTATCACAGCCTGGACGGCGACCAGGCCCACCGGCTGCCGTTGCTGCTCCACCAGCTTGACCCACGGGTCTTCGACGCCGACCCGTTCGTCCGGTCGTTCGACGCCTTCAACCCCCATCGCGGCTCGCTCTGGCTGCTCGGGGGCGCCTCGCGGCTCGTCGGCCTCTCTGCGGCCCTGACGATCCTCTTCATCCTGACCTTCGCGGCCAGCATCCGGGGGATCGGCCGGCTGACGCGCGCGGCCTGGCCCGAACACGGGAGCCGCGCGGGGCTCGTCGCCGTCGGCCTGTTTCTGATCGCCAAGGCAGGCAACATCGGCACGAATCACCTGTTTGAATCGATGCTTCTGGATCGCTTGATGGGTCTTGCGCTCGCGTGGCTGGCCGCCGCCGCGGTCGTCGAAGACCCTCGGCGCGGCTGGCGGTTCTCGGTCTTCGCTCTGGGCCTGGCGGCCGTGGTCCATCCCTCGCTGGGCTTGCAGCTCGCGTTGATTTTCGCGGGGACCTGGCTCGTGTGGGCGCTTGCGGGGGGCGGAACCTCCGTGCCCTGGCGGTTGGCGATCTCGGCGGCGGCGGCGACCGGCCTGGCGATCGCCCCAGGGCTGGCCCTCAACCTCGCGCCGTTCGGTTCGCTGCGCGAGGGGCTCTCGCCCGAGAAGTTCTGGCTGCTGACCGTCGAGCTTCAGAGCCCGCAGCACATGCTCCCGCATCTTTGGCGGATGCCGCAATGGCTGGCGGCGGGGGCGTATCTGGCGCTGGCGATTCTGGCCTTCTCCCCCAAGGGGAGAAGGTGGCCGGAACGGCCGGATGAGGGGGGGGCTTGGGGATTCCTCCCATGCCGCTGCACTCGAATACCCCTCATCCACCCCTGCGGGGCACCTTCTCCCCCAAGGGGAGAAGGGAGTTCGGACCGTCCGACTCCTCGCCTCGCTTGCGTCTTGTCCTGATGCTCGGGGTCGTGCTGGTCTGGCTCGCGTGTTCCTGGGTGGCGGTCGAGGGCTTGCAGCACGTCGGGACGACGGTGTTCCAGCCGTTTCGGATGGCGACCTTCGCGCGGGGGCTGGCCCTCATCTGTGCGGTCGGGCGCGTTCTCACGCTCTGGGATCGCGGAGGCTGGATGTCGCAATTGCGCGCCGCCTTGATTCCGCTCGGGCTGACGGGAGACTGGCTGCTCGTGGTCGTCGTCGGCGTCGAGACCGCGACGACCCTCGTCGAATCGATCGGCCGGCGATGGCGAATCGAAGCGTTCGCCTCCCTCGTGTTCGTCTGGGCGCTCGCTTACGGCTGCCTGTTCCTATCGCGGCACGACACCGAGCGCGGCGACCGTCCGCTGCTGGCCCTGATCGCCGTCAGCCTGGTTGTGACGTGTCTCTGCAACAGAATGCCTCGGATGCAATGGTCCTGGACGCCCCGGCGCTGGCGGTGGGCGATGACGTTGGCCTGGGCGACGCCATTGGCGGCCCTGGCTGCGGGGATGATTCCGAACGATCACCCGATGGCGACGAGCCCGGCGGTTCGGGGGCTCGTCGCGCGCTGCCGGTTCGCGGCGGTGCCGATCGACGAGGTCGAGGTGCTCGCGAGCTGGTGCCGCGAGAACACGCCGCCCGACGCGCGGTTCATCGGGCCGCCGGGGCCGAAGGGCTTTCGGCTCTGGTCGCGGCGGAGCCTGGCGTTCAACCGCGCGGGGAGCCCGTACCACGCCGAGGGGATCGACGATTGGTTCCGGCGGTTCGCCGACCATGTCGACTTTCACGGGACGCCCGCCGAGTTCGTCCGCGCCTATCTCGACGGCCGCCACCGCCTCGAATCGCGGTACGATGCGATGACCGACGCCCAGCGCGCCGCGCTGGCCGTCCGCCAGGGGGCCGACCACGTCGTCGCGCTCCGGCCGACTTCGGGCGACGAGACTTCCGCCGGCCCGCTCGAATTGCTGCACGCTGAGGGGAAGTACGCGGTCTACCGGCTTCGCCCGGAATCGGCGGTCGTCGCCCATCGCCAGCGGTAGCGGAGCCGGTGGGTGAACGAGTCGGGGGCGAGTCGGGCGAGCGCCTGCGCCCGGGTGCTCTGCCGGCCCGCTTCCGCCAACGCCAGGATCGCACCGGCGTCCGACTGCAACGTCAGAACGCCTTCGCCGAGTTGTCGCCCGGTCCAGACGATCGATTGTGAATCCGCGTCGCGCAGCTCGCTGGAACCGAGGCGGACGAGGTACGTCGCGGCCAGGCTCGAAACCTCGGCCCGGCAGCGGTCGGCGACGTCGAAGTCGATGATCACCGCGTCCTCCCGGTCGGGATCGGTCGAGACCGTCACGGCGGCGGAGAAGTGGTGATGGAACAGACGGCCGGTCAAAAGCAGGCAGACGCCGCGGCCTTCGTCGCCGGCGAACGTGTGGCGGTGGAGGTCTTGATAGACCGGGCTCACGACTCGCGCCGGGTCGTCCTGGCGGGGGTCGCTCTCCTCGGAAGAGACAAGCTCGTCCAGGGCGGCGTCGGAGGAATCGCGGCGGCCGAACGACACGTGATGAATCCAGCGGTCGCCGAGTCGCAAGAAGGTCACTTGCGTTTCGGGACCCCGGATCACCACGCGGTCGTCGGACTCGTCGCATTGCCAATCGATGGAGTGCATGGCCGTCCCGCTACGCGCTTCCCTTGGACAGCTTCATCCGGAGGTAGGCCTCGATGAACCCGTCGAGGTTGCCGTCGAGGACCGAGCGCGGGTTGCCGACTTCGTAGCCGGTCCGCGTGTCCTTGACGAGCTGGTAAGGCTGGAGGACGTAGGAGCGGATCTGGTTGCCGAAGCTGATCTCGCCCTTCTCGTCGTACTTCTTGGCGTACTCGGCGTCGCGCTTCTCTTCCTCACGGCGGATCAGCTTGGCCTTGAGCAGGGCCATCGCGTTGGCGCTGTTCTTGTGCTGCGAGCGTTCGCTCCGCGACTCGGCCGCGATACCGGTCGGCAGGTGCGTGAACCGCACGCCCGACTCGGTCTTGTTCTGGTGCTGGCCGCCGGGACCGCCGCAACGGAACACGTCGCGTTTGAGGTCTTCGTCCTTGAGGACGATGTCGATGGTCTCGTCGATCTCGGGGAGGACGTCGACCGACGAGAACGAGGTCTGCCGCCGCGCGGCGGAGTCGTACGGGCTGATCCGCACCAGCCGGTGGACGCCGGATTCGGCCCGAAGGCTGCCGTAGGCGTACTCCCCCTTGATGTGGATCGTCGCCTGGGCGATGCCCGCGGCGCCGCCGTCCTCGCGGTCGGTGATCTGGGTCGTGAAGCCCCGGTTCTCGGCCCACATCATGTACATGCGCATGAGCATTTCGGCCCAGTCGCAGGCCTCGGTGCCGCCGGCGCCGGCGTGAATCGTCACGAACGCGTTGCAGTGGTCGTTGGGGCCGCTGAGCATCGACTGAAGCTCGAAAGTCGCCAGATCCTTCTCGGCCTTTTCCGAGGCCGGCCGGATCTCTTCGTCGAACTCGTCGGTCTCGATTTCATCGGCCAGGTCGATCGAGGCCGAGAGATCCTCAGCCTGCTTGACCAGCGCTTCGAACGGCTTGAGGACGCCGTTGAGCGTCTTCATCTCGGCGATGACCGCCTTGGCCTTCTCTTGATCGTTCCAGAACGATGCGCCTTCCATGTCGCTCTGGAGGCTGTCGCGGCGAGCTACTTTTTCGCCGAAGTCAAAGAGAGTCTCGTAAATGGAGTATACGATCGATCACATTCTTGGCCGATCGCTTCAACTCAGCATCCACAGCGCAGCACTCCTCACCCAAGAGATCTCGACGTTGGCGAAAACCCGTCTGGCCAGGCCGGGGGACGACCCGCTAGATTCGATCCTTCATTAAAACCGATCGACCGGCCGGCAACCAGTCCAGTCGCCCGCCTGGGTCTCGCTCTCGATCCAGGAGGATCGCGTCGGATCGACTGTCCGAGCTGCTTGCGAGCCGCTCGTGTGTGCCACGAGGTCCGATTTCAGAACCCGTGCGAGGGAGCCCCGGCCTGTTCCCCCGGGTTCGGAAACCGAACCCGGGCCACCCACTCCGGACTTCGGAACTCCAGAATCGAGAGCGAGGAGACACGCTGTTACAACACTCGGCGCATACTCGGCCCCGACCATGAAACCTTCGCAATCACCTCCCGCCGTGGGCCGCCTGGCTCCTTCGCCGACCGGCGGGCTGCATCTCGGCCACGCCCGGACGTTCCTGATCGCCTGGCTCGCCGCCCGGAGCGGGGGGGGGCGGGTGATCCTCCGCATCGAGGACCTCGATGCCGCCCGCGTCCGCGACGAGGCCCGCGACGCCGCCCTGGTCGATCTGCGATGGCTCGGGCTCGACTGGGACGAGGGGCCCTACGTTCAGTCCGACCGCCGGGCGGTTTACGACGACGCGCTGGATCGCCTGAAGGCCGCCGAGCGGATCTACCCCTGCACCTGCACCCGGGCCGACATCGAGCGCGCCGCCAGCGCCCCGCATCCCGAGGATGAAGGCCCGACGTATCCCGGCGCCTGCGCCCATCGCCTGGCCGCCGACGCCCGGGCGTTCGGCGACCGCCCGTTCGCCTGGCGGTTCCGGGTCGAGCCCGGCCCGGTCGCGTGGGACGATCAGTTCCTCGGCCGTCGCGAACTCGACCCGACGCGCCTCGGCGGCGACTTCGTCATCGCCCGGAACACGCTCGGCCCGTCGTACCAGCTCGCCGTCGTGGTCGACGACGCCCTCATGGGCGTGTCCCAGGTCGTTCGGGGCGCGGACCTCGTACCGAGCACCCCCCGGCAGATCCTCCTGTACCGGGCGCTCGGCTGGACGCCCCCGCGCTTCGGGCACGTCCCCCTCGTCGTCGGTCCCGACGGCCGCCGACTGGCCAAGCGCGACGGCTCGATCAAGCTCTCCACCCTGCGCGAACAGGGCGTCGACCCTCAACGACTGATCGGAGCCCTCGCCCGGTCGTGCGGCTGGACTTCGACTCTTACTCCCTCTTACCCGGCCGATTGGATCAATCGCTATGATCCGGATTCCCTCCCCGGCGATCCCTGGTTCATGAATCCCGCCGAATGGCTTGTCGATCCCTCGTAGTAAATTAAGGGAGACGCGAGCCCCCGCGCGCGCCCATGCTCTTTCTCAATCCGATATTGGCTGGCGCAATGTGCATACGAGTCGCAGACAAACCGTCGCGAGCATCCCTTCTCCCCCGCGCCTGACGGCCCGACACTTTCTTACAAACCATCATGATGACGTCGGGCCACCCGGCCTCATGAAAATGGGGTATCGCGTCGGCCGGGTCCGAATACAAGCCCGAAGCGCCGGCGAGTGCATTCCCGGTCGACCGTTCATACCATGCACTCGCCGGCGCTTCGGGCTTCCATTTCGCTCCTCTATCGTCCCACGGGGTGTTTTCAGAGCAATCGGTCATGCCGCCGAGACGGCACCCATCCTGATGAAAATGGGAGCCTGCGGTCGATCGGGGCTGGTAGGGGCGTCCCTTGTGGGCGCCCGGTTCGTTTCACGCCGACCGCTCGCGCTCGGCGATCGGGCACCCACAAGGGGCGCCCCTACGGCAAACCACGGACCGGGATTTTCATGGCAGCCCGAAGCGCCAGCGAGTGAGTTTCCGATCGGTCATTCGAATCGATTCACTCGCTGGCGCTTCGGGCTTGTATTTCGAGGGTTCGGAGCAAGTGTCAGGTCGTCAGTCTCCGCGCCAGGAAACGCGCGATCGAAGCCAATCCGCCGACGCTCGGCGCAGCCTTCGAACGGTTCGTCCCGTCCTCGGTTTCGATCGAAAAAACGGTCGATCGAAGCCAATCCAGGGCGACCTCAATCCACGTTTTCCGCGCGGACAAAGCCAATTTTGGAGTCCGTGCCAAAAGTACTTGACAATAAAGACTTACGACGCGATTTGGGTTCGGTCGGGCGGCGCGAACGAACCCAAATCGGCGGCGGGGCGCGTAGGGCCGAACGCAGCGGACGGGAGGAGCTTGGTGGAGCTGTTTCGGACTCCTTCTCCCGTCACCCGTCCACGCGTTTTCCGCGCGAAGGAAGCCAATTGAGTCAGGGCGAAGGGGGCGGTAGGTCGAGGGCCGGGTTGCCTTCGAAGAAGCCGTCGGGGCGGAGCATGAAGCCGACCGAGGCGACGGGCATGACCGGCCAGTCTTCCAAACGCGGGACGTGGGTCTGGCCGAAGGTGTACCAGAGGACGAGGTCTCGATCGGCGATGTCGCGGTTGGCCTGAGTCCATTTCGGCAAGCCTTCGGGGGTCGGGTTCTGGTTGGGGTACTCGCCGGCCGGGAACCGCTCGTCGGCCTGGAACGGGGTCGCCCAGAGGTTGCTGGTCAAGAAGCCCGCGCGGCGGATCAACGGGGAGGCCGGCTGGGCGAACGGCAGGGTGGTCTCGCCAGGACAGAGTCGATACGCCACGGGGCGGCCCAGACTGTTCTTCCGCGTCGGATTGACGATCCGCCAGAACCGCGCCGAGGCTGCGTTCGTGCTGCGTCGGGCTTCCAGTTCCTTCAGGAGAGGAGTGGTCTCCGCGAAGAAGCCTCCGCCGTAAGGGTTGTCGGGCCCGGCGGGTTCGCTCCGGGTGTTGACCTCTTCCAGGCTGTTGGCCTCGCCGTCCACCGCGAAGTCGAGCCGGACGTTGAAGAAATGCTGGTGATACGGCGCGGTCAGGCGAGGGGCGATCTCGACGCCGTGGCGCGCGGTTTCGCCGGGTTTGAGGGCCGTGGTGTTCACGATGCCCGTCAGCTTGACCTCGTGCTGGATCGATCCGTCCTGATAGAAATACCAGTAGAACCCGTAGTCGTAGTTCCCCACGGTGGCGACCATCGAGACGGCCAGCCGGCGCGAGCGGCGGACGTCCGATTCGCCGGTCCGCCAGTCGGTGTGTTTCCAGAGGAGGCCTGCGTCTTCCTCATGGATGCAGACCGCGTTCTTGATCGTGACGAGCCGGCCGTGGCTGTCGGCCATATGGGCGTCGAGGTAGCGAATCGTTCCCAGGCAGTCGCAGCCGAGGGCCAGCGAGTTAGCCAGCATGCCCAGGCCGTACTCGCCCAGATCGAAAACGTTCTTGTGGTAGGACGACGCCTTGGGATCGGCGTAGGGGACGATCATCTCGGCGATCGAAGCCCGGTACAGAACGGGCCGGCCGTCGTAACGAACCTGATGAAGGATCAGCCCCTCGCGAGGGTTGAAGCCGATCCGGAGATCCCACTTCTGCCAGGCGACCTCATGCCCCTGGAGCGCGAAGCTCGGCCCGTCCGGCTGCTCGATTTCCAGGGCCTTGACGTCGGCGCGATTCTGCTTGTTGTAGCGATGCGACCAGTTGCCCGGCTTGAGAGGAAGCGGCGTGTCGCCATAGTCTTCGATCCGGACGACCTCCTTGCGGTTGAGGTCGATGACTACCGCCAGGTTCTCGATTGGGCGGGCGTAGCCGTTGTCGAACGGCTCGGAGCGGACCCAGCACAGGGCGCGAACCAGCCGCTTGCCGCGATCTTCCGGAGGCTCGTTGCCGTAATGCCCCGCCGACCAGCCGTCGACCATGACCAGGGAAAGGTCCTCGATCCCCCGCTTCTTCATCGCCTCGCGGAACAGCGACGACTTGCGGGCCGTCTCCTCGACTTCGACCAGCTCGTCGATCATGATCGCCGGCTGGACCCCTTCGGCCAAGGTTTTATGACTCGCCACCGTCCCCTTGTCGAGATCGACGGTCGCCTCGGACGCCCGGCCCGTCGCGCTGTCGAGCAGCACCACGAACGCCTCGCGGGCGCCGGCGGGGGGCGATTGGCGGACGGCTTCCTTGGGAGGTTCCTTGAGCCCGATCGACACGAACCGGACCCTGTCGGAAAGCCGCAGCGCGTTGCGGAGCATCGCAACCGTCCGCTCGATCTCGGCCGGTCCGAGCGGGTCGAGCGGATGGCGCGCAAGATCCTTCGGCGTCGCGGGTCGCGACGGGCGGGCGGGGGTCGCATCCGGCGCGGGGATCGCCTGGGCGACGAGTGGAGACGGAATGGACAGGAGGATCGCCGCTGCGGGCGGGACGACAAGCCGGGTGAAGCTCTGCAACAACGAGAGGTTTGCCGCCATGAGAATGCTCCAGAGATGCCAGGGCGGGCGGATCGTTGAGAGGGTGTTGTGATGTTACCTGCGTCAGTCGCGAAGATCAAACGAACCGGAAGTTTGAGGAGGAGAACGTCGTGGCGATCGCCAAGACCAATGCGGTCCGGCTGCTCGAACGGCTGGAGGTGACGTTCGAGCTGAGAGAGTACGAGGTCGATCCCGATCATCTCGACGCGGAGACGGTCGCGGCGAAGATCGGCCTGCCCCCGGAACAGGTGTTCAAGACGCTCGTCGCGAGGGGCGACAAGCAGGGCGTCTGCCTGGCGGTCGTCCCGGCCGACTGCGAGCTGGACCTGAAAGCGCTGGCGAAGGCGACGGGCGATAAGAAGATCGAGACCGTGGCCCTGAAGGAGGTCGAACCGTTGACCGGCTACATTCGCGGAGGGGTGACGGCTTTAGCCTGCAAGAAGGCCTATCCGGTCTACCTGGAGGAAACGGCCGAGCTGTTCGACGTGATCTCGGTCTCGGCCGGGGTCCGCGGGGTTCAGGTCTTGCTCGCGCCGGGGGATTACATCCGGGTCGTCGATGCGAAGGTCGCCGCGATCGCCAAGGTGAAGTCGGGCTGAGGCCGGTTCAGCGAACCTCGGTCGGTCGATCGGGGTCTTCCAGTTTCCAACCCCGGGCGCAGCCCGATTGCCCAATCCATGAGAGGATAAATGATGGACGCAAAACGTCAAAATCAGTTGATCGTCGAGCAGTTTTCGGTTCAGGCGGCGCCGTTCGCGAAGCTCGCGGCTCACTCGACGGAGGACTCGCTGCGGCTGGCGCGCGAGGCGGTCGAACTCGACGAGTCCGATACGGTCCTCGACGTCGCCTGTGGACCTGGGATCGTCGCCTGCGACTTCGCCCGCCACGCCAGGCGGGTCGCGGGGATCGACCTGACCCCCGCCATGATCGAACAGGCCCAGACGCTCCAGGCGGCGAAGGGACTCTCGAACCTCGAATGGCGCGTCGGCGACGTCGTGGAACTGCCGTTCGATTCGTCGTCGTTCTCGGTCGTCTTCACGCGCTATTCGTTCCATCATATGCTCGAACCCGACCGCGTCCTCGCCGAGATGGCGCGCGTGGCCAAGCCCGGAGGACGCGTCGCGGTGGTCGACGTCTATTCGAGCGGGCCCGAACAGGCCGCCGCCTATGATCACGCCGAGAAGCTCCGCGACCCCTCCCACGTCCGGGCCCTGGGCCTCGGCGAGCTGGCCGGGCTGTTCGAGAAGGCCGGGCTCGAAGACGTGAAGGTCAGTTTTTATGGAGTGGACGTGGATCTGGACGAACTGCTCGGGTCGTCGGCTCCCGAGCCGGGGGCGGCCGACGAGGTCCGGCGGATCTTCCGTGAGGACGTCGGCGTCGATCGGCTGGGGGTGAACGCCCGATGGGCCGACGGTTCGCTCCAGTTCACGTTCCCGATCGCCGTCCTCGTAGGACGAAAGGCCGAGGCTTAAAACCGGCCGACGCGGTAGGGCGCGACGTCGAGGAAAGGGGCCTGCTCGCCCAGGATCTCGGCGACCAGCCTCCCCGTGGCGGGCGCCATCGAGAGCCCGAGCATGTTGTGGCCGGCGGCGACGACGACGTTGTTCAGGGCGGGGGTGCGGTCGATGATCGGCAGGCCGTCCCAGGTCATCGGCCGCCAGCCGAACCAGGTCCGCTCGACCGGTTCGGCTGTAGGCTCGCGGAGGAACGGGGCGGCGCCGTCGCGGAGGAGCTGGAGCCGGCTCGGGTGGATCGACTCGTCGTAGCCGGCGAACTCCATCATCGACCCGAGCCGGTAGCCGGTGTGGAACGGCGTGACGGCGACGCGGGTCTCGGGGAAGATCATCGGCACGTTCGGGCAGATCGACGGCCGGGGCATCGTCAGGCTGTAACCCTTGCCGGGCTGGATCGGGATCTTGCAGCCCAGGTGGTCGTTGAGCTGGGGCGTCCAGGCGCCGGCGGCGATCACGAACGCATCAGCGGATAATTCGCCCTGATCGGTGTCGACGGCCGAGGCCCGACCGGCGAGGCGTCGAAAACCCTTGAAACCGCAATGCTCGCGGAAGGTCACGCCCGATGCTTCGAGCCGTTCCCGCCACGATCGCATCAGCTTGTCCGGCCGCAGGTGAGCGTCTTCATGGTAATACCAGCCTCCCGCCAACCCCGGCTTCAGCGCCGGTTCCAGTTCGAGCACGGCGTCGCCGTCGTACCGCTTCGCGGCGCAGTGGAACGAGTCGGCGAGGAGGCGGTCGGTCGGGGCGTAGGCGTCGAGTTCGGCCTTCGACTTGTAGACGAAAAAGAGCCCGCGCGATTCCCACTCGCAGTCGAGATTCTCGGTCGCCACCAGCTCGTGGTAGAGGGCCAGCGAGGCGTCCAACAACGGCTGGATGCCGCGAGCCGAGGCCAGCATGTCGCGCTCGTTGCAGCGGAGGGCGAAGTGGATCAGCCAGGACCAGAGCGCCGGGTCGGGCCGGAGCTTGATCTTCAAGGGGGAGTACTTCTGGAGGAGCGACGCGAGCCCCTTGGCGACCATGCCGGGCTCGGCCAGCGGGAGGACGTGGCTCGGGCAGACGAACCCGCAATTGGCCGCCGAGCTGCCGCCGCCGATCGTCCCACGGTCGATCACCGTGACCCGCCAGCCCGCCTTCGACAGGAAGTAGGCGCACGAGGTCCCGACGACCCCGCCGCCGATCACTAGCACGCTCTTGCTCATATCCGGATGCCTGAACCGAAGGGGTCGTTGGGATGAATCAGCAGGGTCGCCTCGGCGTTGACGTAGGCCGTGCCGCGAATTCGCGGCCGGATCGCGCCGTCGACGATCCGCGCCGAGCCCTCGAACACGCTGCCGATGATGCTCTCCTGCCGCCAGACCCGGCCTTCAGCCAGCTTGCCGTCGGCCACAAGACAGGCGAGCTTGGCGCTCGTGCCGGTGCCGCACGGGGAACGGTCGTACGCCTTGCCCGGGCAGAGGACGAAATTGCGGCTGTCGGCCCCGGCGACGGTCGGCGGACCGAACAACTCGACGTGGTCGAGTTCATGACCGTCCGGGGTGCGAACGCCCTGGGCGTCGAGCGCCCGGCGGATGCGCCAGGCGACGTCGGTCAGTCGCTCGACGTTCGCCACGTCGAGGGTCTCGCCGTGATCCTCGACGAGGAAGAACCAGTTGCCTCCCCAGGCGACGTCGCCCACGTAGCGCCGGAGGCCGGGGACGTCGACCGCAACTCCCTTGGCCGCGCGATGGCTCGGCACGTTCTCGAAGGCGACGGAGCCGTCGGCGTCGAGGGTCAAGGTCACGTCGCCGACCGGCGTCTCGATCCGGTGCGTTCCCGGTTCGATCCGGCCCAGGTGGGCGAGCGTCGCCCCGAGGCCGATCGTGCCGTGGCCGCACATGCCGAGGTAGCCGACGTTGTTGAAGAAGATCACCCCGGCCGCCGCCTCGGGGCTCGTCGGCTCGCAGAGCAGGGCGCCCACCATGACGTCGGAACCGCGCGGTTCGTTGACGACCGCCGAGCGGAAGTCGTCGAACCGGTCGCGGAACACGGCCAGCCGCTCGGCCATCGACCCGCGCCCGAGGCCGGGGCCTCCCGAGACGACGACGCGGGTCGGCTCCCCCCCGGTGTGAGAGTCGACCACCTGGATACGACGCATTTCCGAGCGAGACATGGTGATATAACCTTCCTTGACGAATCAGGCGGTTTTGCCCGGCTTGGGACGATCGGCGATCCCCTTGCGAATAACGGCGAGGACGCGCTCGCGCTCGTCGCCGACCAGCGTCAGCCGGGGAGCCCGCACGGACTCCGTCCCCAGTCCGCACTCCTGCACGGCCAGCTTGATGTACTGGACGAGCTTGACGTGGGTGTCCAGGTGCAGCAGCGGCATGTACCAGCGATAGACCGCGACGGCTTCCTCCCAGCGGCCCGAGGCGGCGAGGTCCCAGAGCAGCCGGTTCTCGGCCGGGAAGGCGTTGACGAGCCCCGAAATCCAGCCCGTGGCGCCCAGCATCAGGCTTTCGAGAACCAGATCGTCGACCCCGCAGAACAGGGTGTACCGACTGCCGCAGACGTTCTTCAGGTCGGTGATCCGGCGCACGTCTTCCGACGACTCCTTGATCGCGACCAGCTTGGGTTCGTCGGCGAGGTCGGCCATCATCTCGGGTTTGAGGTCGACGCCGTACGTCACCGGGTTGTTGTAGACCATGATCGGCAGGTCGGAGGCCTTGGCGACGGTCCGGAAATGGGTGACGGCCTCGCGCGGGTCGGCCTTGTAGACCATCGCGGGCAGGACCATCAAACCGTCGACGCCGGCCTTCTGTGCGTCGGCCGCGAACCGGCTGGCGAGCTTCGTGGTGTACTCGGCGACGCCCGACAGCACCGGAACCCGGCCGCCGACGTGCTCGACCGTGGCCTTGAGGACTTCCAGCTTCTCGGCGTATTCGAGCGAGCAGTTCTCGCCGACGGTGCCGAGCATGATCATCCCATGAACGCCCGCCTCGATCATGCGGTCGAGGTGCCGCATCGTCGCCTTGATGTCGAGGGACTGGTCGGCTTGAAACTGCGTCGTCGCCGCGGGAAAGACGCCCCGCCATGCGCTTGTCATCGCCTAGACTCCTTGCTAAACCAGAATCCTCGCCCTGATCGCGTCCGCGTGGTCTGACGCCATCGTAGCCGATCTCGGCGGCGGCTTCGACTGGCGAGCCACCCAATGAAGATCATCCGGAGAACCGTCTTGTTCACCCGAAATCCTGGAATTCGATGCGTTCCGCGTCGTTTGACGGTCGTCGGCCTGTTCATCCTCTGCGTCGCGTCGACCGCTCGCGGCCAGGGATCGAAGGCCGACTACGAGCGCGCCGAGGGGCTGCAAGCGGCGACCCGCGCCAAGGTCTTCAAGACGTCGGTACGGCCGCACTGGCTGCCAGGCGGGGAACGGTTCTGGTACCGCAACGACCTGCCGGAACAGGCCAGGGAGTTCATCCTCGTCGATGCGGCGAAGGCCGAGAGGCGGCCGGCTTTCGACCACGCGCGGCTGGCTGAAGCGCTCGGCAAGGCGGTCGGCAAGCCCCAGAAGGCCGAGCGACTGCCCGTCGAGCGGATCGTCGTCGCCGACGGCGGGGCGATCCATTTCGAGGCCGAGGGCAAAGCCTGGCGTTTCGACCCCACGACGGGCGAACTCAAAGACGCGCCGCTACCCGTGGTCGAGGAACCCAAGGAGCCCTCCAGCCGGCGGGGCCGACGCGAGGCTTCTCAGGAATCGCCCCGCGCCGACGACTCACCCGACGGCAAGTTCGCGGTCGTCGTCCGCGACCGCAACGTCGTCCTCCGGGAGAAGGCGACGGGCGAATCGACCCCTCTCAGCTTCGACGGCTCGGAGGTCGACGCCTACCAGCCGCGCGTTTTCTGGTCGCCCGATTCCAAACGGTTCGTCGCGCTGCGGACCGCCCGAGGCGATCGCCGGGTCGTCCAGATGATCGAGTCGTCGCCCCGGGGCCAGCTCCAGCCCAAGCTGCACGAGCAGGATTACTTGAAGCCGGGCGACAAGGTGGCGGTCACGCGTCCGCGTCTGTTCGACGTCGAGGGATGCAAGGAGATCCCGATCAAGGACGACCTGGCGCCCAACCCCTGGAGCATCGACGAATTCCGATGGTCGCCCGATTCCAGCCGGTTCACGTTTCTCTACAACCAGCGCGGGCACCAGGTCCTCCGGATCGTCACCGTCGATGCGAAGACCGGCGAGGTGAAGCCGATCGTGGACGAGCAGAGCAAGACGTTCATCGACTACTCGTCGAAAACTTACGCGTTGCATCTCGACAAGACGCATGAGTTGATCTGGATGTCGGAGCGCGACGGCTGGAACCACCTGCACCTGATCGACGCGGGCTCCGGGAAGGTCAAGAACCAGATCACCCGGGGGCCCTGGCTGGTGCTCGGCGTCGAGCGCGTCGACGAGGAGCTTCGCCAGGTCTGGTTCCGCGCGGGGGGGATTCACGCCGATCAGGACCCGTACCACGTCCATTACGCGCGGGTGAATTTCGATGGATCAGGCCTGGTCGCTCTGACCGCCGGCGACGGGACCCATCAGATCGACTACTCGCCCGATCGAAAATACCTTGTCGACACCTACTCGCGCGTCGACCTGCCCCCCGTGATCGAGGTCCGCAAGGTCGAGGACGGCAGCCTGGTTTGCGAGCTTGAGCGCGCCGACGCGTCGGCCCTGAAGGCGACCGGTTGGAAGCCGCCCGAGCGATTCGTCGCCAAGGGGAGGGACGGCGCGACCGACGTCTACGGCGTGATCTTCCGGCCCTCCACGTATCGCAAGAACCAGAAATACCCGGTGATCGAGAGCATCTACGCGGGGCCTCAGGGGGCCTTCGTCCCCAAGCGGTTCACGTCCTTCCACCCGCACCAGGCGCTCGCCGAGCTGGGCTTCATCGTGGTCCAGATCGACGGCATGGGGACCAACTGGCGGTCGAAGGCGTTCCACGACGTCTGCTGGAAGAACCTGGCCGACGCGGGGTTCCCGGACCGCATCCTCTGGATGAAGGCCGCCGCCGAGAAGGACAAGGCGATGGACCTGTCGCGCGTCGGGATCTACGGCGGTTCGGCGGGCGGCCAGAACGCGCTCGGAGGCTTGCTGACGCACCCCGAGTTCTACAAGGCCGGCGCGGCGGACTGTGGCTGCCACGACAATCGTATGGACAAGATCTGGTGGAACGAACAATGGATGGGATGGCCGATCGGCCCCCATTACGCCGAGCAGTCGAACGTGACGATGGCGAGCAAGCTCCAGGGCAAGCTGCTGCTGACCGTGGGCGAACTCGACCGCAACGTCGATCCGGCCTCGACGATGCAGGTGGTCGACGCGCTCATCAAGGCTGACAAAGATTTCGATCTGATCGTCTTCCCCGGCGCTGACCACGGGGCCGGCGGCAGCCCCTACGGCGAGCGTCGCCGCCGGGATTTCTTCGTCCGGCACCTGCTCGGCGTCGAGCCGCGCAGCCAGTAGCGGCGGTCTCGCTCACCGACCCCCAGCGACGGCCCTCCAGGCGATGTTCAAGACCGCGATATAAGCGTTGCTCCAACTGTCTTCCCTGAAGAACTGGACCGGACGGCCCGGGTCGCCGATGAAGGGACGAAGGACCCATCCCATCTGGACGCCCACGAAGACGTAGACCACGAGCCAGGCCCGGAGCATCACCCGATGCGCCGGGTCGCGGATGATAAGCTCGCGGTACTCCCGGCGCAGGAGGCTCTGAGCGCTCACGCTGGCGGTCCCGAACATCAGGGCGTTGAAGAGGATCGCCGGCTGATAACTGATCCCCGATATGTACGCGAACGCCGTGATCGGCGCCAGCGAGGCGAGGACGACCGTCAGCCCGGCCTGGGTCGAGACCAGCGCCCGCGCCACCCGGGGGAAATCGGCCCGCAGGCCGAGCAGCGTGTTGAGCACGAAGAACGTGGGCAGGCTGAGCAGGAAGGCCGACGTCAGCAGTAACGGCACCTTGAGCCCCGAGTAAAGCATCTGCCACGGCCGATCGGCGTCCAGGCCGCCGTAAGCCCCCATCACCGCCCCGTAGAACGTCCCGAAGACCACGACGACCGCCAGCCGCGACCGCCACGAAAGCTCATCCCGCGCGAAGCCGCCGCGGAGGACGAGGTCAGCTTGGTGAAACAAAGTGGGTCGCATCGTTCGGGGCGCCTCGCCAGGCGGATCGGCTCAGGACAGAAGGCTGCCCAGGGTATGAAGCACGGCTTCGAAGAAGTTGGACTGCCGCCCTCGAAACCAGGTGAAAGGTACGTTCGGATTTCCGATGAACGGCCGCAAGACCCAGCCCATCTGCGCCCCGACGAGGCCGAACACGACCAGCCAGAGGCGGAAGATCGTCTTGACGTGGCGGCCGAGGAACTGGTCGGACAGCGGCCGGATCGCGCTCGGCGTCTCCGCGCCTGGCGCGTCCGGCTCGGCCTCGATCAAGGTCTGGGCGATGCTCAGACGCTGCAACGTCTGGAGCAGGAACATCTGAGCGAGGCCCCCCGCGATCGCGAAGACCACGACATTGAATAAAACCATGAACGGGTAACTCGTCGTGCTGACCGAGAAGAACGCCACGATCGGCCCCATCGAGCAGAGCACCGCGACATTCACCCCCAGCGTCGCCACCAGCAATCGGACCACCGCCGAAAAGGTCAACCGCGAGCCGACCAGGGCGTTGAACACATAGAGAGACGGCAATGTCACGATCAGGGTCAGGTAGAAGAGGAGCGGGACCTTGACCATCGTCGCCACCACCTGCCCGAGCGCAGGGCCGTTCCGAGAGAAAACGGTGAACGTCGCCATGCAGAGGCCGTGGATCATGCACAAGACCACGATCACCCGAGACAGCCGTCCCGGCGCGACCTCCACCCGGCCCTCGCGCAACGAGGACAACCGCGTCAGGTCGCCCCTCAAGATCGAGTCCAGATCGCGCACGCCCTGAAGCCGCCTCGACCGCTTGACGCCTATACTTTCGTCGGTCCCCATGACTGTCCTCCCCAAGGATCAATGCATCAGGACTATGACTTTGCCATGTAGAGTTCCGGGCGTCAACAGCCGAGTCTTTGGATTATTCCGATGAGCGGAAAGTGCTTGCGCGTGGAATCAAGGTTCGTCCGCAGTCGAGGTCTCGACGATGACCTCGGCGGCGCTCATGACGGGGCCGCCGTCGACGGCGGCGAGGCCGCGAAGTCGGACGAAGCGCGCGCGAGGGCCGGCGAGCGGGACGGGCTTGCTGGTGGGGTCGTCGGGCCACGCGCCCCGGGCGACGGGCGGGGTCCAGTTCAGGCGGTCGGACGAGACCGACACCTCGAAGTCGCGGACACGGCCCGTCGAGGCGTCTTGGCGGGGAACGTACAGGATAGCGTTGATGCGTCGCGGCTCGCCCAGGTCGACGATCAGCTCGTGGGGGTAGCCGGGCGTCGCACCCTGGAATTCGGTCTGCCAGATGGTCGAGAGATCGCCGTCCGAGGCTCGTGCGGGCTCGAAGCCGGGGGCGTTGCCGTCGGCCGAGAGGCTGATGGAGGCGTCGGGTCCGCCCGTCGGCTGGGCGGCTTTCCGAATCCAGGCGAGGATCGCTCGATAGGCGGGATGCTCGGCGTTCTCCCAGCGCGGTCCGCCGACGTGCGTCAACCCGGTCGGGCTGACCGGATCTTCGCCTCCCTGTCCCTGGGGGCTCCTCGGCTTGCGAAGCAGCAGGCTCGATTCGGGGTCGCCGAGGTTCACGACCTTGAGGGCCGAGCTGTAGTTGATCGCGACGTCCTCGTCGGTCGGCGGCTTGAGCGGGTCCCGCTCAGCGATCCGCAAGATCGTGTGGTTCGCATGGCACTCGACGCACGAGCGGCCGTCGGCGCCGGGCTGGTAGAACAGCGGTTCCACGGTGCGCCGAAAGGCCTCGAACCGCAGCAGCCGGGGCCGCGAAGGCTCGACGTCGGCGGTCAGCTCGGCTGGATCGAGGCCCGAGGCTCGCAGCAGAGCGTCCGCCTTGGCGGCCAGCGTCGAGTCACCCGCAAGCGCCTTGACTCGTCGAGCCAGCGCGGGGTGACGGCTCACGAGGCGATGATTCCTGACGACGTCGAGCGCGTCGGCCCGTACCTTTGCGTCGGGATCGACGAGCAGGCGGGCGAGGTGCTCGCGCGCGTCGGGCCGTTCCCAGAACGACGATTTCTGGGAGGTCGCCGCCAGCCCCAGGCGGCGGATCTTCGGCGCATCATCAGCCAGTATGTTCATGAACAACCGAGTGGCGTTGCGTCCCTCGCCGAGCTTCGGCAGACTCTTTAAGCCGGCGACCGCCTGTTCGCGGACCGCCTCGGACGGGTCGGTCAGCGCCTTCTGGAAGAGGTCGACGACCGCGGCGGGGGGATCATCGCGATCGACGAGCGCGGGACGGCCGAGCAGGACATGAAGGGCCCGCGCTCGCTGGGGTTGGTCGAAGCGCTCCCAGCCGCCGGCGACGACGTTCACGGCGTCTTGATCGGATACGTCGGCCCGATCAAGGAGCGGCAGGAGGTCGGCGGCGGCGTCCGGGCGCGCGAGCAAGGCAGGCACAGCCTGGGCGATCTCGGGACGTTCGGCCAGGCGGCTGTTGCGGCCGACCGCGGCGAGCAGGGCGGGGCGGGCCTCGTCGGATTCCGCGATCAGCCGGCTCATGAGCTTCGTGCGAGCCGGATCGGTCTCGGCTCCGGCGAAGCTCATCGTGTCGTGGATCAGCCCGAGGGCGGCCCGCCTCAGTTCGGCGTCGGGATCGCGAGCGGCTTCGAGCACGGCGAGCTGGATCGCGGCGTTCTCGGTTCGCGACGGCAGCTTGAAGAAGCTCGCGAGCTGCAACGCTCGCCGACTATCGTCGGCCGGCAGTGGACCGCCGAGCAGCGAGGCGAACGTCGATTCGAGGACGTTCAACGGGACCTCATACAAGAATCCGAATTCGCGATCGTTGCCGACGTCGATCTGGTTCTCGGGCTGTCGCGCGTAGGTGCGACCCTTGAAGAACGACCCGTCGAACGCCCGGAGGACGCCGTCCTTCTGGGCGACGCTCCCGTGTTCGAGAGTAGCGAGGACCGGCCCCAGCAGCACGTCGCGCTCGACGGCCTTGCGGGCTTCGAGGACGCGCGGGCGGATCGCCTCGGGAAGCTCGGCGAGGTTCTTCTGGAGGCTGACGCCGCCTCCGAGGTTCTCATCGAGCAGGATGTAAAGCCCCTCGCTCAGGTTCTTCCGGAGCACGGCGACGTCTTCGACCGCCATGCGCGCGAGGTAGGCGGCGACGATCCGTTTTTGAAGCGCGACGTCGGCCGTCCGGTAGAACCACTGCCGCAGCGAGCGAAGGGCCTGGAGCCGGGTCAGCAGGTCGGCGTCGTCCGTCAGATGGATGAGCCGGTCGGCGAGGTCGATCCGCGCGTCCATGCCGTGGAACTGGTACGCGAAGATCCGCGCCGCGCCTCGGCGGACGCGGGCGTCGGGGGCGTCGAGCGCGGCCTTGATCACGTCGAGGCCGACGCCTCGGTTGCCGAGCCGCCGGAGCGCCTCGGCCGACGCCCGCCAGACGATCTTGGACGGGTCGGCCAGCCGTCTCGCCAGCGGCGCGGCGGTCTCGGGACGCCCGAGCCGTCCCAGGCAGGAAGCGGCCGAGGCGCGGACCAGCGGCGACGGATGATCGAGCAACGCGACGATCGCGGTCGAATACCGGGCTTTGTCGGCCTCGGGGACGTCCCAGAGGTTTTCGAGAGCGTCGAGGGTGTGGACGAGCGAATCCGTGCGAGGAAGCCGGGCCGGCTGCTCGTCGCGGTTGCCCCACGAGGTCTTCGGGGCGCCCGACCGAGGGAAAGCGCGGGCCAGGGCCATCACGGCGTAGCGGGTCTCGCGCATCGGCGTGCGGAAGTTTTCATGCGTCGACGTCTGGAACCAACCGCCGAAATCCTGCTGCTGCGCGAGCAGGTAGCGGAGCCCGCGCGCGAGCGCCGGATGGTCTGTCGGCAGGCCGATTTCGAGGAACGTGTAAACGAGTTGGCCCGTCGTGTAGACCGAGCTTGGGCCGGGCTTGGCGTCCGACTCGTGCCATCCGCCGTCCAGGTTCTGGAGCGCGAGCAGGGCGCCAGTCTCGCGCTTGATCTTGTTCGCATGCTTTTGCTCGTCGATCAAAGACCAGGCGTACAACCGGTGGATGCGATCCTGAAGCGTCTCGATCCGCCGGTCGGCGTTGCGGTCGCCGAGGATCGCGCCGATGTTGGCGGCGGCCCTGGCGTAGTCGGCGTTCTCGGTGCGGCGGGCGATTTCGGAGAGGACTCGCCAGTCGCGCCATGCGAAGTCGAACTTGCTATCGAGCGGCACCACGCCGTTCATCTCGTCGGCCGGTAGGTCGCGGCGATTCTCCCAGGCGGCCTTGAGGAACGGCCCGAACCGCTCGACCATCGCGGTCGGCTCGCCGGAGACCTCGCGCTCGAAGTCGGCGAGGATGCCCCCTTGCTTGCCCTGGGATTGAAGGGGGATGGCGATGAACCGCTGCCAGTTGAGGCCGTCGTCGCCGTACAGCGGCGTGATCGAGTTGGCGATCCGATCCATGACGTACTGGAAGCCGTCCTTGGCCACGATCGGATAGCCCGCCCTGTGGGCCGTGAGGTTGGCTTCGGTCGGGAAGCTCGACGCGTGGCAGGCCGTGCACCGCGTGGCGGTGTCGTGGAGGCCGTCGGCCCGGACGAAGATGTTGCCTTCACGCGGAACCTGCGCGAACCAGGCGTCGCCGACGTTCATGATGTAGTGCATCCCGGCCTCGACCGCCTTCTCTGGGGCGTCGTAGGGGGGCTTCGGCATAACCCGGGTGCGGAGGATGTAGTCGGGGTGGTTGGCGTTGACCTGGAGGTAGTAGACTCCCTTCGTGAACGTCCGGCTGAGGTGCTTCGAGTACCGCTCGCGCTCGCGGTCGTGGACGATCTCCATCGGGTCCTTGCCGGCGAGGTACGGCTCGGGCCGGCCGGTCCTGGCGTCGACCGTGAAGACACGGAGGTTGGCCGACACGTCGCGGTCGCGGAGGTCGAGCTGGAAGTAGACGAGGATCGGGCCGGCGTCGGCGACCTCGAACCGGAACCAGTCGAGGCCCGATTTCCCTTCCGCCGCGTTGTCGAGATAGTCGACGTCGTCGGCCGTGCCGTAAACGTCGCGGGCGAGGATCAGCCGGTTCGCGGTTCGCCAGTCGTCGTTGGGCTCGGCCTCGAGCGCGGGCTCGTCGGCCGGCGGGACGGACTCTTCGCGCCATTCGACCCGGACCGAAATCGGCGCGTCGCGGCCCGGTGAATCGGCCCGCGTCAGCGTCAACGTCGCGGGACCGGCCTCGGCCGGACGATAGGGAACGTAAAGGTCGGGATCGCCCGCGTGGATGTCCTTCCGGAAGTGGTCGGCGCCCGGCCCCTTGAACTCGATCGTCACGCGGTCGCCGACGGCGGGGGGGGAGGATTCAAGCGTGACCAAAAGTGTGCAACGGCGACCGGCCGGGAGATCGCCGAGAGGGAGCGAGCGGGCCTCGCGCGGATTGAGCGCGACGGGGGACGCGCCCGGCCCTTCGGGCTCGACGGCCGCGACCGTCGTCGCCAGACCGAGGACGAAGCAGACGACGACCAAATCGCCGACGGATCGAAATCGAAACCGATGGGCCATGCGAATCGACCTCCTCGCCTCGCCGTCGACGTCCCACCATTGATTGTAGTGTCAGCCGGCGGGTGGGGACACCGGGTCAGCGGCGGCGACTTCGGAAGACGACCGCCCCAAGACCGAGTGTCGGCGGCTGTAGCCCAGGTAGATCAGCATGCCGACCAGCAGCCAGGCGATGAGGCGAATCCAGTTGTCCCGTCCGAGCCAGAACATGAGGCCGCCGTTGACGAGTACGCCCATCGTCGAGACGAACGGGACGAACGGCGCGCGGAACGGGCGGGGGACGTCGGGGTCGGTGATCCGCAAAATCCAGACCGACGCCGAGACGATCACGAAGGCGAAGAGGGTGCCGATGCTCACCAGCTCGGCGAGGAAGTCGAGCGGGGCAAGCGCCCCGCCGAGGGCGACGACGAAGCCGACCAGGAGGGTCGATTTCCAGGGAGTTTTGAACCGGGGGTGGATCGCGCCGAAGAAGCTGATGGGAAGCAGGCCGTCGCGCGCCATGGCCAACAGGACGCGGGGCTGGCTGAGGTTGCCGACCAGCAGCGAGCTGGTCATGCCCGCCAGGATGCCGAACGTCACGAGCGTGCCGGCGAGCGTCAGGCCCTTCGCCTGCAACGCGGCGGCCAGGGGGGCGGCGTCGCTGATCTGGAGGTAAGGGATCATGCCGGTCAGGACGGCGGCCGTCGCCACGTAAAGGACCGTGCAGATCACCAGGGCGCCGATGATGCCGATCGGCATGTCCTTCTGGGGGTTCCGGGCCTCCTCGGCGTGGGTCGAGATCGAGTCGAAGCCGATGAACGCGATGAAGATCCGGGCCGCGCCCAGCCCCACGCCCCGCCAGCCGTGGTCCTGGTGCAAGAACGGCTTCCAGTTCGCGGGATCGACGTACGCCGCGCCCGCGCCGACGACCGTGAGCACGACGCCGATGTTCAAGAGCACCATCGCCGCGTTGAAACCCGCGCTCTCGCGGATGCCGATCACCAAGACCGCCGTGACGACCGCCGTGACGAGCACCGCCGGCAGGTTGAACCACGGCATCGCCTCCAAGCCGCTGGGGAGCGTCACGAGCCGGGTCGAAAACCCCGTGGCCATCTCGTGCTTCCAGGGGGAGTCGAGCAGGCGCGGGTCGAGGTGGAAATTGAAGACGTGCTGAAGCATCGAATCGAAGTAGCTCGACCAGCCGTTGGCCACGAAGCACGAGCCGATGGCGTACTCGAGGATCAGGTCCCAGCCGATGATCCAGGCGACCAGCTCGCCGAGCGTCGCATAAGCGTAGGTGTAGGCGCTGCCGGCCACCGGGACCATGCTCGCGAGTTCGGAATAGCAGAGCGCGGCGAACCCGCAGCCGACCGCGGCGATGAGGAACGAGAGCATCAGCGACGGCCCAGCGACCTCGTGGGCGACGCGGCCCGTCTGGACGTACAGGCCCGACCCGATCGTGGCGCCGACCCCCAGCGCCATGAGCGAGAACGGCCCGAGCCGCCGGTGCAGCCGGTCGCCGTCGTTCAGCTCGTCGATCAGGACCGAAACCGGCTTGCGGCGGAACCAGGCGGATGAGAACCATTGCATTCGTTGAGCCTGCCTTTGCTTGCGTCGTCCAAGGCTCGGCGATCGGCGGACCGCCCGGCGAGAGGCGAGAGCAGAACAGATTACGCTATTCGTCCACCCGAGTTAAGGTCGGGCTTGGCGCCGGTGGTTGGCGGATCAACACAAGGGGGTGTTAGAATCAAGGCTCGACTTCCCTCTCCGGCGCGTAGCGAAGGAGTGACACCTCCCATGATTCGCAGCGTTCGCATCCTCGTCGCGGGTCTCGTGGTCGCCCTGTCGTTCTCGTCGGGCTGCGCGGCGCCCAAGCCGACCGAGTCCGCAGCCGAGGAGAAACTGGCCCTCGACGCCGTCCCCGCCGGCGTGATGGAGGCGGCCAAAAAGCAGCAGCCGGGCGTTGAGTTTCAGTGGGCGACGAAGGGGTGGCAGGACGGCGTCCTGATCTACAAGGTTCAGGGCGAGTCGGGCGAAGGCATGATCCACGAGGTCCAGGTCACGGCCGCCGGCGAAGTGGTGGCGCCGCCGGCCAAGTGATGCGGGTCGGCGCGGTCGAAGTTCAAGCGGCCGGCGCAGGCTCGTCGTCGTCGAACTCGCCTTCGATCATCTCGTGCTCAAGGTCGTGAGCCGAGGCGGTGAGCCCGCGGACCTCCTTGAGGTTCGCCAGGTAGACGCAGGCGCCGATCAGGCCGCAACTGTACATCAAGACGCGGAAGCCCATCATCGCCAGCGCGCCGCTCGGATGCCCCACCAACCCGAAGAGCTGGTCGCCGACCCCCTCGCTGAGGCCGAGCGCCCCGAAGGGGAGCGGCACGGCCATCGTGAACAGGGTGAGCGGCCCCATCAAGAAGTGCTCGCCGAGCGTCGTGATCATCTCGGGAAAGAGCATCTTGCCCATCAGGTAGAAGGCGAAGACGTTCAGGGCGTGGCCCGCGACCGACAGGGCGAGGCCGAGGAATACCACGTCGAGCCTCGTCCGATAGGTCGTCGACATCGTTTTCAGCTCCGAGACGATCATCGCCAGCCGCCCGTGGCCTGGCTGCTTCGACGCGGGCAGGAACCGGGTGAAGACCTGGCCGAATATCGCCGCCAGCAGCAGGACGCCCGCCGCTGCGGCCAGCCAGACGGCGAGGATCAGTCGATGGACTCCCGGCGCGGGGGTGCCTGTCGACGTCGTCATGTTCCAGGCGAAGGCGCCGGCGATCGACGCCAGCACGAACAGACCGAGCAAGCCCAGGATGCGGTCGATCACCATCGACGCGACCGCCTGCGTCTTGCGGATGCGCATCCGGACCAGATACGCCGCCTTGATGAGGTCGCCGCCGACGGCGCCCGGGATGACGAGATTGAACACGTAGCCGATGAAGCCCAGCAGCAAGGTCGACCGGAGCGTGAACCGGGGCTCGATGACCCGCACGAGCGCGTACCAGCGGAGGTAGGTGAGAATCAGGCTCGTCTGGAAGATCAGGACCCCCGCCAGCAGCAGCCGAAGGTCGAGTTTGCGCGACACGACTTCGAGGATCTTATCGCGGTTCTGGTTGAGGACCCACCCCAGCAGGCCGAACGCCAGCAGGATCAGGCCCACGTTGACGACGAGGCCGACATGCGAGTGCTTGGGCTTCGGCGGCTCCGCGGCGGATTCGAGGGTTTCGACGGTGCTCAACACAGCCTCCGGTGCTTGGTCGGTTCGATTCCGTTCTCAGAGCGAGCCCTTGGTCGACGGGACTTCGTTGGTTCGGGGGTCGCGCTCGGCCGCGTCGCGGATCGCCCGGGCCGCCCCTTTGAAGATCGCCTCGGCGATGTGGTGGGTGTTGCGGCCGTAGTGGAGCAGGACGTGCAGGTTCATCCGCCCCTGGGTGGCGACGGCGTGCCAGAAGTCGGCGACCAGCTCGCTGTCGAACGTGCCGATCTTGGGCGTGGGCATCGGCGCGTTCCAGACCCAGAACGGACGTCCGCCCAGGTCGACCGCCGTGGTGACCAGGGTCTCGTCCATCGGCAGGACGCAGTGGCCGTAGCGGCGGACCCCCGCGCGATCGCCGAGCGCCTTGTCGATCGCCTGGCCGAGGCAGATTCCGATATCCTCGGTCGAGTGGTGGTCGTCGATGTGGAGGTCGCCCTTGCAGTCGACCGACAGGTCGACGAGCGCATGGCGGGCGAACGCTTCGAGCATGTGGTCGAGGAAGCCGATCCCGGAGGCGACTTCAGCCTTGCCCCGGCCGTCGAGATTCAAGGTCAGGCGGATGTCGGTCTCGCGGGTCTTGCGGGCGACCTCGGCGATGCGCGGCTGTTCGCTCACGGAATCGTTCCTGGCGTGGGAGTGAAGTATCGACGACCCGGGAGATTGTAACCCAGCGGGCCGGGCTTGCTCAGGGCAGACCGCGAAGAACTTCGAGCAGGCGGTCGATCTCGGCGTCGGTCCCGACGCTGATCCGAAGGCCTGGGGGGCAGCCCTCGTATCGCATCAGCCGGACGAACACGTTCCGTTCCTTGAGCTGCTGGAAGGTCTCGACGGCCGGTCGACCGCCGGTGGCCCAGACGAAGTTGCCCTGGCTGTCGGTCGCGTCCCAGCCAAGCGTCCGCAAGGCCGTCGCGAGCCGTTCGCGGGTCGCCAGGATCTTGGAACGGGTCTCGGCCAGATAGGCTTGATCTTCGAGGGCCGCCTTGCCGGCCGCGAGGCTGAGGGCGTCGCAGTTGTACGAGTCCTTCACCTTGTTGAGCTGGGCGACGATCCCGGCGTCGGCCACGAGGTAGCCCAGGCGGACGCCGGCCAGGCTGTATCCCTTGCTGAATGACCGCGTCACGATGACGTTGGGGTGCGTCTTGAGGAGCGACAGGCAGTTCTCGCGGGCGAAATCGCCGTACGCCTCGTCGACGACCAGCGGGCAGTCGAGCGATTCGGCCAGCTCGGCGACCTCGACGGGCGTGAGCGCGGTTCCGGACGGGCTGTTGGGATTGGCCAGGTAGACGAGCTTGAGGCCGGGCTGATGGAAATCGTCGACCTTCAGCCGCCAGTCGTCCGAGAACGGCACGACGTGCGAGCGGCCGTCCTGCAAGTCGACGAGCGTGGAATAGAGGAGATAGCTGGGGGTGGGGTAGGCGGCGACGTCGCCCCGGCCCACGAAGGCGCGGGTGATGATGGTGAGGACGTCGTCGGAGCCGTTGCCCGCGAGGATCATGTCGGGCTCGACCCCGTGCAGCGCCGCGGCCGTCGCGCGAAACTCCCGGGCGATCGGGTCGGGGTAGAGCCGCAGGCGGTCGGTGACGGTCTCGACCAGCGCGGCCTTGACTCGGGGCGAGGGAGGGTAGGGGTTCTCGTTAGTGTTGAGCTTGACGAACGTCCCTCCCTGGGGCTGCTCGCCGGGGACGTAACCTTCCATCCGGGCGATGTGAGGCAAGACCCATCGGTCGACGTCGGGGGTACGATCCACCTTTCCGGGCTCGTTCGCGGTCTTCACGACTTGTGCTTTCCTTGGGCGAGGCCGGCGAGCGACTCGTCGGCGATCCGGAACGTGGTCCATTCTTCGAGCGGGCCGGCGCCCATCGACCGGTAGAAGCCGATCGCCGGCTCGTTCCAGTCGAGAACCGCCCATTCCAGCCGGCCGAAACCGCGGTCGCGGGTGATCTGGGCCAGCGTTTGCAAGAGCGCCCTGCCGATCCCCTTGTTGCGGTGTTCGGGCTGGACGAACAGGTCTTCGAGGTACAACCCCGGCTGGCCCCGGAACGTGGAGAAGGTCGGAAAGTACAAGGCCAGGCCGACCGGCTCGCCGTCGACCTCGGCGATCAACACTTCGGCGTAGGGACGCGGGCCGAAGAGGTGCCTGCGGAAGTCGTCGGCGGTGGCCTTGGCGACGTGGTCCAGCTTTTCATAGATGGCCAGCTCGCGGATCAGGTTCGCGATCGCCTCCGAGTCGGTCTCGACCGCCGGCCGGATCGTGAATGGCGAGCTGGATCGTGCTTCGACCTTGTGGGTCGAGGCGAATCGGACGGACGGGTCTTGGTCGCTCAACGGTTCGGCTCCTGGAGGCGGACGTCGATGCTGTAGCGGTGCGCGGAGAGCCCTTCCACATCGGCCAGGCGGCGGATCTCCGGGGCGAGCCCGGCCAGGCCCCGCCGGTCGACCGAGATCAGGCTCGACCGCCGCAGGAAGTCGTTGGCCGAAAGCCCGGACGCCCACCGCGCCGTGCCGCTGGTGGGGAGCACGTGCGACGGGCCGGCGGCGTAATCGCCCACGGCGACCGGCGTATAATGCCCGAGGAACACCGCGCCGGCGTTCGTGAGCCGGGGCAGTAGGCGCTCGGGATCGGCGGTCGAGACGTGCAGGTGCTCAGGGGCGAACTGATTGGAAAGCTCGACCGCCTGCGACTCGTCCCGGCACCGGATCAGGGCGCCGAACCGTTCGAGGCTGTCGCGCGCCAGGTCGCCCCGGCTCAGGTGCCCGAGCTGGGTTTCGAGGGCCGAGGCGACGTCGTCGACCAGGCTCGGCTCCCAGGTCAGCATGATGCTCGCGCCGGGGGAGTGCTCGGCCTGGCTGATGAGGTCGGAGGCGATGAATCGAGGGTCGGCCGAGGCGTCGGCGATGAGCACGACCTCGCTCGGCCCGGCGATGCTGTCGATGTCGACCTCGCCGTAGACGTGTTTCTTGGCCAGGGCGACGAACAGGTTGCCCGGCCCCACGATCTTGTCGACCGCCGGGATGCCTTCGACCCCGTAGGCCAGCGCCGCCACGGCCTGGGCGCCGCCGACGCGGTAAACCTCGGTCACGCCCAACTCGTGGCAGGCGGCCAGCAGTTCGACGTTGTAGCCGCCGAACCGCGTGGGGGGGACGACGACGGCGATCTCCGAGACCCCCGCCGCCTGGGCCGGGACGACGGTCATCAGGAGGGTCGAAGGGTACGCCGCGGCGCCACCGGGGATGCAGACGCCGACGCGGCGGAGCGGCAAGTACCGCAAGCCGAGCATCACGCCCGGCTGGGGCTCGATCCGGACGTCGCGGCTGAGGATCGCACGCTGATACGTCAGCACGTTCTCGCGGACGCGGGCGATCGTCTTCAGATATTCAGGATCGGCGTTGCGGTGGGCCGCTTCCAGCTCGGCCGCCGGCACGCGGACCTGGTCGGGCGTGAGTTCGACCTTGTCGAGCTTCCGGGTGTAATCGAGGACGGCGGCGAGCCCTCGGGACGCGACCTCGCCGCAGATCCGCTCGACGACCTGCTCGGGCGAGAGCGGCTCGCCGAAGACGGCGACCGTGCGGGCCTTGCCTTCGGGGCTTACCACGTTGCCCTTGGGGCTTAGCTCGTTGCGGAGGACCGAGATCGCCTCGCGGGCGTCTTCGCGGGTGCAGTCGATGCGGCGGATCTTCAACGTCAAGGTAATCGCTCGCGTTCTCGAAGTCGGGCGGAAAGAGTTCGCTCCCCTCTCTTTCTATTATCGCCCTCAGCGCCGATCGTGCAACGGCGGCTCGCCGATCACGAGGCGTCGGAGCGGGACGTCGCCTGCGCCCACAGGCCGAGGAGGCCCAGAAGGGCCAGGTCGTCGAACAGCAACGGGGCGAACGCCGGCGCGCCGTAGAGGAACGATTCCCAGACCGACGCCGTCGGTTTGGCGAGGTTTCCACGCACGTGGAGGTAGAAGCCGAGCAGCCCGACTGCGAGTTGAACGACCATGACGCCCAGGGCCGTGAACCGAAGCGGACGATTGCCGGGGACGACCACGACGGCGGTCAAAAAGCCGAACGCGAGAGCCGACGAGACGACCCCGATCCACTCCGTCGGATAGAAGAAGCCGTTCTGCGCGTGGTCGGCGAGGCTCAGGACGAAGTTGCCCGCCCAGCCGCCGGCCGCCAGCACGACCACCCAGCCCGCCCACTCGGGACCGCGCGCGTCGACCATCCGGCTGAGAAGCACCAGGAAGCCCAGGCCCGTGTAAGCCAGAGGCGCGGCGAACGGCGCCGTGTAGACGAGGTTGCGGAGCGTCTGCTCCTCGAAGAAGACGCTGTCGAGGTGGAAGAACAGGCCCGCGAGCCCGACGAGGATCGACCCACAGCCGACGAGCACGCCGATCGTCCAGGCTGTCCGCGCTCGCCACCGGGGCGTTTTCGAGGGCCAGAGCCCACGCGGGGCCGGCAGCGGTCCGCCGATTAGCATGGCAAGCGCCAGGAGCGGAGCGGCGGCCAGCGAGAACGCGACCGGGACGTACTCGGCCTTATGCGCAAAGGCGTTGATCGCGTGGGCGACGGCGACGTCGACCGCGAGGAACCCGATGTTGCCGATCGCGAACAGCTCGACCCAAAAGAGAGGGCCGGTCAGCCACCCCCACTTTTCCTTATTCAGCCGAAGCGGCATCGCCCTGGCCTCCCGGCTTCCGAGGTTCTTCAGCGGCTTTCGGAGCGTCGGCCTTGGCGGCGGCCTTGGCCCGAAGCTCCTCGGCCCCCTTCTTCAACTCGGTCAGCTTCGAGACGATCTCGTAGTAGCCGTGCCACTGGACGAAATCGGCTCCTCCCATGTAGGCGCCGTGCTTCGCGGTCCGGCCGCCGTAGTGCCAGAGGTCGAAGTAGAGGTATTCGATCGGCTCGTCGAACGGCTCGGGAGTCAGCAGGCCGTCCTTGTGGAGGCCGTCGACGATCGTCTTGGCCTCCTTGACCAGCGTGTTCGTGGATTTCACGACCCCCTCGGCCTCGCTGTAAAACTGGAGGATGCGCGGGCTGGTATGGCATTTCAGGCAGATCGCCTGCATGTTCTTCTTTCCTTCTTCGTACTTGGGACGTCGATCGGAGACGGTGGCGAAGAGGAAGTAAGAAAGCCGCTGAGTGACGTCGTGGGTGAATTTCTCGCCTTCGAGCCCGCTCATGTGGCAGGTCGCGCAGGTCGGCACGGGCATGTCGCTGGTCGACAGCTTCTCCGGGCGAGCCTTCAGGTTCATGGTCGCCCGCTGGGCGTTGAAGAGGACGCCGTGCTTCGATTCGTGATAGATTTCAAGCTGCGAGTGGTCCGGTCCCATGTGGCACTGGCCGCAGGTCTCCGGCAGCCGCGCCAGCTCGACCGAGGCGACGTGCCGCGCGTGGCAGGCGGTGCATGAGCCGATGGAGCCGTCGGCGTTCGGTTTGCCGACGTCGTGGCACGCGCGGCATCCCTTGTTGACCGCCGCGACGCCTTCGATCTTCGTCAAGTCGTGCGCGGGACGGTCGACGGCCCCTTTGTGGATCGCTTCACTGAAGGCGATCTGCTCGGCGGTGAAATCGCCGGGGCCGGCGACCGACGCCCATGCCGGGGCCGCGTGGCGACTCTTCAGGTACTCGTCGTACTGCTGGGGATGGCAACCCTGGCAATTGGCGGAACTGAGCTTCTTGGTGATCGTGAAGCCCTTGTGGTCGAGCGGTTCCTGCCCCTTGGTCGGCTGGTGGCAGTCGAGGCAGTTGACGCCCTTCTCATTGTGCCGGCTCATTTCGTATTCATGAATCACCGCCGAGGTCTCGTGAAGGTGGCACTCGGCGCACTTGCCGTTCGCCTTCACCAGATCGGCGGTCGGCCGCTTGACCTCGACGTGCGGCCGCTTCGACTGGATCATGAACGCCGATACGATCATGGCCGTGCTGATCAAGACGGCGATGAACAGGCCGCGGAACGACATTGAGCCTCTCCAAGCAGAATGATTGAGATGAGTCGGCGCGTTCAAGGTAACGCGAAGCGAAGGCGGGGCCAAGCCCCCGGTACGGTTGGAAGCGCCTCGATTGAGGTTGCTCGGGCCGTTGTGGGTCGCTCCATGAAAAAAGCCCCACGCGAACGTGGGGCTCTTCGAGGTCTCTGAAGTCGGTGGACGGGATCGTCAGGCGATCCGGCGTTTGCGGAGGCCGTAACCAAGACCGCAGGCCGCCGAAACCCCTAGCATGACCAGGCTTGTCGGCTCGGGGACCGCGCTGGTGTTGGGGTCGTAGCCTTGATACAGGTATTGATGAACCTCGCCCCCCTGGGTGAGCGACTTGGCGAAGATCGCCCCCTGGAACGACTGGGTGTCCGTCGTGATGGCCGCGAACGGCGCCAGGACCGATCCGTTGAACGACTTGTTGTTGAACGTGATGCTCGATGCGTTCTCATAGAAGTTCCAGATCACATGGGTGCGGGCCCAGGTGTCGGCGAATAAGCCGACGAAGTTCCCTGTGTTCCCCCACGCGAGGGCGGACGTTCCCGATACGTTGATTACGATCGACGACACCGACGACTCGCCGAGGCCGTTCGCGAATCCCAGGCCGATTTGCTGGATATTGCCGTTGTTGAACAGGCTCGATCCCGCGATGTCGAAGACCGCGACGTGATTGACGGCATCGACGGCCCCGACGGTGAAATTGACCCCTTGCGGCTGGGCGCCCGGGAACGAAACGGTGTTGTTGGCGGTCATCGCGTGGAACGCGCTCGAATCGCTCTGTAAAACGGCGGCGTCGGCCGCCCCGATGCCCTGGACCGCCGCGACGTTCGTGCTGTAGCTGCCGTTCGGATGGCTCATCGATCCGGTGAGGGTCCCGCCGATGAGGGCGTTGCCGTTCTGAATCGTCAGGGCGCCCGTGGCGTTGCCGCCGACGATCAGGTTGTTCACGTTGTCCACGGTCGGCGTATGGATGGCGACCCGATACTGGCTCGACGCGGTCAAGTTGCCGCCGACCCGCACGGCGCCTTCGGTTTCGGTGTTGGCGGATACGGCGAGTCCCCCGGTCGTGACGATGTTCCAGGAGTTCAGCAGGCTCCCGGCCGACGCTGAGCAGGTCAGAAAGGCGGGGGTGATCAGGGCCAGAAGAATACGCGGAGCTTTCATAGTCTCTCCAAAAGTCATCCAAAAACGGAAGGCGCGAAGTGCTCGCGCCCCAAGGCTCAACAAGGGCGAGAACGAACCTTCGCGGCTTACCTGACAAGACGCGAAAATCAGGTGTCGCGCAGACGCCGCGCGACCGCGGTCTCATGTCATTGGGGTGCGATCCGGTGGGAAGCCTTGGATTGCAGGGCCGAAGCGATGCGACGTTGCGACGTTCATGAAGGATTCAGGGCTGCATGCACGTTGGAATGATAGGCCGACTTAAGCTTGTTTCAAGCTGGTTGGCTTGCAATCGATAGAAGCGTTGAATTGCTCCACCGTTCGCGTTGCCTTTTGGCATCGAGCGTCGACGCCCGGCAACAGGGCCGTGGTGGAAAGCGGCATGCGGACGGCTCGGAAGGGCTGGTTGAAGCCGGGCCTCGGCGGGGATACTCTGATTGCTGCGTCTCGCATCGTCGTGGGGAAGGCCTCGCCAGGTTCCTCGGCCGTGGTCTTCCCGTCCCCTTCATCGAGGTGGGTCCGCGTCATGACCGCGATTGCTCGGGTGATCCGATCGGTGGTGCTCGCAACGGCGACGGCGACGATGCTCGCGGCCTGGGAGCCGGCGACCGCCCAGGAGGCGACTCCGTTGCCTGTGTACACCGGTGCTCGGCTTTATGTGAAGGACGTGCCCGACCACTACGAGTCGGTCGCGCGGACGATCAAGGATCTCGAACGACAGTCGCCGCAGTCGTATTTCGTCGTCGTGGTCAAGTCGTCCGGCGCCGGCCAGCACGCGACCCGCGACTACCTCGACCGGCTTTACGACTCATGGCGGCGCGACGCGAAGGCCAAGAACCTGAAGCTGGACCCCGAGCGTTCGGTCGTCGTCGTGGCGGCTCTCGACAACCGTCAGGTCGCCGTGCATCCGGGCTCGCTGCTCCGCGATCGGTTCGGCCTCAAGGGAACGACGATCGACGGCGAGATCGTCCAGCGCGCCTTCATTCCACTCGCCCGCGAAAACGATTACCCGGGGGCGCTCTCCGCGCTGCTGACCTCGACCAACAATTTTCTGGCCGCGCACGGCGATTCCGAGACCAAGGCCGTCGCTTCCCAGGGGGGGGCGAGTCGCCGAAGCCGCCGGCGACGCAAGTCGCAAAGACCGCGAGCCCGACGTCGATCCCGGTCCCGCCGGTGCCCGGGCCGACGAATCGCAATGCGGCGGCGTCGACGACGGTCGCGCCGGTCGCTCCCCCGCCGCCGTCGACGACCGGCCGTGATCTGGCGTGGTCGTTGATCGGTTCGTTCGTGGCGATCGGCCTGATGATTATGGGCCTCGTCTGGCTGGCGCGGCGGCGGGCGCGTGGCAGCTTCCATTCCAAGCTGAAGGATTACCGCGCGAAGGCCGTCGACATGATGGACCGGCTCGACGCGCTCAAGGCCCGCCTCAAAACGCTGACGATCGAGGACGCCGACTTCAAGGAACCGATGACCGGGCAAACCCTCGGTCACTTTCAGAAGGTGCAGGACGACCTCGGCAAACTCTGGGATCGTTGGCTCGAAGTGATGGACGTCGTCGACAAGGCGCAGCGGAGAGGCGCCCGAGGGAGCAAGGAACTCGCCGAGGCCGATCAACTCGTCTCCGATTCCAAGGTCTTCGACGAGGTCGAGGCCGGCGCGAAGGCCTGCAACGCCGCGATGGACCAGCTCAACAACGCACACGAAGAAGCGCGGTCGGCCGCCGCGACGGTCGTCGAGGGCCGATCGCAGGCGCTCGCCAAGGTGGCGGAGGTGCGGAAGGCGGACCTGCCGACGGCCCCTTACCAGCCAGAGATCGACCGACTCGCCGCCCTGGAAAACCAGGCCGGGCAGATCCTCACGCCCGACCCCCTGGGCGCGAAGGCGGTCCTCGGCGAGGCCCTGGCCGCCGCGACGAAGCTCCGGGAACGCGCCGCGAACGTCCTGGGGCGACTTGACGACGGCAAGCAGGTTCACGCCGCGCTTGATAAGCTTCGGGCCGACGTGGCCGACCAGCGCCGCCAGGGCCTGAAACTGGTCGAGGAAGGGGGTGCCCCGGATCATCTGATCGCCCGGTCCGATCAGGCGATCGCTGAACTCCAGAAGGCTCTTGAGGCCGGCGATCCCGACGCGGCCGCCGACCGGCTCGAAGCCGGTCGCAAGCTTGCGACGGAGGCGCAAGGGACGCTCGACGCCGTGATCCAGGCGAAGGGGCTGTGCGCGCGGGAGCAGCCCGAACGCGAGCGCGAGACGCGGCGGCTGCGCGAGGCTCTGGCCCAGTACGACGCCTTCGAGCAGGAACTGAAGCGCGACTTCGCCCCCGCCTCGTGGCAGGTGGTCGCCGGAAACTTGGCGCAGGCCCGGGCGCTTCTGGAGACCTTCGACCGCAAGGCCCAGGAAGCCGCCCAGGCCGCTGACGGTTCGACTCAGAAGTACCTTCTGGGCGCGCGGCTGATCGGTCAGCTCGCCCAGGAGCAGAACGCCGTCTTCCGGTTGATGAACGCCGTCGGCGAGCGGCTCAGCGGCTTGAAAGCCCTTCGCGACGAGTCGCGGAAGCTCGCCGCCGATCTCGACGACCGCGACCGCCAGGCCGATGCGTTCTTCTCGCAGTACGACCACGTGGTCGGCCCGCAGGCTCGGGCCAGCCTCGAATCGGCCGGCGAGGCCAGGCGGCAGGTCGCTCGGAAGTCGGCTGGGAGTCAACCCGACTGGCCGACGATCCGCCAGCTTCTGGGGAAGGCGGTCGAGGAGTATTCGATCGCCCAGTCGCAGGCCGAGGCCGACCTCAAAATCTACGAGCTGTTGACCTCCGAGTACGACGAGGCCCGCAAGAACGCGACGCGGGTCCAGGCGTTTCTGGCTGGTCACAGCGAGGACCGCGTGGCGGCCAACCAGCGCTATCGGAACGCCGAGGAGGTCTTGAACCGGGTCGGCGACGAGAGCACCCGCGTCGGCAATGAATGGCCCAGGCTGCTCGACCAGGTCCGGGGCGCGCGGGCCGACCTCGACCACTCGGAGCAACTCGCCCGCGAAGACATCCGCCTGGCCCGGCAGGCCGAGGCCGAGATCTCCGACGCCGCTCGGACGATCCGCCAGGCCCGGACCTACTTCTCGATGGGAGTCACCCTGAGCACCGCCGGCGCGGAGTCGCTCCTGAATCAGGCCCAGCGGCTCTACCATTCCCAGAACTACGAGCAAGCGATCCGGACGGCGGGGGCCGCCGTCCAGCAGGTCCGGCAGGCGCATAATCAGGCGGTCCAGCAAGCCTATCTTCGGCAGATGCAGATCCAGGCCGACCAGCAGCGCAGCGTCGCGGGATTCAACACGTTTGGCATGGGCGCTGCAACAGGAGCCGCGGCGGCGATGCTCGGTCGGGCGGCTTCGGAATCGGGAGGCGCCTCCAGCTTCGCCACGGGCGGTCAAGACGCGCCAGCGGCGCCCAGCGCCGGGGGCTCGGATTCGTCGTCGTCCTCGTGGTCGAGCGAAACGAGCGAGTCGAGCTGGTGAACCGAGGCCGTCGGAATTCGGTTTTCAACGGCCTGTGCGGGACTCGTGGAAAACCCGATAAACATCGACTAGGATACCTTCAACCGCAGCGGACGAATCAGGCCACAAAACGGGTGACATCATGATTCTCGGAAAACTCTGGAACGCGGTCGCCGCGCAGTTCAACAAGCTCGCCAACGCGATTCGCGGCTACGACCCGATCGCCGAGATGCAGCTTGAGTACGATCGTTCCGTCGAGCAGCTCAAGGAGGGCCGCGAAGGCCTGGCCCAGTACCGCGCCCTGGTGGAGCGGGTCCAGCGGCAGGTGGACAATCAGACGAAGGTCGTCGCCACGCTCGAAGCCAAGGTCAAGGCGTTCCTGAACGCCGGCGACCGCGACGGGGCGGCCAAGTTCGCCCTGGACCTTCGCCGCGCCAAGGAAGACATGGCCGAGAACGAGAAGCAGCTCGCCATCCACGAGCAGGCCTATCAGAACAACCTGCTGAAGATCAAGCACGCCGTCGAGAAGCTCGAAGCGGTCAAGCACAAGATCAACAAGTACGACGCCGACCTGAAGATGAGCCGGGCCGAGGCCGAGTTATCGCAGATCGCGACCCAGTTCAACTTCAACGTCACGACCGATTTCGGCCAGGCCGAGCAGATCATTCAGGACCAGATCGACAAGAACCGGGGCCGGGTCCGCGTGGCCGCCGATCTGTCGGGCGAAGGGGTCGAGGACATCAAGCGCGAGATCTCGATCGAGAAGACGCTCGCCGAGGACGCGCTCAAGGATTTCGAAAAGGAGCAAGGTCTGGCCACTCCCGAGACCGTCGGCGCAAGGCCCGCACCCAAGCAACTCGGCCCCTCGACCAAGCAGCTCGAACCGCTGCCCGAGATTCCTTGATCGAGATCGATCGTGAGTTCGGCGTCGTTTCGCGTTCGGGAATCCCTTGGGCCCCGGCCAGGAGCAGGCTTTCGTGAGCACCGACCAAAGGACCTTGCTCAGCGGGGAGGCGGCGGCATCGGTCCCCGCCTGGTTCCCCAGCTGGGCGCGCGAGTTCGCCGAGCAGTTCTACGCCGGGACGAGTTGCCTGTTCGTCTTCCACGGCAACGTCCATGATCTGGTCCGCCAGTCAAACAAGGAGCCGGTCGTCTATGGCCGCCTCGACGAGTTTTTGGCGATCCAGCTCTTCGCCGACTGGGACCTCGTGATCCGCTACGACCTGAGCAACGGCCCGGACGTGTGCGCGGGCAGCGACCGTGACCGCCGCGACAAGATGATCGCCTTGCTCTCCAATCGGATCGGCGAGTTCAAGACTTGGCCGCGCGATCCCGACGCCTTCCTGTCGCTCCTCGATCATCTCATCCAGCGCAACCTGATGGAGGAAGACCCCGCCAAGCAACTGAGGATCGCCGTCGTCTTCGATCACGCCCAGTACCTGACCCCCTCAAGCGACCTGGCCCAGCTCACCGGCCCATTGGGCGCGCGGCTGGTTCGGCTGCTGTCGTGGGCCCAGGACCCGAAGATCAAGAGCTTCAGCATCGCGTTTTGCCTGCTTTCCGACCAGCTCAGCGAGGTCAACGAGCGGCTCGTGGGGAGTCCGCACGTCGCGACCTTGAACGTGCCCATGCCTACCGGCGACGACCGACGCGGGTTCGCGGACTGGTTCGACGGCCGCGACGGCAAGCTCGGAAACCTGACCAACTTCACGCCCGAGCAGCTCGCCGAGCTGACCAGCGGTCTGAATCTGGTGAGCCTCGAACGACTGCTGGCCCTGGCCGAGCGGTCGCACATCAAGCTCGATTCCGCGAGCCTCAAGAAGCTCAAGAAGGGGCTCATCGAACGTCAGGCGCGGGGGCTGGTCGAGTTCGTCGAGCCGGTGCAGACGCTCGACGACTTCGTCGGCAACGACGGCGTCAAGCAGCGGCTCGTCGACGACGCGGCCCTGCTCGAAAAGGGCCGGCTCGACGCTTCGCCGATGGGCTACCTGATCTGCGGCCCGGTCGGCACCGGCAAGACCTACCTGGCCGAGTGCTTCGCCGGATCGGTCGGCGTCCCGTGCGTCAAGCTCCGCAACTTCCGCTCGAAGTACGTGGGCGAGACCGAGGGCAACCTCGAACAGCTTCTCACCGTCCTCCGCGCGATGGGGCCGGTGGTGATCGTGATCGACGAGGCCGACGCGGCCCTCGGCACGCGCGAGGGAGGCGGCGATTCGGGTACGTCGAGCCGCGTCTTCTCGATGATCGCCAGCCAGATGGGCGACACCCGGTATCGTGGCATGCTGATCTGGATGCTCCTGACGAGCCGTCCCGACCTCCTGCCGATCGACCTGAAGCGGCAGGGGAGGGCCGAGGTGCATCTTCCGCTGTTCAACCCGCGCGACGACGGCGAAGTCAATTTCATGTTCAAGGTCATGGCCAAGAAGAACAAGTTCCAGTTAGACCCCGCGGTGCTGCCCGAGGGACTGTCGAAGCGAGGCTACAGCGGGGCCGACATCGAGAGCATCGTCCTCTCGGCCAAGCGCCTGGCCCTGACCAAGGGGCGAGACCAGGTCTCGGGCGAGGACGTGACGCAGGCGATCGACGATTTCGTCCCCTCGGCCCAGGGGCTTGAGAAAGAGAAGCAAGAGCTGGCCGCCGTGCTCGAATGCACGTCGATGTCGTTCCTCCCCGCCGACTGGAAGGAACGATTGAGCCATCCCGACGCGCGCGCCAAGGCTCAGGAGCGAATGGCCGCGATCCGAAAACTGATCGAGGAATGACCAAGGGAGAACCCATGTCGAAGCATCACGATCACAAAGGCGAAGAGAAGTCGCGGTTCCGTACGCCCTGGCTCGACGACTCCAGCGAAGCCCCGCTCGTCCATCAGTACGCCGAGAAGCTGACCACGTTCATGGACGCGATGGCCGACGGCAAGATCGACAAGCATGAGCTGAGGGATCAGGAAGCGCGCGTCGTCGCGCTCATGAAGAAGATCGAGCCCCAACTCGACCCGGACCTCCACGAGGAAGTGACCCACTTGCTCTGCGAGCTGACCGCCTACAACGTCATGCATACGATCCACGGCATCCTCGACGCCACCCCCAAGACGAAGTTCCGAGGCTGACCGCGACGCCGGAGAAGGGGTGAATCCCATACATACAGCACAGTCTTTTCTTCGAACGCCACGGTGGTCGAACACTCCTCATCCGCAATTGCACCGCCGGGTCTCGACTGGGACGGAGTTGGGTGGCCCGGGTTCCTACTCGACCCAGGGGAGGCGGGCCGAGGCTTCCTCCCCTGGGGGCGGAAACCGAACCCAGGCCACCCAACTCTTTTCATGGAGGGGCTTCCGGGCGCGGCATGACGATTCGATCACGCGGAATCCGCCGTCCCGACGCGAGGAAATTGGCTTCCTTCGTCGCGAAACTCAGGAGTCGCCCCGAATTGGCGGGGCGTCGTTCGCAGCCCCAAACTCTAACTCTGTAATGCTTTCAGGCGGATGACGGTGCTCATTCCAGCCCTGCCGGATTGGCTTCGATCGCGCGGAATTCCGCCGTTCCTCCCACTTCCCCCCCCCGCCGTCCCGAGGCGAGGAAATTGGCTTCCTTCGTTGCGAAACTCAGGAGTCGCCTCGAGTTGGCGGGGCGTCGTTCGCTGCCCTAAACTCTAACTCTGTAATGCTTTCGGACGAATGGCGGTGCTCATTCCAGCCCTGCCGGATTGGCTTCGATCGCGCGGAATTCGTTGGTTCTCGACCCCGATTCCGCCGCCCCGGCCGTCTCCTGGCCGATTGGCTTGGTTCGCGCGGTTTTGGGATGGTTCGACGGCGGCTTCACCTTCACCGATGCCAAATTGCCAACGAGCCCGGACGCTCCGGACGGAGCTTCCCGTATCTAGAACATACGACGCGATCGCCCTTTTGATCGTTAGGAAAGGCGGCGGAATCCGCGCGACGTCTCCTACAAACGAATCGGGTTGGAGTTTCACTGGCGTCCCCCCCCTCGGCGTCCACCACTCTTGATCCAAGCACGATGGCCCTACCGGGCGCTTCCTCTCGCCACGGGCATAGGTATCTACACAACTCACGGACTCAGCGTTTAAGAAGGTTTAAGCCCTCTGGGAACTCCGCGACACGATCGAGAATCCCAAATCGGCCAGCCGGTGATTTCGACCACGGCGGACACGGAGGAAATCCGGGGAGGAGGGAGGATCGGGATTCTCTTCTTCCCTCCGCATCCTCCCGTCCTCCGTGGTGAATCGTCCGATCCGGATTTCACGCCGCGAACGCGGACGACGTCGCCTGGTCGTGTCGATCGCATCGGTCGAGCCCTTCGGGTTGCCTCGTGGTTCTCAACGCGTAATGCCGGACCGTTCGCATTTTGATTCCAGGATTCCGAGACGATTCCGGGAAGACAAGGACGGCCCACGCGATTGACGACGCCCCGCCCGCCGTTCATCATGGTCTGCCGGGCCGAGAGCCCGATAGTGGGCGGAACGCGCGTGCGCCGAAGGTCGTTCGCGCGGCGTTTTCGGGTTATCGAGAAGGTGAGCGAGTCATGTCCGACAGCGAAACGCGGCGGGTCGCCCTCGTGACGGGATCGGCGGGGGGCATCGGGCTGGGAATCGCGCGTGCTCTGGGGGCGTCGGGCTTCGCCGTCTGGCTGGCCGACGTGCAGCAGGACCTCGTCCATCAGTCGGCCGATGAACTCAAAGGGGAGGGGATCGACGCCTCGGGGATCGTCCTGGACGTCACAAAGGCCGCCGACTGGGAAGCGGCGATCGCCGAGGTTTCCAAAGCGCACCGCGGTCTCGACGTCCTGGTGAACAACGCCGGGATCAGCACCCGCGGGACGATCGAGTCGACCGACGAGGCCATGTGGGACCAGACGCTGAACGTCAACCTGCGCGGGGCCTGGCTCGGGATCAAGACCGCGTTGCCGCTCTTGCGGACGCGGCGGGGGACGATCGTCAACATCGGCTCGACGCGCGCGACGCAGCCCTTGCCGGGGCTCTTTCCTTACGTCATCAGCAAGGCGGGCCTCCTGGGCCTGACGCGGCAGGTCGCCGTCGAGTGCATGGGCGAAGGGATCTCCTGCAATATGGTCGCGCCGGGCTGGGTCGACACGCCCAACGAGCGTAAAATCCAGGCCCGATACGGCCGTCCCGACTTCCCCACGGGGATCAAGAACCTGACGACGCCCGACGACATCGGCGCGGCGGTCGTCTATCTGTCGTCGCCGGCCGGACGCAAGACCACCGGCGACATCCTCTACATCGACTCGGGCCTCCACTGCGCCGACGACGCGGGAATGGTCTACGTGGCCGATCACACGCCCGCCTACAAGCAGCGGATCGAGAAGAACTGAATCGAAGACGCAACCACCGACAGTCCTCAGGGAGCGATCGCGATGGCTGAGTTTCTCTACTGCCTGAACACGAGCACGATTCAACCCACGCCGCTGCTGGAGAAGGTCCGCGTCGCCGGCGCGGCGGGCTACAAGGCGATCGAGCCCTGGAACGACGAGATCGACGAATACCTGGCCAAAGGCGGCTCGCTGAGCGATCTCGGCAAGGCGATCAGCGACGCCGGGCTAGAGGTCGTAAGCGTCATCGCCCTGCATAGCTGGGCGACGACCGAGGGAGACGAGTACGTCCGGGCGCTCGACGAGTGCCGGCGGCGGATCGATCAGGCGGTGGCCCTCGGCAGCCCTTACATCGTGGCCAGCCCGCCGCAGGAAGTCGTCGACCTCCCGCACATCACGGCGCGGTTCGTCGAGCTGCTGGCGATCGGCGAGCAGGCCGGGGTGACGCCGTCGATGGAGTTTCTCGGCTTCGTCGATGGGATCAACAGCGTCTCGAGCGCCTGGGCGATCGCCCAGGGGGCCCGCAACGCGAAGGCGACGATCGTCGCCGACGTCTTCCACATGATCCGTGGCGGCGGCTCGGTCGACGACTTGCTCAAGATCCCGGGCCACCGGCTGGCGAACTTCCACATCAACGACGTCCCCGCGACGCCCGATCCCTTGACCCAGACCGACTACGATCGCGTCATGGTGGGCGACGGGATCGCCGACCTGCCGCGCGTCATCGCCAACCTGCGAACCATCGGCTACCGCGGCCCGATCTCGTTCGAGATCTTCAACAAGGAACTCTGGACGCACGACCCGTTCGACGTCGCCCGCCGCGGGCTCGACCGGATCAAGGCTCTCGTCGAGGCCTGACCCGGTCCGGCCCGGATTCGCTCAATATTTGGCCAGGTCTTGCGCCTCGCGGTCGGGATTGGTGCGGCCGACGACGACCGCAGCGTCGTCGAGCATCATCTTGAGATCGCTCCCCACGGCGATGAACTGCCAGCCTTCGCCGGCGCGGCGGAGGGCGTCGTCGGCGGTCAGGACGTGCAGGCCGCAGGGGAGGTTGTTTCGCTTGGCGGCCTCGCGGATGCGGGTGAGCGTGCTCTCGAAGAACTCCTTGGTGGGGAAGGTTCCGTCAGCCGACCGCATGGTGAACGTCAGGTCGTTGGGACCGACGAAGACGGCGTCGAGTCCGGGGACGGAATAGATCTCGTCGAGCCGGTCGACGGTGTCGATGTGCTCGGTCTGGATGATGACGAGGATCTCGTCGTTCGCCTTGCGGTAGTAGTCTTCGGGGGTTGCGGCGAAGTTGATCGCGTGGAACCCGCCGCCGACGGAGCGGTTGCCCTGGGGGGCGTACTTGCAGGCGGCGACGATGGCGCGGGCCTCGTCGGCATCCATGACCATGGGCGCGACGATCCCCATCGCGCCGCAGTCGAGCGCCATCTTGATCCATTCATGCTTGCCGGCGGGGACGCGGGCCAGGGGGATGCAGCCGGCGTCGGCGATCGCGCCGAACATCATGGCGGCGGTGTTGATGTCGGTGTGCGTGTGCTCCATGTCGACGGTCAGCCAGGGGAAGCCTGCCCGGGCCATGTAGCGGGCGGCGGCGACGCTCCCGAGGGACAACCAGGTGCCGATCTGCGGCTTGCCCGCCTTGAGAGCGCGTTTGACTGGATTGATCTTCAACGGTGTCTCTCGATCTGGAGGAGGGGACGAAGCGACGGCGCGTCGAATCGGCTGCTGGATTCGGCCGTCGAGTTCCCAGTTTCCCAGGATCGCCCCGGGTCGGCAAGCGTCCAGCCTCAACGCGGGCTCGGCGTTCTCGCGCTTGCCGATGCGCCGGGAATGTGCCATCATCGATCGGCCGGACGAGCCCGATTCGACTGGCGTCGGACTCTATCAAGACACAATCAGGAGAGAATTTCATGGCGAGCCCGAAAGCCGAGGCTCCGGCGGGTGGAGAGACGATCACGATCAAGGACGGCAAGCTGACCGTCCCCAACTTCCCGATCATTCCGTTCATCGAAGGGGACGGCACGGGCCCCGACATCTGGCGAGCCAGCGTGCGCGTGTTCGACGCGGCGGTCGAGAAAGCCTACGGCGGCAAGAGGCAGATCAAGTGGATGGAGGTCTACGCCGGCGGCAAGGCCTTCTCGCAGTTCAACAACTGGCTGCCCGACGAGACGGTCGACGCCTTCCGCGACTATCTGGTGGGCATCAAGGGCCCGCTCACCACGCCGATCGGCGGCGGCATCCGGTCGCTCAACGTCGCCCTGCGGCAGCTTCTCGACCTCTACGTCTGCCTCCGCCCGGTGCGCTGGTTCAAGGGCGTGCCGTCGCCGGTGAAGCATCCCGAGAAGGTCGACATGGTGATCTTCCGCGAGAACACCGAGGACGTCTACGCCGGGATCGAGTTCGAGGCCGGCAGCGACGACGCCAAGAAGCTGATCGGCTTCATCAAGGACAACTTCCCCAGCGCGTACAAGAAGATCCGGTTCCCCGAGACGGCCGGCGTCGGCGTCAAGCCGATTTCGAGCGAGGGGACCGAGCGGCTCGTTCGATCGGCGATTGAATACGCGATCAAGAACAAGCGCAAGAGCGTGACGTTGGTCCACAAGGGCAACATCATGAAGTTCACCGAAGGGGCGTTCCGCAACTGGGGTTACGCCCTGGCCGAGCGCGAATTCGGCGGCCAGACCTACACCTGGGACCAGTGGGAGCGGACCAAGGCCGCCAAGGGCGAAGCCGCCGCGAACGCCGAGCAGAAGCAGGCGCTCGAATCGGGCAAGATCCTGATCAAGGATGCGATCGCCGACATCACGTTGCAGCAGGTCTTGACCCGTCCGACCGACTTCGACGTGATCGCCACGCCGAACCTCAACGGCGACTACCTGTCCGACGCCCTCGCCGCTCAGGTCGGCGGCATCGGCATCGCGCCCGGCGGCAACGTCAACTACATCACCGGCCACGCGGTTTTCGAGGCCACCCACGGCACCGCGCCCAAGTACGCCGACCTCGACCAGGTGAACCCCGGCTCGGTCGTCCTTTCCGGCGAGATGATGCTCCGCTACCTCGGCTGGACCGAGGCCGCCGACCTGATCATCAAGGGGATGGACGGCGCCATCGCCCAGAAGTCCGTGACCTACGACTTCGCCCGCCTCATGGAAGGCGCCAAGGAAGTCAAGTGCAGCGAGTTCGCCTCCGCCGTGATCGCCAACATGTGACAGCCGGCCGCCCGACGCGCGCCGTTGTGAACGTCCCCGGGGTTTTCCCCGGGGACTTCCCCCTTCCGGGACCGAACATGCGCGTGAGCCTCGTCACGGAAACCTTCGCGCCGCAGGTCAACGGCGTGTCGCGCACCCTCGGAGAATTGACCCGCTGCCTGACCGAGCGCGGCGACGTCGTGCAGTTGATCTATCCCGACTACGGCGACGCCGTCGAGCGCGGCGACGTCTGCCGGGTCAAGGGGGTCAACCTACCGTTCTATCCGGAGCTTCACCTCCCGCTCCCTCCCTTCGGCCGCGTCCATCGCGCGATCGACGCCTTCCGGCCCGACGTGATCCACGTCGCCACCGAGGCGTTCCTCGGCCTGAGCGTGCTTCGCCACGCGCATCGTCGCAAGATCCCGATCGTCTCCAGCTTCCACACCAACTTTGATCAATACAGCGGCCATTACGGCGTTGGCTGGGCCAAGAGCCTGATCTGGCGCTACCTGCGGTGGTTCCACAACGGGACGCGCGAGACGTACGTACCGTCCCGGGCCACGATCGCCCAGTTGGAACAACTCGGCTTCGAGCGACTGGCCCTCTGGCCGCGCGGCGTCGACGCCTCGTTCTTCCGCCCTGATCGACCGGGCCGCGCAGACTTGCGAACCGCCTTCGGCTGGGGGCCCGACGACCCGGTGGTCAGCTACGTGAGCCGGATCGCCCCCGAGAAGAACGTCGACTACCTGGCGAAGGCCCTGGAGATCGTCGTCGCCCGGCGGCCCAACGTCCGGCTCTTGCTGGTAGGCGACGGACCGTCTCGCGCCGAACTGCAAGAGCGCCTGGGACCTTCGGCCAGGTTCGCCGGCTATCGCCTCGGCGACGACCTCGCCGACCATTACGCGGCGGGCGACGTCTTCGCATTCACGAGCCTGACCGAGACGTTCGGCAACGTCGTGCTCGAAGCGATGGCCTCGGGAATGCCCGTCGTCGCGCTCCGCGCCGGCGGCGTCGGCGAGATCGTCAAGGATGGCGCTACCGGCCTGCTCGTCGAGCCGGACTCGTCCCCCGAGACCTTCGCCGAGTCCATCCTCCTACTCATCGACGATCCGGCCCGCCGCACGAGCATGGCACACGCCGCACGAGCTTACGCCGAGTCGCAAAGTTGGAGCGCGATCATGGAAGACCTGCGCAACGGCTATCTTCGGGTAGTCGCCGCCCAGGCGGCAGAGCGTCGGCTGGCCGTCAATACGTGAACGAGCCGCTCTGAGGAGCGTGAGCTTGCTCGAACGCCCGGTACTTCGACTTCTCGACCCAGAGCCCGATCCCGCTCTGAGTCTGGGCCTGCGTCGACGGGAGTGATTTCTCGAAGAACGTGCCGGGGAGGTTAGTCGGCATGTAATTCTCGAACAGGAACGCGCGGAGCGCGGGGAAGGGGGGGTAGCCCGCGAATATCAACGCCGGGGGATGCGTGCGAAGGTCTCGGAGGATCTCCTCGACACGGGGCTTGATCAGGGGATGATCGCGCTCGGCCTGGTCGCGGAGCAGGTTGTCGACGAACAGGTGCCGGCTGGCGCCGTCGAGCTTCCCGTAGAAGTGCAAGGGGCTCTGCCAGCCCCAGACGTAGAGCGTCGGATGCTCCCAGAGCTTCGAGCGCTGCGCTAGTTCGAGACCCAGCCGCCGCAAGAAAACCCACTGCCCGCCACCTTTGTAACGGATCGTCAGTTCTTGCGGCGGGCAGAGCAAATAATCGCGAACCTGGAGGAACGCCGTCCCTAGAATCGCGGCGAGTACGACGACGACGCCCCCGAGGTCGGCGAACCGGAACCGTTTGCGAACAGCGGCGAGGCAATCGGTCAGGGTCACGGCGGCGGCGACGGCGATCCCGGGCGTCGGCAGCAGGTAGTAGTGCGCCCAGTAGAGGCCCGGAAGGACGACTTGAACCCCGGCCGCGACCGTCCAGGCGGCGACCAGCTTGCGTCCGGCCGAGCCGTTCGGGCCGAGCGCCAGATGGGCGATGCAAGGTGCCGCTGCTAGCCAGAGCGGCCAGCTTCCGGTCGCCCACCAGACGAGATAGTTGGTGTTGCCGAACGGCCAGGGGAGCTTGCCCGTCGGGTCGGCGTTGCCGGTGAGCCAGCGGACCCAGGCCGAAGGGGCGCCCGGCTCGGGCAACGTGTCAGTCGCCATCGCCCGGCCGAACCGGAAGATATCGTCATACGCCGATACGCCCGCGCCCTGAGCGATCAAAACCGCCGCCGCGAGCAGCAGAACCAGCCCGAGCCCGAACGTCAGAGCCGCCAGGTCTTTCGCCCGGCTCTTCGTCGGAATCGCGAGGACCGCCGCGCCGTAGACGATGATCGGCAAGACGGCGACCTGTTTGACGAGCGTCGCGGCGCCGAGGCAGACTCCGGCCAGGGCGAGAGGCCAGAGCGTCTTCCTGGTCCAGCCGAGGAGGATCAAGGCCAGCGAGGCGACGGAGAAGAAGTTCATCTGATGTTCGAGGTTCGATCCGTTGCCGTACAGATACGGATCGGTGCTCACGATCGCGTACACTGCGGCGGCGATACAACCGGCCGCCGGCCCCGAGAGCTTCAGACCGATCCACCAGAGCAGGGCGATCGTTCCCAGGACGTAGGGGATCGGGAACAGGCGGATGGCCAGCTCGTTGTAACCGAACAGCGCGATCGGCGTCGCGTACAGCCAGTAGCCGAGCGGTGGCTTGTTCTCGGTCAAATCGCGATAGAGGACGTCGCCCGCGAGCAGTCGGCGGCCCATGTGCGCGTAGATCGCCTCGTCGCAGTCGAGCGGCTCCGACGGCCCGACGGTCGCCGGCCACAGGTTCACTCCAGTGGCCTCGACGACGGTCGGCGCGAACGTGTGGGCGCGATACCATACGTCGAAAACCAGGATCGCGACCAGGACCAGAAACGACCAGCGCATCGAAATGGTTTCCTAACGGAGTCGATAGAGCCGGACCGGGTAGAACATCTCGCGAGGCGACCGATGCAGCTCCTTGGCCGTGGTCAGCCCGAGCGCGGTCCGGACCTGTTCGAGATAGGGCCCCCACGTCTCGGGATCGACGTGTTCCTGCGCGTCGAACGAGCCCCAGAGGATGTGCGTCACGTTGTACTGGCGGACGACCTCGTCGATCCGGGCGGCGCTGTAGTTGCGAGGCATCAGCACCGTGGTTCGGTCACTCGTCACGCGGATTTCCCAGGGGAACCAGGTCATGACGCGGGCGTCGGGCGGCACGCGCTCGGGATGCTCCTTGATCCACTCGCCGGCCTCGCGAAGCGCCGGCCAGTGCAACTGGTAGGGATGTGAGAACCACGATGCATCGTAGGCCCACGTCGGATCGGCCCAGACCAATGCGACGTATGACGCGGCCAGCCAACCGAACGCCCGACGATCGATGCGCAGCTTCTCAAGCCACTGGATCACGCCCGCGACGGCCGTCGGGATCATCACGACGTACACCGGCAGGTAGTAACGGCCGAGCTGCGCCACCTGGGTCACGTCGGCGACGCTCTTGATCGTGGCGGCGACGAAGACGACGAAGATCGTCGCCGTCAAGACGTCGAGGTCCCGCCCCGGGGCGTCCCGATCGCCCTTGCGCAGTCGGTAAAGGTAGCCGGCCGCCAGCGGCAAGCCGACGATCATCGTCGAATAGACGGCGATGATGATCAGCGACTTGATCTTCGTCCGGACGATCTCGGGGGCGTTGGCCCAGGTGTAGAACTGCTCGGGCCGGGTGTTGCCCCGGTCGAAGTGGTGGACCGTCCACGAGAAGTTGTATTCGAACAGGCTGGTATACGCATAGAACGGCCTGCCGTACTCGCGCGTGGTCGCGACCGCCCAGGGGAGGATCGTGAGAGCGACGAGAACTCCCCAGAGCACCAGGAGCAGCGGCCGGCGCCGGAGGCGAACCAGGGCGTTGAGACCCGAGGCCGCGACGAGCGCCAGTCCGGTGTTGCGCGCCAGGATCGACAGGCCTCCACAAAGCCCGGCCAGCAGCGTCCAGGCGACGGAGGCCCATCGGCCGTTGCTGTTCCAGACTTCGACGATCGTCCAGACGGCCAGGATCGACGTCAACGCGACGAGGCTCTCGCGCAGCACGAACCCGGCGTAGATCGCGTGCACCGGAAGCACGGCGAGCACCGCCATCGACGTCAGTCCCACGACCGGACCGAAGCGTCTTCGAGCGAACCCGTAAAGGGCCGGCAGCGCCAGCAAGTTGATGAGGAAGCTGCACCCCTTGGCGGCGGCTATCGTGGCGTCGATCGACGCGCCGGGCGCGACGCCGGTCAGTCGGAACGTCGCGGCTCGAACGTAGGCGTCGAGCGGCGTCGCCCAGTCGTCGAGCACGCCCTGGTTCAGGCGGATGCGCGGGTAGTCGTTGAAGAAACTCTCGACGTAGTGCTTGACCGGCCCCTGGCCGCGATAGACCGACGTGGCGACCTCGATGTAATGACTGCTGTCGCCCGGAACGAGCGGGACGTTCCCCCCGCAGATCCAGGCCGTCGCTCGGATCGCGTAACCGATCCAGAAGATCGTGAGCGCGATCCGCGCGTGCCGCCCGAGCCACGGCGCGAGCATCAGCCCGCCCGCCGCCATCGCGGCCCAGATTCCCAGATGCCAGCGCACGAGGACGAGCTGCGAGGGCCGGCGAATCCGTCCCAGCATGGGGATTTCATAGAACTGGTGCGCGACGAAGTCGAAGGCCGGCGTGACCCAGCCGAAAGCCCAGTCGGCCCAGGCGCCGGCGGCGATCACGGCGGTCAGCCCGAGGGCGAGAACCAGCCATCGCGTTTGTGTGCGGTCCATCAGCTCCGCCGCCTCCGGCCGCCCGTGTTCGAACCGGTCGTCATGGCTTGTAAGCCTTGAGCATGGCCTCGCGGCGGGCCCGGAATTCGCTGTCGGACTTCCACTCGGGGAAGGCGTCCCCTTCGGCGACTCGATAGCCGACTTCGAGCAGCAGCCGCGCGTCCTCGACCGCGCCGGACAGGTCCCAGTCGGGTTTGATCTGGTCGCTGACCTTGTGGTAGTCCTTCTCGGTGTACTCGTCCTGCTTCTGCTTGCCGTAACCGGCGGGCTTGCCGATCAGGTCGCGGCCCCCTTCGGGATCGAGCGCGGGGACGCCTCGCTTGGCGAACTCGAAGTGGTCGGAGCGGTAATAGTATCCCTTCTCGGGCTCGGCGTCGGGCTTGACCACGCGGTTCTGCGTCTTGGCGACCTCGATCAAGAGATCGTCGAGGTTCGACTGCCCCATCCCGATGCTGATGATGTCCTGCGCGCGTCCCCAGGCGTTGACGCCGTCGATGTTGACGTCGGCCAGCGTGCGTTCGAGCGGGTACAGCGGATGAGCCGCGTAGTACTTCGAGCCCAGCAGCCCTTTCTCCTCGGCGGTGACCAGCAGGAAGAGGAGCGACCGCTTGGGAGGGGGATTGATCCGGGTGAACCCGCGCGCGATTTCGAGGACCGTCGCCACGCCCGACGCATTATCGATCGCGCCGTTGTAGATCTGATCGCCGGCGAGCTTGGGGTCGCGTCCCAGGTGGTCCCAGTGGGCCGTGTAAACCACGTGCTCGTCGCGCCGGGTCGGGTCCGCGCCTTCGAGCCGGGCGACGAGGTTGCGCGACTGGACCTGACGCATCGTGGTGTTGACCGCGAACTCGGCCTTGGTGTTCAACGAGACGGGGCGGAACGCGCGGTCGACGGCGGCTTTCTTGAGCGCCGCGAAATCCTGACCGCCCGCCTGCAAGAGCTTGGTCGCGGTTTCCAGGTCGATCCAACCCTCGACGGCGGGGCGCTGGGGCGAGCCTTCCTTGGGGGGCTCGGCGATGTCGAAATTCTCGCGGCTCCAACTCCCTTGGACGACCGAGAACGGATAGCCGGCCGGCCCTTCCTCGTGGATCAGGATCGCGGCGGCGGCACCTTTCTCGGCGGCGATCTCGTACTTGTACGTCCAGCGCCCGTAGTAGGTCATCGCCCGTCCCTTGAACACGGCGGGGTCGAGCTCGCCTGGCGTCTTGGGATCGGGGACGGCTGGGTCGTTGACGAGCATGATCAGGGTCTTGCCGCGGACGTCCACCCCTTTGTAGTCGTCCCAACCGTACTCGGGCGCGACCACGCCGTATCCGACGAAGACCACGTCCGAATTCTGGACCTTGACCTCCTGCGCCAGCCTCCGCGACAGCGCCACGAAGTTCTTGGGGAATTCGAGCGGAATCGGGCCTCCAGGCGTCTGGAACGAGGCGTGGACCGCCGTGGCTTGAAATCCGACCAGCGGGACGTTCTGGACGAACGTGCCGTCGGGGTTTCCCGGTTTCAGGCCCAGCGCCTTGAACTGCTCGGTGAGGTAGGCGGCCGTCTTTTCCTCGCCAGGCGTGCCGGGACCGCGGCCTTCGAAGTCATCGGACGACAGCGCCTGAATGTGCTTGAGGATCGCATCCGACTGGATCGCCTCGACCGCCGGCTTGAGACGCTCGTCGGCCGCGATTGCGATTGCGGACGCGCCTGCGACCGCGACCAGGCAGGAGGCCAGCCCGAACGCCGGCCCGCCACGAAAACGGAATCTCATGGGGTGTCTCGCTCCTCGCCCGAACGCCAAAGTGTTTGCGGTCTCAGCCGGCGTGATGTCGCAAAAGGCCCATGATACGCTCCCTCGGCCGATCGTGCGACAGGCTCGTGACCGCCTCGCGCGATCGGCTCGCGGTCTCACGCGGCTAGGATTTCGATAGACTGGATGTTGGTTGAATTCAACCGGAGAGGAACCCGTCCGTAACGACCTGGGCGCCTGGCTCCGACGATCTCAATGGGACGGATGGGTATCCGCATCAGAAGCCTCTTGCCCGCGGTCTGGATGATTTCAGCGGCGTTCTGCTTTGCGACGATGGGGGCGCTGGCCCATGCGGTGGGCGCTCATTGCGATTGGATGCTGGTCGCTTTCCTTCGGATCGTCTGCACGTTCGCTTTCTCGGTCGCACTGGCGTGGAGCGGCGGCGCGCGGCTGGTCCTCTGGACGCCGCGGACGCTCTGGATGCGCAGCATCGCGGGGACGATCAGCCTGGTCTGCACGTTTTACGCCCTGACGCATCTGCCGATCGCCGACGCCCTGACCCTCACGAACACGTACCCGCTCTGGATCGTCTTGACCTCGGGCCGACGAGGGGGCAGGGCGGGATGGGGGGCCGATCTCGCCTGCGTCGTCTGCGCCGTTCTCGGAGTCGTCTTCATCCAGACGCCCTATCTGTCGGGAACCGGCGACGGGAAGGCGGTACTCGTCGCGCTTCTGGCTTCGTTCGCGACGGCCGTGGCGATGATGGGCCTGCATCGGCTGCGCGAGGTCGACGCCCGCGCAGTGGTCGCCCACTTCTCGGGGCTGGCGAGCCTCGTTCTGGCCGGCTTGCTCGTTTTCGGAAGGCCGGACGCGGTCGCGGCGTCGCTCGACCGCGCGTCCGTGTTCTTGCTCGTGGGCGTCGGTCTCTGCGGCACGTTCGGCCAGGTGCTCCTGACCAAGGCGTTCGCCTCCGGCCCCCCGGCGCGGATTTCCGTACTCAGCTTGACCCAGGTCGTGTTCGGGTTAGGCTACGACCTGATCCTGCAAACCCGGCAACTGACCATTACGACGCTGCTGGGATTCGTGATGGTGCTTGCACCGACCGCCTGGATCACGCTTCGGGCGGCTCGACGGTCGGAACGGAACAGCCCATCCCACGACGCCGGCCTCCGCGAACGATCGCTGGCGTCCTGACACGGAGAAGGGATGTGCGGTCCACGTTTCCCCCCAGTCCAGAATTTGAACGGGTCTTGCGAAACGAGCCTCGGCCGAGCCTCGACCGCGTGGCGCTGGAGATCGCGCGCGACGCCTACCCCGACCTGCGCATCGACGCCTACGTCGAGCACATCGACCGACTCGCCCAGCGAATCCGCGAGCGTTGCCGACCCGACGCGCCCACGCTCAAGACGCTCCGCCAGATCAACTGGGTGCTGTTCATCGAGGAAGGGTACACGGGGAACCAGGAAAACTACTTCGATCCCCGGAACAGCTACCTCAACGAAGTCGTCGACCGCAAGACGGGCATCCCGATCAGCCTGTCTGTCCTTTACTGGTCGCTCGCCGATCGGCTGGGCGTCGGACTGTCGGCCGCGAACCTCCCCGCGCACTTCATGCTTCGCCTCGACGCCGTCGACCGACCGCTTTTCATCGATCCGTTCCACGCCGGCGAGATCCTCGACCTCGACGCCTGCCAGCGCCGGCTGTCGCAGCTTACCGGCGGCGAGGTGACGCTCTCCGAAGCCCAGATCGCACCGTGCTCGTTCCGGGTCGTCGTCGCCCGGATGCTTCGCAATCTCAAGGCCGTCTACCTGGGCGAGGAGGATTATCCCTCCGCCCACCAGATCCAGCGACGGCTCGCGGCCATGGCCGGCGACGATCCCATCGAACAGCGCGATCTCGGCATGATCTGCCTCCAGCTCGACCTTCCCAGCGAGGCCATCGACCCCCTGGCGGCTTACCTGCGGTCGCGCCCCGAGGCGTCCGACTCCCCGACCGTGCGCGATCTGCTGACCACCGCCAAGGGGCTCGTCGCTCGCTGGAACTGAACGCACGATCCCACGCACGCTGAATTCGACGGTCCAGCGGACGAACCCATCAGAAACCGTAAAGTCCCCGACGACCTCGACCGATACCTGAAAGGAGAGAACGGCACTCGCCGGCGGCGAGCGCGCCAAGATTGACACCATTGCGAATAACGGCCACGACGCGCAAAAGCTCCCAGGGGATCAGGACGATCACCCTGCCAGCAAATCCCCCAGTTCGCCTCGCCCAGCCGTTTTATCCAGGAGGAGGGCTTCGACCCCATGCGCTTCCCGAGAGTCACGCCTGGACTTCTACTCCTGATGTCGGGATTGTGCGGATGCTCTCAGACTGGAGCCCTGCGCCCGACGGAGCCCGACAACATCAGGACGACCGCCTCGGTCGGCGACAAGGCGCTGCCGGTCGTCGCGGGGGCTCCCGGTGGGTCGTTGCGGGCCGACACGGCTGACCCCGAACTTCCGCGCACAGCGAAGGGGCGGATCTCGGGGCGGGTTTACGACGAAGAGGGGCGTCCCGCCTCCAACGCCATGGTGCGCCTGGCGGTCGGCGCTGATCCGGGGGGTAAGGCGGTCTTCGCGAAGACCGATCGATCGGGTGCCTTCACGCTCGGCGGCCTTCGGCCCGGCTCGGCCTACACGGTGATCGCCGAGTATCAGGGCGAGCAGGGGATGATGAGCGGACGCGCCGACGCCGACGCGCCGGACACTAACGTGCGGATCGGCCTGCATCTGCGAGACGCTGGGATCGGTAGCGGCGGCGACGTTCGCTCGGCGGCCCGACCGGATCGGTCGAACGTCAAATCGATCTCCAGGATCGAGGACATCGACGACGAAGAGGAGCCGCGGGACGATACGGCTGCGGTGAATCGAGAGGACCTCGCGCCGCCGGCCTCCGACGCCGCCGTCGCGCTGAGCCGCGGCGAACCGCGTCTGTCGCGCGTCTCGAAGACCGCTGATCCCGACCTCGATCTCGATCGCGTCGAACCTCGGCGCGGCTGGTCTTCGGGGGCGCGATCGTCGAAGCCGCCTCGGGCTGAGAAACCGGCCGATCCCGTCTTCGAAGACGACGGGGAATCGGAAGAGATCAATCCGCTGCCGCCGGCGATCGAGGTCGACAAGGTCAGCGATCGCCGCGAGCAACCTCCCGTCCGCACGGCCGCCCGGTCGCGAGCCCGGAGGCCGTCTCAGGTCGCCGAGGAGTCGCCGCTGGCCGCCGAGGCCGATTCGATCTCGGACGAGGAGGCTTCGGGCGCCGTCGCCGACGCTCCGCGACCGCTGCCCGATGGATTTGACAAAGGCAGTCGCACGGTCCGGTCGCAGGCCTTCGCTCCGCTCTTGCTCGACGAACCCGACGCGGCCCCGCCCAAGACGGCGTCTCCCGCGCGTTCCAGACAGCGCCCGCGGCCTCGCTCGGTCGAGGTCCCCGACGCGCCCGAGGACGGCGATCCCCAGGCCTTCCAGGCGAAGCGGCCGACATGGTCGGAACTTGCGCTCCAGGCGGGGGCGATTCCACTCGACGAGGCCATCGAGAAGACCGCCGCTCGTAGCGTGGCGACGACGGCGGCGAGAATCCAGCCCGTCGAGACGTCCGTGAACCGCCCGGCGCGGCGGACCGAGGGGGACGCCTCGCTCACGGCGGCGCCGCGCTCGTTTGGTCGGAAGTCGCTGGCGCCGTCGCTCCTTCCTCAGAGCAAGAACAGCCCGTTCTGCGAGTTCGACGCCAGCGAGCAGCGGCTCATCGACTTCGCCCTCCCCGACGTCAGCGGGCGCATGGTCTCGATCCGCAGCCTCGACGCCGACCTGATCTTGCTCGATTTCTGGGGAACCTGGTGCGACAAGTGCCTTACGTCGATTCCGCACCTGAAGGAGCTTCAGTCGACGCTGGGCGGCAAGCGCCTACAAGTCGTGGGCGTCGCTTGCGAGCAGAAGCCGGCGAACGAGCGCGCGGCGATCGTGTCCAAGGTGGCCAAGAAGCTGGACATCAACTACACGGTGCTGACCACCGCCATGGACGGTACTTGCCAGGTTCAGGACGCGTTCCAGATCCGCGTCTATCCCACGATGATCTTGCTCGATCGCGACGGTCGGATTCTCTGCCGCCAGGAAGGCGCGACCGCCGCGACGTTGGCCAAGATCGACAGCTACATCGCGAAGAACCTGGACCGCGAACCCGCCGCGTCCGCGGTCGCCATCGGAGCCAAGCCCGCCGTCCGCCGCTGACGAGCGTCGGCGGGTCGCGGCGATCGATCGTTCGGCTTCAGCCGCCTGTCACAACGATCGTGGTGGATTCTTCTTTCGTCTTCGAGCTCTTGGCGGGCTTCGACTTGGAGTCGTCCTTGCCCGTCTTGAACAGAATCACCTTGCTCATGCCGCCGTCGTAGATCTTGTTGTCCTTGACGTAGGCGTGAAGTGAAGCGAGCGCCTCGCCGACGGTTTTCGAGTTCGCCCCGAGCATCACGTTGGGCTCGATGGAGGATTCGAGGGTCACTCCCGGAGGCAGGGCGGCGGCGAGCTTCTCCTTATCCTCCGCCTGGATCGGCGGCGGCGCCGTGGGATCGGCGGCCGGGCCGCATCCCAGCCACGAGAAGCTGACGAGCAGGCACAGCACCAAGGCGATGCGACTCTTTCGTGCACGGATCGACGTCATCGTTGAGATTCCTCGCGCGCCGCTGCCGTCGCGGCGAAGCCGGTTGGGACCCTGGATCGAATTGTCGTTGTGAAGTTGTCGTCTGGGACAGGCCGGGTCCGCCGCGGTTCGGCGGCGGGATCCGGGTGCTGTCACTCAGTCTGCATCGCGGCGTGCGGGAAATCAAGCCCGCCCGCTGGCGGACGTCGTCCTCCGGCCACACTCAGGTCAGGCCGATGATGTTTCCCTCGGCGTCGACGTCGATCCGCTCGGCGGCGGGACGCAGGGGCAGACCGGGCATCCGCATGATCTCGCCGGTCAGGGCGACGAGGAAGCCCGCGCCGGCGGCGATCTCGACGTCGCGGACGTTGAGGGTGAAGCCCTGCGGTCGGCCTCGCAGCTTGGGATTGTCGGAGAGCGAGTCCTGCGTCTTGGCCATGCAGATCGGCAACTGGCCGTAGCCGAGCTGGGTCGCCTTGCGGAGCTTCTGTTCGGCGGCCTGCTGGATGACGACGCCCGCCGCGCCGTACATCGCCTTGGCGATCCGCTCGATCTTGCGTTCGGCCGGCCAGTCGAGCGGGTAGAGCGCCTGAAAAGGGGTTTCTGGGACGGACGCGGCGGCGACGACCTTCTCGGCCAGGTCGGTCGTTCCCGCTCCTCCCTTACCGAAGACGTTGGCCGTCGAGCAAGGGACGTTCCGCGACTTGCAGAAGGCGTGGACCAGTTCCAGCTCTTCGGGCGTATCGGCCGCGAACTGGTTGATCGCCACGAGGGTCGGCTTGCCGAAGTTCGCGGCGCTGTCGAGATGGGCCGCCAGGTTCACCAGCCCGCGCTCGACGGCCGCCGGATCGGGCTTGGTGATCTCCGAGAGGGCCACGCCGCCGTGCATCTTGAGGGCGCGGATGGTGGCGACGATGACCACGGCCGCCGGGTTGAGGCCCGCCGAGCGGCACTTCAGGTCGAAGAACTTCTCGCCGCCGAGGTCGAAGGCGAAGCCGGCCTCGGTCACCGCGTAGTCGGCGGACGCGAGCGCCATGCGGGTCGCCAGGACCGAATTGCAACCGTGGGCGATGTTCGCGAACGGGCCGCCGTGGACGAACGCGGGCGTCGACTCGGTCGTCTGGACGAGGTTGGGGAGGATCGCCTCCTTGAGGATCGCCGTCATCGCCCCCGTCACGCCGAGCCGGCCGGCCAGCACGGACGAGCCGTCGCCGCCGAAGCCCACGAGGATGCGGTCGATCCGCTGGCGGAGGTCGGCGAGCGACTCGGAGAGGCAGAGGATCGCCATCACCTCGCTGGCCGCCGTGATGTCGAACCCGCTTTCTCGCGGGACGCCCTGGGAGTGGCCGCCGAGGCCGATGACGATCTTCCGCAACGACCGGTCGTTCATGTCGAGCGCCCGCTTCCAGAGGATGCGGGTCGGGTCGAGATCGAGGTCGCGGAAGTAAAGGCGGTTGTCGATGGCGGCGGACAGCAGGTTGTTCGCGGCGGTGATCGCGTGGAAGTCGCCGGTGAACTGGAGGTTGATTTTGTTCGACGGCTCGACCTTGCTGAGGCCGCCTCCGGTCGCCCCTCCCTTACGGCCGAAGACCGGCCCCATCGAAGGCTGGCGCAAGGCCAGGGCCGCTCGCCGGCCGATCCTCCACATCCCCTGGGCCAGGCCGATCGACGTCGTCGTCTTGCCCTCGCCGGCCGGGGTCGGCGTGATCGCCGAGACCAGGATCAGCTTGCCCGCCGGCCGCCCGCTCGCGGTCAAGGCGTCGAGGTGCACCTTGGCCTGGTCGCGCCCGTAGGGCTCCAGGAACTCGGGTGCGATGTCGAGGTCGCGGGCCACGTCGACGATTGGTCGCAAGCCGCCTCCATTGGTTCCAGCCATTGCGGTCTAATCCTCAGTCAACGAATGAGTTTCCCCGCGGTCGTCCCGCAAGGGGTCGATCCACTGATCGAAATGAACCCAGATTACCCGTGAATATTGCCAGATCCAGGGAACGAACGGCAAGCACAGTCCCCATGCCAGCAACACGAGGCGAAACAAAGACCAACTCGGGATCAGCAAATGCAAGATCAACGTCAGCAGCGCGATGATCGGGATGCCGGCCCCGTAGCTCACGTACATCGCCCCGGTGAAGTACCCCGGATCGCCGCGGTCGAAGTCGAGCCCGCACCCCGGGCAGTCGTCGTACATCGAGAGCGGCGAACGGAACATCGCGTGTCCGCACTGGGGGCAGCCGCGGCTAACCATTACCGACGGGGAGAAGCGGTACTTCATGGCACCTCGAAATCAGGAATTCAAGACGACGGCTTTGACGACCCGACGCCGGTCAGCTCGACCGTCGAGGCACCGAGATGGACTATGCGATGTTCGTCCGTCAACCGCCATCGATTCAGGCCGGGTGGAGTCTGCCAGGCGATGAATGCTACCAAAGCCGAGATGATCGGGCCGGAGATTTCGATGGGAACGTTCCAATTCGCGAAGCCGATCGCGGCGGTCGCAGAGGCCAGAATCATAATGCCCGGGGCTACGAAGACGACGTCGTAGGCGGGGATGATCCACCTCCCGGTCATGAAGCGCCCCGGCAGGCTCAATGGAGGGTGATATCCGAGTAAATACAAGCCGCCGTGGCGGAATAGCGAAATCGCGAACACACCCGCCGTGCAAATGTTCGTGAACCCGACGGCGTCGGCTCGCACGGTGAATCGTGACGCGAGGCAAGCGAGAGCGAACTTCGAGCTGATCCCTTGTTCCGTTTCGCTTGGGTGTGGACCGATTCCGCGGCAAGGATGGTCATATCCGCTTGCCCTGATCGCCGTGAAGCCAATCCTGGCCGTGTCTGGGTGCCGGGCCGGATCCGCCGGCGGGCTCGGGGGATGCCTCGGAGCGGTCTCGAGTCAGCCTTCCAGCCAGGAGAACCGGCTCCCCCAACCCCGTCGGATCCAGCGGGCCAGCAGCTCCGTGCGGCTGGATACGCCGAAATGCCGGAAGATCAACTTGACGTACTGATTCACGGTGTGCGGGCTCAACCGCAGCCGGGCCGCGGCCTGCTTGTCGCCGTCGCCCTCGAGCAGGCAGGCCAGGACCTGCCGCGCGCGGGGCGGCAGGTCGCGCGGCGACGGGTCGGTGAACCGCGCCAGCGGACCGCCGACTAGCGGTGCGAGCACCGCGGCCGTCTCGCGCACCAGCCGGAGTTCGCGGGCGTCGAAGTCGCGACGCCTCCTGCCACGGAAGATGACCAATCCGAAGTTGTTATCCGACGCGTGCGGGATCGGGCGGAAGCACCACAGGATGTGGTCCGCGCCGAAAGAGGTCATGGTCCTCTGGTACTCGGCCGAGGTGTACCACGGGCGGTCGGCCCGGAGGTCGGTCCGGCGCAGGCAAAAGCCCTCGGCGGGATCGAAGTATCGGAAGCCCTCGACCATGGTCGGCATGTAGGTGTCGGGCTCGCGGTTGAAAGCCTCGAAGTGGGCGTCGAACGCGCGACGCGGGACGAAGCCGGCCTGCCAGCCGAGGGTGACCGTCCCCAGGTCGCGCGGCCTACCGGAGCGGCAGCCCGCCATCTCGCCGAGGATGCCGAGTTCGGCGTCGATCAGGCGCGCCAGGCCCGACAGGGCGTGCTCGCGCCAGGCGTGGCGGTCGTCCCCCAGGTCGCGGCAGTCGCCGAGGAGCCCCGAGATCGCCCTGCAATCCTCAGCCCTGATGCGCGCGGACTTCGCCATCGGAAGAAGACCTCTTTTGCCAGTCGATTCTCACGGCGACTCCCTGATTCTAGGGAATGGCCGGCGCGGAGAGAAACTGTAAGCTCCCTTCAGGCCGCACGGAGCGCCGTGCCGCACACAAGAGTAGGTCACCCGCACGGGCGAACCCTCGCCGTCGCGCACAGAAGGGAGAGGCACGAGGATGTTGCGTCGAAGAATCTCCACTCCCGCCGCGGGCGGGCCGATCCGGGGACTGGTGTGCCGGATCGCCCTGGCGGCGATCGCCGTGGCCGGCCCATCCGCCCGGGCGGGTTTCATCGAAAACCACGCCTCCACACGCGCCACGGCCGGGCATCATCCCGGGTCGGTCTCGGACGACATGGATTCGGGCCAGTTTAGCGCCACTTCCTCCGCCTCGGACAACGGGGGCGGGTACTCTTCGGGTTCGATCGTCGGCACTTCCAGTTCGGCGACAGCGGAAGGCTCCTCCCATGGGTTCAGCCTTCGCGTCGAAGCCAATTACAAATTCGTGGGTCTCGATGTCGAGGGAGGCGCCTCGGCAAATGCGTCGTGGGAAGACCTTCTCTTCCTGAGCACCTACCACCCGGACATCGTCGGTAACACGATCCGACTCAACTTCCGCGCGCAAGGGGAGGTTTTCCGCTCAGGCGATTCTCTCGGCGGGGGGGGATCGAGTGTTGGGCTGAACCTGGCGGGATCGAGCTACGACGTATCCTGGATGACAACCAGTGCTGCATATGTGAATCGCACCGGGAACGGGCTGGTTCATAGTGGGTGGGATTCATTTTCCGGTGGGGCGGCTGCCTTCGATGGGTGGACACACATCGACATCCCAATTCTCTTTGGTGTGGGAGGTCCGGGCACGGGATACTTGGGGACGGGTGGAGTTTACTTCAGCGTCAACCTGGGCGCTCAGACCGGCGGTCGGGCCAGCTCGGGCCCCCTCGGCGCCGACCTTCATGCCTGGGACCCATTTCAGTTCGTCTCCGTCACCCTCCCGGACGTGGGCAACGTGACCCCCGAGTCCTTGGGCGTCGGCATCACCTTCGATTCGGGGATCTCCTCTCCGAACCTGGCGACCGTTCCCGAGCCGTCGAGCCTCGTCCTGTGCGGCACTGGCGCCCTCGGATTCTGTTGCTTCCTGCGTCGCGGACGGAAGCCCCGGGAAACTCGGCGATGATGTAGGCGGGCGGCCCAGGTTGGAACAACCTGGGTCGCGGAGCGTTGGGTGGCCCGGTAAGCACCCGTCAGGGCGAAGATCGTTGTTTTTTGCTCCGTTGCTATCGGATCCCTAATATCGCCCCGATCTCCTCGGCGAGATCGGACGCTTGCGCCACCATCTTGCCGACCGCCAGCGCGCCGGCCCCGTCGACCGCCGCCGCCCATACGCCACGGCTGAGCGACGACGTCTGATTGATCTTGTCGCCTAGCGCCCCGATGCTCGCCGACGCATCCATAGTGCCCCTCTTGAGGCCCGATGCGTCGGTCGTCATTCTGATCGCGATCTTTCCGATAAGTGCCATGTCGATTCTTGCTCGTACGTACTGGACGGCCTTCCGGGATGAGCGCCGAACAGAGAGCGACTTCTTCTTCTGACCGGCCGAATAGCCTCGGATCGGACTCCCGCCATGACGCCGATCCGAGTCCTCCCACGACCGCCGCGCTGTTATTTCAAATACTTCGCGAGCCAGTCGTGAATCTCACGCCACCAGACGATGCGATTGGGCGGCTTGGCGATCCAGTGGCCCTCGTCGGGGAACCAGACGTAACGGCTGGGGACGCCCCGGCGCTGGAGGCTGGTGAACATGCCGAGTCCCTGGGCGTCGGGGACGCGAAAGTCGAGTGCGCCGTGGATCACCAGGGTCGGCGTCTTGAACTGGCCGGCGAAGAAGCTGGGCGAGCGCTCGCGGTAGTGCTCGAATTTCTCCCAGGGCGGTCCGCCGTACTCCCAGTCGGGGAACCACAGTTCCTCGGTCGTCCCGTACATGCTCACCAGGTCGAAGACCCCGGCGTGGCTGACGAGCGCCTTGAAGCGGTCGGTGTGGCCGCAGATCCAGTTGACCATGAACCCGCCGTACGACCCGCCGGCCGCCGCGATCTTCGTCTTGTCGAGGAACGGGTACGCCTCAAGCGCGTGGTCAAGCCCCTTCATGAGGTCGTCGTAGACTTTGCCCGTCCAGTCGAGGCTGATCTGGTCGGTGAACTTCTGACCGAACCCGGTCGACCCACGGGGGTTGATCGCCACCACCGCGTAACCGGGCGCGGCGAACAGCGAGTAGTTCCACCGCCCGTGCCATTCGTCGTGCCAGGCGCCTTGCGGGCCGCCGTGGATCAGGAAGAGGACCGGATACTTCTTCTGGGGATCGAAGCCCGGCGGCTTGAGCAGCCAACCCTGGACCTTGTCGCCGTCGGCCCCGTCGAACGTGAACGACTCCAGCGGCGAGAGCGAAACCTGCGCGAGCAGGGGGGCGTTGTGCGAGGTCAGGACGGTCGGCTTCGGAGAGCCTTCCTTCAACACGTGGACCTCGGCCGGCCGATCGGCCGCGTGGTGGAGGAAGGCGATGCTCTTGCCTCCCGGCCCCATCGAGATCGACGTGTTGACGCCGCCGGTCGCCAGCCGCTCGGGCGCCTCGGCGCTCTTGGGGACGCGAAGGGTCACGATCGGCTCGGTCCCGTGGTCGTCGATGACGGCGGCGAGGGTGTCGGCCGTCTTCCACGCGAACTCCTGGACCGGTCGGTCGAGATGCGAGCTGACGTCGATCGTCTCGCCCGTTTCGAGATTCCGAACGCGGAGGCCCCAGAGGTCCGACTCGAAGCCGGGCTTCGACTGCGACACATAAGCGAGGTGCTTGCCGTCGGGCGAATACGACGGCTGGCCGTCGGCCGCGGGATTCGACTCGGTCAGGTTCTTCGCCTCGCCTCCCGTTGCGGGGACGGTCCAGATGTCGGTGTTCGTGGACCAGGCGGCATCCTTAAGCGGCTCGGCGACGAACGCGAGGCTGGCGCCGTCGTGCGCCCAGGCGTAGTCGCCCGATCCGCCGAACGGGGCCGGGGGGGTGTTCACTTCGAGCTTGGGCGTCAGGTCGACGGCCTGGCCGGTGGCGACGTCGGCGACGAACAGGTGGCTCTTCTTGCCCTCGTTCCAGGCGTTCCAGTGACGGATCATCAGGTGATCGTAGGTGCGAACCTTGCTCTTCTCGGCTTCCTTCTCCTTGTCCTTCGCGGCGGTCTCCTCGGGGGTCTTGCCCGGGTAGACCTCGGCGGCGAAGGCGATCTTGTCCCCCTTGGGCGACCAGATCGGACCGTTGACGTCGATCGGCAGCTTGGTGACCTGGCGGGCCTCGCCGCCGTCGATCGGCAGGAGCCAGACCTGCGACGACCCGCTCCGGCTGGAGACGAACGCGACGCTCTTGCCGTCGGGGCTCCAGCGCGGGTGGTTGTTCACGCCCGTCGCGGTCGTCAGCCGCTTGGGCTCGCCGCCGTCCGAGGAAACCAGCCAGAGGCTGCTGTTCGTCTTGTCGGTCGAGCGGTCCAGCTCGGAGACGACGTAGACGATCGAACGGCCGTCGGGCGCGAGCTGAGGGTCGCCGACCGCCTTCACGGACAGCAGGTCGTCGACCGTCATCGGCCGGTCGGCCGCCTCAAGACTGGCGCTAGCGGCGATCGAAACCACGAAGAGTGCTCCTGTCATCCAGCGTTTCACGATTCCATTCCTCCGTCATGCGACTCTCAAACGCGCCCGTGCGACATCTTCACCAGAACCGGCGTCAGCGCCAGCATCATCACCCCGGGGACGAACGCCATGGCGCCCAGGAAGGCCCAGAGGTTGAGATGATACGGCTCCAGCGTATGCTCCATGATCCCCGCCAGGTAGTTCGCCGCGGCCGTGCACAGGAACCAGAACGCCATCATCAACGAGGCGATCCGCGGGTGGGCGAGCCTGTTGACCAGCGAGAGACCGATCGGCGAGACGAACAGTTCGGCCACCGTGAAAATGAGATAGACCGAGAGCAGCCACAACGGCGAGATCAGCCCCTGTTTCGATTGCTTGTCGGCGAAGTACATCACGGCGAAAGCCGAGGACAGAAGCACCAGGCCGAGCCCCTGCTTCGCGACCGACGGCAGCGGGAAGTTCCGCCGCGCCAGCGCCGTCCAGAGGATCGCGAAGAGGGGGGCGAGCGTGACGATGAAGATGGGATTGGCCGACTGGAAGACCGAGGTCGGCACCGTCCAGCCGAAGATGCTTCGGTCCGTCTTCTCGTCGGCGAACAGGTTGAGCGTTCCGCCCGATTGTTCGAAGCCCATCCAGAAGACGACCGAGAACAGGCTGATGGTCACGATCACGCCGAGGCGCTGCCAGTCGGCCCGAGTGAACGGCTCGTGCAGCTCGTTCATCTCAGCCTTGGCGCGGGGCTCGGTGGCCAAGATGAACAGGAGCAAGCCGCCCAGCAGGATCGTCCCGCGATAAAGGAAAGAGAGCGCCGCCGTCGACGCCCAGGCCGGCGACCAGTACGGCTGAAGCGAGGGCCAGGCCCGGATCAGACCGAACACTCCGAGGGCCACGACGCCCGAGATCACGCCGATCTCGACCCAGTCCGCCGGCCTCAGCTTCGGTTCAGCCCCGGCGTCGCGCCAGGGAGGCAGCCCCGCGCTCTGGAGCAGCCTCTGGGTGAAGACGAACGTCAACAACCCGAGGATCATGCCGACGCCCGCGCTCGCGAAACCGTAAGGCCATCCCACCCACTCGCCGAGCGGGCCGCTGACCAGGGGAGCCAGGAGCGCTCCCAGGTTGATTCCCATGTAAAACAGCGTGTAGGCGCCGTCGAGCCTGTGATCGCCCTTCGGGTAGAGCGACCCGACCATCACGGAGATGTTCGGTTTGAAGAAGCCGTTGCCGACGATCATCAGGCCGAGGCCCAGCGGGAGCAGCTCGCGCTGGGTGAGCGCGAACTGGCCGAGCGCCATCAGGGTTCCGCCGATGAACACCGCTTTCCGCTGTCCCAGATACAGGTCCGCCAGCCGGCCGCCGATGAGCGGGGTCAGGTAGACCAGGCCGGTGTAAATCGCGTAGACGTTCAAGGCGTCGCCGCGCGAGTAGCCCATCGCCTTGGTCAGATAGAGGACCAAAAGCGCCCGCATCCCGTAGAAGCTGAACCGCTCCCACATCTCGGTGGTGAACAGGGCGTAGAGGCCGGGGGGATGCGATTCGAGCTTGGCGGGTGGAACGGTTTCGACGGTTTGCGACATGAGCTTGGGTTCCTCGACCGAATGGTGCGCGCGTCCGCGACCGGCTTCTCCCTGGGCCTGATCAGAGTAATCGAAGCCGGACGGAAACCCAAGAGCTTACACGCCTACCGCCCACCGAGCCCGCCGCGAGCGCGATCGGCCTTCATCCATTCCAGGATCTGCGGCATCGACACGACGGGCCCCGGATCGGCGAACAAGAGGGGGGCGCGAATCAGCTCGGCGTGGTTGGCGTGGAGGACGACGGGCTCGGGCGCGCCGGGGAGCCGGGTTCGGGCCAGGGCGACGCAGCCGTCGCCGGCGCCGTCGGTCAACTCGTCGAGCACCGGCCCGAGTTCGCCGGTCGCCAGCCTCGTCAGCGAACCGAACACCCCCGCGTTGCGGTGCACGATCTCGACCTGCGCCTCGACCTGTTTCCGGCCGTCTTCGCTGAGGACGCCCCGGTCGCCGGCCAGGATGTGGTAGGCGACCGCCTCGTTGGGCGGGTTCCGGTTGATCCGCTTCAAGAACGGACTCCCCGGCAGCAGGTCCTCGGCCGACTGGCTGACCCCTTCGGACAGCTCGGCCAGGGCTTGAGCCGTCCGCTTGCCCTGAACGGCGCGCATCCCCGAGATCATCTGAAGGACCGGTTGAAGCCGGGCGATGTGGGCACCCTGATTCACCGGCGCAATAAGGATCAGCGAATCGACGTCGCCGGCGTCACGACCCGCACCCTCGACGTAACTGCGAGCGACGAGCGCCCCCATCGAGTGGGCCAGGATCGTCCACGGGCGGGTCTCGCCGGCCTGATTGCGGAACGCCAGCCAGTCGGCCTGGAACTGGGCGCAGGAGTCGTCGAGCTTCTGGTTGAACGGGTAATCGTAGACCACGATCCCGTAGCCGGCCTCTTCGAGCGGCGGAATGAAGTGGACGAAGCCGCCCGACGACGAGTTGACCCCGTGGACCAGGCAGATCGTCGGCCGGTCGGGATCGTTCGGCCGGTAGGATTCGCGGGCACGCATGATATGGCGCTGCTGCCGGCTCGCCGCCTCCTCGGTCCGGGCCGAGAGCCGTTCGAGACGTTCCTTCCACAGCGCCCGGCCGTCGCTCTCGACCAGAGTTTCGGGGACGACGAAGACGACTGACTTCGGGCCGATCGTGATCGCGACCTCGTCGCCCAGGCAGTCGGCCAGGAGCGCCCGGCCCAGGGCGCCCGGAAGCCCGCGCACCGGCAAAGTCACGTCGGCCGGCGGCGGCTTGACCGTCTGGCCCGTCGCCTCGGCCAAGGCCGAGACGACCTCCGACACGGCCAAGCTCCCGGCGTCGTTGAGCGCCACCTCGACCCGCCGTTCGGCGCCCTGGCCGGTTCCGAGCAACATCAACCCGAGCCCAACCAGAGCCTGAGCCATACCAACCGAGAGGTTCGTCATGCGTCTGCGTCCTGTCACAACCGATTCAGCGAAACCCGCTCAACGGATAGAATCAGCATGACGCAGACTTTTGAAACCCTCAAGGGCCGTCGTCGCCACGCCTGGCGCTGGCTTCGCGACCGGCAGGGTCCGGTGGGGCTGGGGTTTCTGTCCCCAGGCCTGGGTCTGATAATGGGCCTTATGTTCGTTTCGAACGTCAGAACAGCTTCGCTGGCGGGCACGGCCTTCCGAAGCGGCCGACTCGCCTCAATCCTCTTTGGAAGCGCTTCATGATCCACCAGAAAACTCTCGCACTCCAGACTCGCGGCCGTGGGACGGTCGAGATCACAGGCGAGGTCGAGCGGATCGTCTCGGCTTCGGGCGTCCGGACGGGTCTTTGCAACGTCTTCATCCGACACACGAGCGCATCGTTGATCGTCTGCGAGAACGCCGACCCGAGCGTTCGCGAGGATCTCGAACGCTTCGCCGCGCGGCTGGCCCCGGACGGCGATCCGCTGTTCGGCCACACCCTCGAAGGGCCTGACGACATGCCGGCGCACATCCGGGCGATCCTGACCCAGACGGCCCTCACCATCCCGGTCTTTCAGGGCTCGTTGGCCCTGGGGACCTGGCAAGGCGTCTTCCTCTGGGAGCACCGCACTCATCCGCACAGACGATCCATGCTTGTGACCGTCATGGGCGAGGATTGAAGAAATCCGGCGTGCGTGCACTCTGGCGTGTCTGTTAAACGAAATCACCCCGCCGGCTATCCCCAGATAGCCGGCGGGGTGAATCTCGGCTGACCCGATTGACTCGGATCAGGGTTCCACTCTGTACGGGGCGTCCGCTGTCAGACCGACTTGGCTTTCCAGGTCGTCCAGTTGGCGAGCGCGGGCTGGTAGCTGACGGTGGGCGTGACGGTCGTCGGGGCGAGCTTGGCGGCCTGAACGGTCGGGGTCCCGCTCACCGGGCCCTTCCAGTCGCTGGGGGCGAAGAACGCGAAGTTCGGGGCGGCCGTCGTGGAGGCGGCGGTAGTCGTGGGCGTTGAGGCGGGCGCGGCCGTCGGGACGGCTACGGCCTTCGGGGCGACGGCGGCGGCGGCGGCGACGGTCCTGACGGCCGCGGGAGCGGCCGACGTGAGCGAGCGGCCGTTCCACGGGTTGCTCAGAACGAAATCTTGCTCGACGTTGACCGTGCCGATCGTCACGTTGACGTCCTGGATGACGACGTTGTTCTGGCTGGCGGTGACCTTATAGCGGCCGGGGGCCAGGGGGAGTTCGTAGCCGCCGGAATCCCAGGTCGTGGTCGAGGCGGTCGAGCCGTTGTCGAGGTTGACGGCGTCGATCCGGACGTTCCCCGCCCCTTCGCCGGGCGTGTAGAACTGCGAGCCGTCGTTGTCGCTGTAGGCGACGCCGACGAGCTGGGCCTGGGCGTTCGGCTGGGACCCGAAGTCCTGGGTCACGATCACGGGGCCGATCTTGCCGGTCGCAAGCTTGCCGCCGGTGTTGACGATGCCGATCCCCACGTCGCGAAACGAGTCGTTGGCCGAGACGCCGGGCTGGAGCAGGTTCCGCCTGTGGCCGGCGTCGGAAACGCCCCAGTCGTAAAGGAACGCCTCCATGGCGTTGTCGACGCTGCCGGCGTAGGCGTAGGCGTTCTCGCCGCTGGAGTTGGCGTTGGTGTAACCCGCGCTCTTGATCCGGTCGTCGGAGGAAGATCCGTCGGAGCCGGTGTGCGACTGGTACTGGTTGTCGGCCATGTCCTGGCTGTGGCCCTGGGCCGCCGAGGCGAGGTTGCTGTTCCAGGCGACGGGAGGAAGCGGGTTGCTGTTGGCGATCGTCTGCTTCACCGCGTTGACGTCGACGTTGTAATGCTTGAGCGTGCTGGTGACTTCCGGCGTCACATTGTTCGAGACCCACTGGGCCGCGGCTTGCGGGTTGGTGCGGGCCATGTTGATGAGCTGCAGCATGTACTGCGCCTGGCTGCTCGGTCCGCCTGACGAAAGCATCTGGCGATCTTCAAGGTTCTCGAAGCGAAGCGATCGTCGTGACGTCGGCCGAGCCATACTGACCTCCCTGTCTATCGGCTAGCGACCGGGCCTGATAGGCCGCGGCCGGTGTCGGCGATCTTCCGTGTCCGCCCCATTCATCGTGTCGAACGACCCTGACGACTTTAGGAAAAATTCCTGCCGTGGCGGTTGTCGTCTTGGGTTCGACGTCGAGTGTATAGAGCAGGTGGCGTGCCAAAGCCCTGGCGAGACCGAAGCCGCGTCGAGGCGCGCGACGTAAGTTCCTTGTTCGCAAAGGATTGAAATTTCCGCGTGAGATTCGCCCGGCGAAACTCGGCCGTCACAGGCTGCAAAACCCTCTAAGTTCGCCGTTTGGGTTGTCAAGACGAATTTACAAACGGCCTCTTTTTACAAGGCTGCGGAGCCCCTTGGCTCGCCGAAACTTTCGCTAAAGATTCAAGTTACATCGACCGAGAGCGGCCGACCGAGGGACCGCGACGGCTCGGGTCGAAGGGCGGGGGACGGCCCGCCCGCTTGTCGCTTTCGGGGTTTCTGATTAGCTTTGAAGCGACCGCCTGATCCGCCGATCAGGCCTGGATTCAGCTCCGTGGAGTCGTCGCCTTATGATCACCGTCGAAGCAGCGCTTTCGAAAGTCCAGGACGCCGCGGGAGAGGGCCGACTCACCGCCTCGTCGGCCGCGGCCGTCACGCGATGGTTGTTGGAGGCCCCGTTCGGCAAGTACCGGCCGAGGTTGCTGCAGGACGTCGCCGACGGCCGCTGGAAGCAGCTCGACGACGCCTTCTTCGCGGTCCTCGAATTCGGCACCGGAGGCCGGCGCGGGGTCATGTACCCGGTCGGGACCAACGTCCTCAACGAGCGGACCATCGCCGAGAGCGCGCGGGGGCTGGCCGACTACATCAACGGCAAGAAAGCCCCCGGAACGACCTGCTCGTGCGTGATCGCCCGCGACACCCGCCACAACTCGCCCGAGTTCGCCGAGCTGTGCGCGCGGGTCCTCGCCGCGGCCGGCGTGAAGGTCCACCTGTTTGACGAGCCGCGATCGACTCCCCTGCTCTCGTTCGCCGTCCGGCACCTGCGCTGCGACGCGGGGATCATGATCACGGCGTCGCACAATCCGCCGTCGGACAACGGCTTCAAGTGCTACGCCGCGACCGGCGGCCAGGTCGTCCCTCCCGACGACTCCGGAATCATCGAATGCGTCAAGGCCGCCTCGGACCGCGAGATCCCCGAGACGAGCCTGGAGGACGGTCGCAAGAACGGCTCGATCGTCTCGGCCGGGGCCGACGTCGACACGGCGTACATCGAGGCGGTCGTCGGCGAATCGGTCAGCCACGCGCGGGGGATCTCGATCGTCTACACCCCGCTGCACGGCGTCGGCGAGACGTCGGTCGCGGCGGCGCTCACGGCCGACGGCTTCGCCAAGGTCAACATCCTGGCCTCCCAGCGCTCGCCCGACGGCGATTTCCCCAACGTGCCGGGCCACGTGTCCAACCCCGAGAATCCAGCGACGCTCGAAGCGGCGATCGCCGAGGCCAAGGCCACCGGAGCCGACCTTGTCCTGGCCAGCGACCCCGACGCCGACCGCATCGGCGTGGGGCTCCCCGTCACCGGCGACCCGGCCGGCGAATGGACCACGCTCGACGGCAACCAGATCGGCGTCCTGCTCGCCGCCTTCGTGATGAAGCAGTACGGCGACCTCGGCAAACTGCGATCCGACCACTATCTGGTCACCACGTTGGTGTCGACGCAGATGGCCAAGGCCCTCGCCCGCCGCGAGGGGGTCCGCACCGAGGACGACCTCCTCGTGGGCTTCAAGTGGATCGCCCAGCGGATCGACCAGGAGGGCCCCGCCGGCTTCCTGTTCGGCTTCGAGGAGTCGCACGGCTACCTCAAAGGGACCTACGCCCGCGACAAGGACGCCTCCGTCGCCTCGATGCTCTTCGCCGAGCTGGCGGCGACCGTCAAGGACCGCAAGCAGACCGTCGTCGAGTACCTGGACGACCTCTACATCGACGTCGGCCACTACGGCGAGCGGCTCGTCAACAAGACCTACAAGGGCCGCGAGGGGCTCGACACGATCCGGTCGCTCATGAAGGCGTTCCGGACCAATCCCCCGCGCACGATCGCCGGGCTCGCCGTCACCGAGGTTCTGGACTACAAGACCCACGAGGTCCGCGACCTGCTTCAGCCCGGGAAAGTCGGCCCCCTGCCCGAGCCGTCCGGCGACGTCCTGATCTTCCACACCGAGCGCGACGGCGTCCGGTTCGCCGCCCGGCCCTCGGGGACCGAGCCCAAGATCAAGTTCTATCTGTTCGCCCGCAGCCACGTCGACGGCCCCGATTCGCTCCCCGCCGCCAAGGCTGAAACCGCCCGACGACTTGACCAGATGGTCGCCGACATCGAAAAATATGTTGAGGGCGTCGTTTGATCCGCGGTTCAGGGAGTCTTGTCCCTCGGAAACGACCGTCGCGAGCAGGCCTTCTCTCCGCGTGCGGGGAGAAGGTATGCTTGCGACATCCTGCTTTGATCGATGTATGTAGCCCATAGCGAACCGCCGAGTGAGTTGCGGAGCTGGCATGTCTGAACCTGAGCCCGAGATCGAAAACCCGATCGCACCGGGTGAAAAGGTGAAAACCTTTCCGACGACGCCGGGGGTTTACCTGATGAAGGACGCCCAAGGGCGGGTGGTCTACATCGGCAAGGCGAAGAACCTCCGCGCGCGGGCGGGGTCGTACTTCCACAAGACGGCCGCTCAGGATCGGCGGATCTGCGACTGGATCGGCGAGGTGGCCGACATCGACCATCTGCCGGCCGACAGCGAGGTCGACGCCCTGCTGATGGAGGCGCGGCTGGTCAAGGACATCCAGCCTCGGCACAACCACGACCTCAAGGACGACAAGAGCTTCCCGTACCTCCAGATCACGACCGGCGAGGACTTCCCCCGGGTCAACTTCACCCGAGAGCCGCTCGACTCGGGGGTCAAGCTCTACGGCCCCTTCCCCCGGGCCAAGAGCCTGCGGGGGGCGATCCAGGTCCTCCAGCGGATCTTCAAGTTCCGCACCTGCTCGCTGGACATCGACGAGGACGACCCGCGCTGGCGATGGTTCCGGCCCTGCCTGCTGGCGTCGATCGACCAGTGTACGGCCCCCTGCAACCTGCGGATCGATCGCGAGACCTACCGCCGCGACATCCACCGGCTCAAGCTGTTCCTCGACGGCAAGAAGGACGTCCTCTTCAAGGAGATGAACGAGGAGATGCGCGAGGCCAGCAAGGCCCTCCAGTTCGAGAAGGCGGCCCGGCTCCGCGACGAGATCAAGGCCCTTGAGAACATCAACCTCCGGGGCGATCTCGCCAAGCACGCCCAGCCCGAGGTCTTCTACGTCGACCCGCGCAAGGGGCTGAAGGGGCTCAAGCAGGTCCTCAAGCTCGACGCCCTGCCCCGGACGATCACCGGCGTCGACATCGCCCACCTGGGGGGGACCGAGACCGTCGGCTCGCTGGTCACGTTCGTCGACGGCCTGCCGTTCAAGCCGGGGTATCGGCGGTACCGGATCAAGACCGTGGCGGGCGTCGACGACTTCGCCTCGATCCGCGAGGTCGTCTCCCGGCGGATCGACGGCCTGCTCGAACGCGAGGAGCCGTTCCCCGACATCTTCCTGATCGACGGCGGCAAGGGCCAGCTCAGCGCGGCGCTCGACGCCTTCAAGGCCAAGGGGATCGCCCCGCCGACCCTGATCTCGCTCGCCAAGCGCGAGGAGGAAATCTACGTCCCCGGCCGGTCCGACCCGATCCTCCTCCGCCGCCGTTCGTTCGCCCTGCGGCTCCTCCAGTACGTCCGCGACGAGGCCCACCGGTTCGCCCAGCACTACCACCACATGCTCCGCAAGAAGCGCGTGCTCGGCGAGGACGAATGACCCGGACAGGGCGGTATGGCGAAAAGGGTATGAGCCCCCTCCCCCCCTTTTTCGCCATACCGCCCTGTCCGTCGCCGAGAATCAATTGCCCTCGTCGATCCACCGCGCGAGGCGATCGGCCGGCGGGGCCTCGGTCGCAATTCGGAATTGGGCCTTGGCGTCGGCGAGGTCGTAGGCGGCCTCGGGCCAGGCTTTCGCGAACTTCGGGCCGGGGCGGACGATCCAGAGCGGAGCGGGGGCGCTCAGGGCCGCCGCCGTGCGGAGGCCGCCGAACTGGAAGAGGCCCGGCAGGTCGATCTCGGCCGGCAGGTCGCCCGAACCGTCGGTGTCTTCGGCCCCGTTCAGGTCGACGGCCGTCCGGGCGAGGCCGCCAAGCAACGGCCGGGCGATCAGCGCCTGAAAACCGGCGAGCCCTCGGGCTGCCAGGCTGACCTCGCGGACGTCCGGCTGCGAACCGGCCCAGCTCACGACGGTCGCCAGGTCTTGCATCTGGTCGGCGGCGACGGAGGGGTTGTACGTGTGGAAGTGGTCGACCACCGGCCGATGGGTGATCGGCTTGGCCGGGTCGATCGATTCACCGACGAAAAGAGGATCGAAGCCGACGACGCTCTGCCCGCGCGCCAGAAGGGCTCTGGCCAGCTCGGAGACCTCGCCGGCCGGCGTGGCGAGGGCCGATTTGCCCTGGTCGTCGGCGATGACGGTGAGCCGGCCGTTCGAGTGCGTCGGGATCAACCGGACGACCGGGATCGCCTCGCCGTTCGCGCGCCGGCCGATCTGGGAATGGACGATGCGGAAGCCCTCACGGTCGACGCGCCGGACTTCACGCTGGGCGAGCGCTTCGGGACTGGGCGTTTCGAGGCCGACGCGGACGCTCAGGCTCGTTTTCAGGAACCGTTTCGCCGCCTGCCAGTTCGTCGCGTCGTGGGCGGGGGAGAGGGCTTCAAGCTGATCGCCCAGCGTCTTGATGAGCGCGGCTTCAAGCTGCTCGGGCGTCTTGCGGTCGGCCGGCGCGGGGTGCTTGGCCTCGAAGGTGAGGATCGCCTCGGGCTTCTCGGGCGTCTGGTCCCCCTCGCGGGTGCTCGCCGAATCCTCGATGCCCAGCAGCCAGCGGCCCATGAAGGCGTAGACGGCGTTGCGGCTGGTCTGGTTGTAGTTGTGCGGGAAGTCGAAGACCTGGGCCTCGATCCGGTCGACCGAGCCGACGAGCGAATACACGCCGCGAATGGCCGGAAACGCGAGGCTCATCGTCTTGGCGGTCCAGTCGCCCGACGCGCCGACCAGGATCATCGGCCGGGGCGCGCAAAGCGCCGCGAACTCGATGTTGTCGGTGTGATGTCGAAGCCCGGCCGCGTTCTCGCAGACGCAGCCCCCCTGAAACCAGTCGGAGACCATCACGACCGGCGCGGAAACCTTGATGCGATCGTCGAGGGCCGTGAGGATGAAGGTCTGCGTCCCGCCCCCCGACTCGCCAGTGCAGCCGATCCGCGCGGGGTCGACGTCGGGCAGGGTCGACAGCCAGTCGAGCGCCCGGATGCTGTTCCAGGTCTGGAGGCCGAACAGGCTGAGCCCCCATCGCCGCAGGCGGTCGTTGAGAAACGCGTGCGTGAACGGCTTGGAATCGTTGTAGCCGACCATGTCGTACATGAAGACGACCGCGCCGAGTTTCGCCCAGCGGATGCAGCGCGCCTGGACGTCTTCCTGAACCCGTCCCACCTCCCAATGGCCGTGCGGGCAGAGGATCGCCGGTGCCTTGCCGGAAACGGGCTTCTTCGACGGTCGATACAGATTGCCGCTGAGCGTGAACCCGGGCAGGGTTTCGAGCACGACCTTCTCGATCGTGTAGCCGTCGCGTTCGAGGACGTCGTAGACCTGGGGGTTCAAGGGCGTCTTGGGAGGCGCGGGCCAGAGGCCGAGCGCCACCCGCATCTGGTCCCGAACGTGGGCCGAGCGATCGCGCCAGGCGGCGGCCGTCGCGGGGGCGTGGAAGTCGTTCCCCTCGCGGTTGGTGCGGGCCTGCTCGCGGCGACGGTCGGCGGCGGGCTCGGTGGAATCGACCCGGCCGCGCGCGAAGTCAAGCAATCGTCGGGGGTCGTGCTCGGGGTCGGAATCGAGGACGAGCAGCGCCGGGGCAGCGGGGGGCGCGGAGGCTTCCTTATTGTCGGCTTTCGCGTCGGCCTTGGGCGGCTCGGCGATCTGAATCTTGAGAGTGCCGTGAGCGGCGACGGCGAGCTTTCCGAGATCTTGCCAGCGCGGGGTTGAGTCGCCGGGCGAGGACGCGGCGCGAAGCGTGACGACGTCGCCTTCGCGCGTGAGCGTCCACGACTGGTTCGAGGGGGACCAGACCCGGACGGTCCGCTCGCCGGCGTTGGCGAACGCAACGCCGCGCGCCAGCTTGGGGAGGTCGCTGGGCGTGAAGATCGCCGCCGTCGGATCACTCGGCTGATCGCCGCGAGCCGACGCAGCGGCCAGCCCGACCGCGAGGCATAGAAAGAACACGGAATCGCCAGGCCGCGGCTTCATTGAGTCGTCTCCGTGCGGGCGGGAGGGATCGGGCGGGATGCGGACCGGGCCGCTTCGCCGAAGCCCCCATCCTATCGGCCCGGCCGGCCGACTCAAGCCTCTGGCCGTCGGAATCGCCGAACGCGGTCAGGACGCGGAGAGCACGTTCATGACCTTCACGGAGCTCACGAGCGACTCGATCGTCGCCGGCTCCTTGGCCGAGAAGCGGCAGTAGGTGGGATAGGGGTTGGTGCCGTCGATGATGAGCTGGCGGTGGTTGGCTTGGCGATAGCCTTCCTCGCACGGCTGGTGGCCGGTCACGAACAGGTCGGCGTCGACCATTGCGGCGAACCGGTCGATGGTCTCGGTCGCGGTGTCGCGTCCCCAGGTGATGGCGTAGACGGCCCCGCCGCGCTTCATCGACTCGGGCGGCCAATCGTCGGCGGCCAGGACGCTGAGGTCCAGGTCGTCGAGGTAGCGACCGTCGGGGATCGAGTGGCACATGAACACGCGGTTCGGCGTGCGGACCGCCAGGGGCAAGGCGGAGAAGAGGCCGAGATAGGCCTGGAAAATCTCGTCGCACGCTTCGCCGTACGAGAGCTGCATCCCCTTGCGGAACCGCAAGTTGAGCGCCTGGCCGTCCTTGCCGATGATCCGCCCGGTCACTTCCGACAGCTCGTGGTTCCCCAGGATCAGGTGGACTCGATCGGGATACTGGCACTTGAGGGCCGAGACCAGGTCGACGAGCCGATGCGAGAGGTCGGGCCGATCGTCCTGGTTCTTGTTGATCTCGTGAACGAGTTCCTGGAGGACCAGGTGCCGCCCTGGGTGCCGGTCGAGGGCCGCTTCGGTCAGCACCCAGCGGAACGCCGACAGGTTCCCGTGCAAGTCACCGACGACCATGACCTCATCGGCGGCGTCGAGGCTGACGACCGAGCCGGACCGCCCGGGCGTCCGCCGCGTCAATTCGGTGGCCTTGCTCACGGTGGCGAGGACTTTCCGTGGGTCGGGCATGGGGGCCTTCAGCGGTTGAAAGGGAACGAATCGATTGCGCCGGACGGACAATCCAAAGTTAGCACATCATTTTCACTGTCACCATTCGGATTCGACGGCGAACTCCCAGTGCTCAAACAGCGTCTCCAGCTTGGCTTTCAGTTCTTTGTGGCGGTCCTGGGCGCGGACCGCCTTGCCCTGGTCGCGCCAGGTCGCGGGCTGGGCGAGCAGGTCTTCGACCTCGACGATCTCGGCCTCGACCACGGCGATGTCGCTTTCGAGTTCCGTCGCCTTGCGGTAGGGGAATTTCTTCTTCGTCGCATCGCCGTTGCGGCCGGTCGACCGCGCGGGGGCCGCGTCGTGGGCGGGGGCCGGCTTGGCCTTCGCCTTGCCGGCGGCCTCCTGCTTCTCTTTCTGCATCAGCCGCTGGAAGGCTTCGTAGTCCCCCTCGACCACCCGCGCGAGTCCGTCGGCGACGTAGATGATGCGGTCGGCGACCTTGTTGAGGAAGTAGCGGTCGTGGCTGACGACCAGGACGGTCCCCTCGAACTCGCGGATCGAGCGTTCGAGGGACTCGCACGACCAGATGTCGAGGTGGTTGGTCGGCTCGTCCATGACCAGCAGGTTGGCCGACGTCGCGCACAGTCGAGCCAGGGCGGCCTTGGCTTTCTCGCCGCCGGAGAGCTGGCCGACCTTCTGGAACGCCTGGTCGCCGGTTAGTCCGAACCGGGCGAGCAGGGCGCGGAGGTCTCCCTCGACCCAGTCGGCGTCGTCTTCCGGCCACACGGCGCGGACGACCGTGGTGTCGTACGACAGCGACTGCAAGCCCTGGTCGTGATAGCCGACCACGACCTTGTGGCCCAGCTTGACCTCGCCCGAGTCGGCCTTCTCCTGGCCGATCAGGGTCTTGATCAGGGTCGTCTTGCCCGCCCCGTTCGGCCCCAGAACCCCGACGCACTGGCCCCGGAGGACCGCGACGTTCAGGTCGTCGAACAGCTGTTTGTCGAACGACTTCGAGAGCTTCCGGGCCTCGATCACGATGTCGCCCGAACGGTCGACTTCCTCGAAGCCCATTCGCGGGCCGATGATCTCGCGGATCGTCTCGACCTGGGTTGCCTTGTGCTTTTCCAGCTTGCGCTCGCGATCGTGCGCCTGGGTGGACCGCTGGCCCGCGCCGTACTTGCGGATGTAGGCTTCGAGCTTCTCGGTCTTCTCCTCGAACCGCTCGGCCTGGCGTTCGAGGAGCTTGGCGCGCTCGCAACGCAGCCGCCAGTACTGGGAATAGTTGCCGGGGTAGACTTCCAGCTTGCCCTCGTTCAGCTCCCAGGTCTTGTTGGCGACCTTGTCGAGGAAGTAGCGGTCGTGGCTGACCACGATCATCGCCACCGGCTGGCGGCTGAGGTAGCTCTCAAGCCACTCGGTGGTCTCGATGTCCAGGTGGTTCGACGGCTCGTCCAGGAGCATCACGTCGGGGCTTTCGAGCAGCAGCTTGGCAAGCATCAGCCGCGACTGCTGGCCGCCCGAGAAGGTCGACGCCGGGCGGTCGAACTCGGCCTCGATGAAGCCCAGACCCGAGAGGATCTCCTCGACCCGGTGCTCGATCGAGTACGCGTCCTGGTGCAACACCTGCTCGTGCAGCTCGTCGTACCGGCGGCCCGCGCGCTCACGGTCGCGGTCGTCCTCGGCCTCGGCCATCTCCTGGGCGGCTTCTTCCAGCTCGCGCTGGAGGTCCAGCAGCGAGGCCAGGCCCGTGCGAGCCACGTCCATCAGGGTCTGGCCCGGCTCGAAGTCGGGCTGCTGCCTGAGCAGGCTGACGCGGACGCCCGGCCGGATGTAAACCTTGCCGTACTCGGGCTTTTCGGTGCCGTCGAGCAGCTTCATGAGCGTCGTCTTGCCCGCGCCGTTGGGACCGACGAGGCCGATCCGCTCGCCGGCCCGGACCTCGAACGCAAGATCGGTGAAAATCGGATCGCCCGCGTACTGTCGACCCAGGTCCTGGGCGGTGATCAAGATCATGGCGTCAATTGCATCTTAAAAATTGTTGGGGCCGGAGTCTGTGACCCCGCGACGCTGGCCGTGGGACCGGCCCTTTCGATGATAACCCGCCGGGGTCGAAACGGGATAGCCTCGTTAGGACGGCCCCCAAGAGGCCGGGCCGGGAACGCCTCATCCCGGAAAACCTGATCGACGGACAGGGCGGTAAGGCGAAAAGGGAGGGAGGACTGATCACCATTTTCGCCTTACCGCCCTGTCCGTCACGGAATTCGACCGCGGAAGCTCGAAGCCGATCGCGCGCCTTGGAGGGGGTTGCATTCGGGTTGCATGAATCAACCCAAGCATGCTGTCGCGAGCATGCCTTCTCCCCTTGGGGGAGAAGGTGGCCGGAACGGCCGGATGAGGAGGGGGCCTAGGAATTCCTCGGGCGCCAAGGCGATCGAAGAACCCCTCATCCGCCCCTGCGGGGCACCTTCTCCCGCAAGGGGAGAAGGGAAGAATGCAAACCGCGCCAGGATCGACCTCACCGACGCCGGCTCCAAACCATGTGGGCCGATCGGTGGGCGATGCCCGCCCTGCGAAACTTGATCGACGGACAGGGCGGTAAGGCGAAAAGAGGGGCGAGGAGGGCTCACCCTTTTCGCCTTACCGCCCATGGTATCCGTCTCGGCATTCGTCCCGAGGTCACAGACCTCGACTACAAACTTTATGCCCTCAGAGCGCCCCTCGGCGCTCCAGGGCCTTGTAGTGGAAGAACGAGTAAACGACGGGGATCAGCGCCGAGGCGATCAGAACGCCGAAGGCCAATGGCAACGGCAGGCCGGTCAGGACGATGACAAACCCGACGACGCTGCCGAGCACCATCAGCCAGGCGGCCAGTCGGTGGGTGTCGTTCCAGACGCGGTCGCTGGCGAGCGTCCAGGGAACCCGGATGCCGATGTAGAAGTTCTTCCGCACCTTCCCCATCACGTTGCCCATGAGGCCGAAGAAAACAAACATGCCGCCTACCAGCGCGCGGCCGAGGTCAAGCCATTTGTCGCCGCCGCGCACCTCCTGCCACGTCGCCAGCAGGATCATCATTTGCAGATAGACGAACAGTCCGACGACGATCACAAGGATGAACAGGTAGGTCGAGCGGAACGAGTCGACCTCGAACTGCTTGGGCGACAACGCGGGGAGGAACCTGAAGAGGACCAGCGTCGCCGTCGTCCCCAGCGGCATCAGGAACAAGGCCCAACGCTTGTCGCCGTAGCCGTCGACCTTGCCGTGGATGTTCCAGTGGGTCGGAATCGACTGCGGCAGGCCCGGGTAGAACCACGCCGAGACTCCCCATGTGAAGGCCGTCAGCACGATGGCGATGATCCAGTACGAGCGGTTCATGTGTCGGAACGTCCTTTTGATTCAGCGCCGCCGAACAGGTCCCAGATCCGCGCCAGGACGTCTTCCATCACCGTCGTGTTGAGGGCGTAGAAGATCTGCTGCCCCTCGCGCCGGCTGACGATCAACCCGGCCTCCTTGAGCACCGCGAAATGGTGCGACATCGAGGGCTTGGTCATGTCGAACGATGCGGCGAGTTCGCCCGCCGTCCGCTCGCCGTGGCCTAGCAACTGGATGATCCGCCGCCGCGTGGGGTCGGATAACGCCTTGAAAACCTCGTTCATCGCATCCCTGACCGTCTCTTCGCCCGTCGATTGCGATTATTTAGATCATTGTCTAATTCTCTCGCGAACGGACCGGCTCGTCAAGCCGTCGGGCCGAGGCTCAGGCTTCGTCGAGCCTGATCTTGCGGGGGACGGCGGGGGGTGGGATGTAGGCGAGGAGTTCGCCGATGAGGTTCTCGGGATTGTCGGAGGTGATCAACGGGGCGAGGAACTCGCTCCGGATGAAGCCTTGTTCGGCCCCGAATTCGAGCAGGGCGAGGAGCGGGTCGAAGTAGCCCTCGATATTGAGCAGGCCGATCGGCTTGCGGTGGATTCCGAGGGCCGCCCAGCTCAGGATCTCGAAGAACTCCTCGTAGGTGCCGACGCCCCCCGGCATGGTCAGGAAGGCGATCGACTTCTGCGACATGAGCGCCTTGCGCTCGTGCATTCCGGGGACGACGTGCAGTTCGGTGAGGCCGTGGTGGGCGATCTCGCGGGTCGCCAGCGGGTCGGGGATGACCCCGACGACGCGACCGTCGCCGGCCAGGGCGGCGTCGGCCGTGACCCCCATCAACCCGACCCGGCCGCCGCCGTAGACCAGGCCGACGCCGCGCCGCGCGAGTTCGGCTCCGACCCGGGCCGCGTTCTCCCGGAAGGCCGGCGAAACGCCGAACGACGACCCGCAGAAAACGCAAATGTGTGGACGATGAGGCATACGAGTCGATTCGCTCCCGGCTTCACCTCGTCAGGATCGGGCCGCGTTCATCTTGGCCTCGGTCGTGTGGCGAAGGATCGTCGTGTAGTAGAGGGCCAGCAGACCGATGATGTAGAGCAAAGTCACAGCAATCCCCGCGCCGAGCGGCGCGGCGACGTCGAAACCCCCTTCTCCGGGATTCAAACGATCCGGCGACGGAACGCTCGCGCCGGCCGCCGCAACGCCGCCGAGGCCGATGTCGGGCTCGCCCTGGCTGAAGAAGCTGTAGACGATCATGGCCGTCGCCAGGCCCGCCGAGGCGCCGCCGAGCACGACGACCAGCAAATGCATGATGTAAAAAATCGAGAGCGGGTTCACCCGTTCGACCCGTTTGGTGTGAATCCCGAGCAGGGCGTTGAGCTTGGCGACCTCGTAGATCAGGCCGATCCGTGCCCGGATCAGGAGGAAGCTGATGAAGATCGCAAGCACCGCCAGCGTGGCGAACGTGACCGGCAGGCACCAGTACTGGACGACCCGCAGCGGGATGATCGGCGCGACCTCGGGCTTGACGTTCAAGAGCCCGGTCGCCGCGGCCACCAGGATTGAGGCGACGGCCAGGAAGATCCCCACCGAGCGGTTGCGGTCGGTCACGAGCTGGTGGATCGTCCGCGAGACGTGGAGGAACCGGACGTCGGCCGCGATCGGCGGATGCGCGTCGGGCTTCCAGCCGGCCGCCGCCTCCTCGCCGAGCATCTCGATCTCGGCGAGCCGCCGGTCGAGCGCCTCGTCGCCTCCTACTTCGTTCTTGAGGCCATCGAGCGTCTCGCGGATCGTGCCGTCGATCGGCTTGATCGGCGCCGCGGGGCCGGTCTCGGGTGCATCGGAAGACGCGCTCATGCCGACAGCCTCGAATGGAGGAAACTCGGAACGCCTCGGGGAGACCGCGACGCTATCATGAACCACGAAGCCTCGCGATCGCAAGAGAGGCTCTGGCGGCGCGTTGCTCGCGAGTGCGGGCACGGGATTCTACCGGCTCTTTGCGACCGGTATGATGAGAAGCCTATTCGGCGTAGAGACCGACGACGATTCGAGGACGACCGCTCATGCGCGCAGCATACATCGAAGAAACCGGGACTCCCGACGTCATCAAGGTCGGCGACCTGCCGACGCCCCAGCCGGGGCCGGGCCAGGTTCTCGTCCGGGTCCGCGCCGCGGCGCTCAATCCGATCGACCTTTACATCCGGTCGGGCCTTGTGGCGATGCCGCTCGCATTCCCGTACGTGATCGCGAGCGACTTCGCGGGGACCATCGACAAGGTCGGCGAGGGGGTCAAGAGCCATCGCGCCGGCGACCGCGTCTGGGGGTCGAACCAGGGCCTCCTGGGACGGCCCGGCGTCGCCTCGGAGTACGCGGTCGTCGACGAGGAATGGCTTCATCCGACGCCCGCGCTGCTCCCCGACGTCGACGCGGCGGCCATGGCCATGGTCGGGATCACCGCCCACCTCGGCCTGTTCCGCACGGGGAAACTCCAGAAGGGTGAGACGGTCTACGTTCCCGGCGGGAGCGGCGGCGTCGGCTCGATGGTCGTCCAGATGGCCAAGGCCGCCGGGGCGCGGGTGGCGACGTCCGCCGGCCATCCCGACCGCGTCGAGCTTTGTCGCAAGCTCGGCGCCGACCTGGCCCTCGACTACAAGACCGACGACATACCCGCTCGACTCCGCGAGTTCGCCCCCGACGGGATCGACGTCTGGTACGAGACCCAGCGCGATCCGAATCTGGAGGTCACCGTCCCCTTGCTCCGCAAGCGAGGCCGGATGATCTTGATGGCGGGTCGGGCCGCCAAGCCCCCCCTGCCCCTCGGCTCATTCTACCCGCGCGACTGCTCGCTGCTCGGCTTCGCGGTCTTCAACTCGACGGCCGAGGAGCAACGCCCCTGCGCCTTCGACATGAACCGCTGGATCGAGGAAGGCCGCCTCAAGCCGCTCGTCGGCCGTGCCTTCCCGCTCGAAGCCGCCGCCGAAGCCCACCGGTTCCTCGAAGCCAACACCCTGCACGCCGCGGGCTCGCTGACCGGCAAGGTCGTGCTCACGGTGGATTGACGCATCGATCGAATCCGCATATTGACGAGTCTCCGAAAGCTCCCTGTCCGCGAGTCGAACCCTCCCCGCCGGCTCGCCGACGCCCTTGAAAGGCGACCCTGACCGATGAATCTCCTGACGACCCTCGAAGGCTCGATGATGGAGGGGTTCCTGCCGGCCGGCTGGGACCTCGCGAAAATCGACGCGTGCTGTTCCCACCCCGCCGCCGCGATCGACGAGCGCCAGCCGTGGTGGAACCCCGATTTCGAGCTGGTCCGGTGCGGCGACACGGCCGACTTCGACGTCATGATGGGGCACGAGATCGCCTCGGCCATCCGCCGCACCCGCGACCAGGGGCGGCCCGCCGCGATGATCCTCCCGGTCGGACCGATGGGCATGTACCGCTGGGCCGTCTACTTCCTCAAAGAATGGAACGTATCGTGTGATCACGTGCACGGTTTCAATATGGATGAATGGAGCGACCGCCACGGCGCGACGCTCCCCGCCGACAACCCCGGGGCCTTTCAGCACGCGATGGAGGGTGCCTTCTACGGCGCTTTGGGCTCGCGGACCGTCCCCGCCGCCCAGCGCTGGTTCGCCACGCCCGACCGCCTGCCCCACTACGCCGAGCGGATCGGCGAGCTGAAGGCGAAGGGCGCCGAGTTGATCGTGATCTTCGGCATCGGCCGCGTCTGCCACATCGCCTTCTGGGAGCCGCACTTCGCCGCCGAGTACAAGAGCGTCGACGAGTGGAAGGCCGCGACCCACCGGCTGGGGGCGAAGCTGCACCCGCTGACCATCGAGCAGAACGCGCTGACGAGCTTCAAGAGCCGGACGACGCTGGTCCCGGCGTTCGCCAACACGATCGGCCCGGGGTTGTTCCTCCAGGCCGACCGGATCATCGGCGGCGCCGACGGGATCTTCGACCGAGGCATGCAGTGGCAAGGGGCGAGCCTCTGGACGACGCTTCGGTACGGCCCCGACCCGTGGATCCCCAGCTCGTTCATGCCCACGCTCGCGGGCCGGCTGTTCTACCACCACGCCCTCGCCGGCCCCCTCGCGCCGGAGCTGAACTGAACCGAGGTTCGGGGCCGTCTCTTCGCGGGAGACGGCCCCTGCCCCACTACTTGGCCTTCGGCTTGCGCTTGTCGCGGGCCATCTGTTCGGCCTTCTGACGGTACTCCTCGTTCTGGGCGCGGAAGATCTCGTTGAGATCGTCCTTCTCGCCGGGCTTGGTGAGGTCCTGGCCCTTCTTCGTGAGAGCGATGAAGCCGATGCACATCTCGTCGGTCGTCGCCTCGCCCCAGGTGACGAGCTGGGGCGCGTCGCGATTGGGATTGCGCGAGTTCGACGACGAGTTGTCGAAGTGGGCCGTGACGTTCAGCACGGTCCCCTTGGGGATTTCGATGGGCTGTTCCAGGTAATACTGGTACTGCCACTTGAAATCCCAATCGTTGATCTTGATCAGGTCCTGAGTGCGACCGTCCGGGAAGGTGAGCGTCATCAGCATGTCCTTGCCCAGCAGGTGCATGTGCGGGGCCACGGCATAGGCCGTGAGGTCGACCGGCGCCGTCCACGTCGCCTTGACCTCCACGTTCGACTCGCCGGGAGGGAGCTTCAGGTCGGGGTTGCGCGCGGCGTTCCAGTGGAGCGTCTGGCGCACCGGCTTGCGGGCGAATCGCAGGCCGACGCGGGTGCGGTCGACCTCGGCCTTGCCGTTGGGATGGTAGTGGACCTGGACGACCACGTCGGCGTTCTTCGGCAGCGACCGACCGACGCCGTCGGGCAGGATGCTCGGCCTGCATCCCGGCGCCCAACCGCCGAGGTCGCCGTTGACCGGAACCCCGGGGCCGGAGAACGAGGTATAACCGGGACCAGGCTCCTCGGCGTCCCGCTTGCGAGCCAACCCCTTGGTTTCGACGTACCCCAGCAGGTGGTGGACGACCCGACTGTTGCCGGGCGCGTACTCGATCCCCGAGACGTACACGTCCTCGGGAAGGTTCGTGGGGATGACGAAGCAGCGGTAGATGTCGTCGCCCGTGGCGGGGACCTCGAAGTCCACGCCGATGTCGACGATCAGGTCCGGCCCCCCTTCCATCGTCCAGTCGTGGGGGAACGCGCGGGGGGGCGGGAGGTCGGCGGGGTCGCCTTCGGGGGCGCCGGCTTCGGCCCAGGCGGCGATCGTCTGGACGTCGTGATCGGAGAGCGACCGGTCGTGCTGGAACTTCGGTCCGACGTTCGGGGCCGCCTTCCAGGGGGGCATCGACCGATCCTCGACCACCGAGGCGAGGTCGACGGCGCGCTTGCGGGCCTGCTCGTAGGTCTCCAGGGCGAAGGGCCCGACCTGCCCTTTGCGGTGGCACTCCTGGCAGTTCTGCTGGAGCACGCGGGCGACGTCCTTGCTGTAGGTCGGCGCCGCGTCCTTGGCGGGAACCGGGATCGGGCAGCCCACCGGCTTCACGTATTCGACCTTCACCGGGCTTCCGGACAGCACCGCGCCGAGCGCGTCTTTCAGCTCACTGCCGGGGGCGGCCGCGGCGGCGTTGCGGACTCCACGGGCGGCGAACTGATCGTCGATCCGGCCGTGATACCGGACCTTGCCCTGGCCGTCGATCACGTACGCCTCGGGCGTCATCGTCGCGCCGAGCTTGCGGGCGACGGCGCCGCGACGGTCGAGCACGACGTCGAGCTTGAGCCCGAAATCACGGGCGTGGGCTGTGACGTCGGCCTCGCTCAGGTCGGGGTCGACGCAGACGCCGAACCACTTGACGCGCGGCGGGGGGAAGGCGTCGAAAAGCTGGTTGAGCGTCGGGCTGTAGGCGTTCGAGATCGGGCATTCCGAGGAGTAGAAGACCACGACCGCGGCGCCGTCGGCCGGGGGCGCGGCTTTGAGAGTCTTCCCGTTCAGTCCGCGCAGCGGGCCGAGATCGCGAAAAACCCCGGCGTCGTCGGCCAGGGCCCGCAGGGAGGCGGTGCCGACGGCCAGGGTCAGGATCAAGGCGAGGCCCCGGAGCGGACCTCGAAGCGGCTTCCATGAGGCTTTCACGCGAACACTCCCTGGTGCACCATTCTAAGTTGATAATGCTAACTTCTACACTAAATCCGGGCGTCCCGGTTGGCAAGGTCTCGATCGCCGCAGGCGTGCTTGAGCGATCGAATCCAGCCTGGGACGCCCGGCGGCGGTCAGAAGAACAACTGCATGCGAGCCAGGAACAGGTCGTTCGTCTTGTTCCTTTCTCCTACGTTGCTGAAGACCGGTTGGCCGAACTCGGCGTGCTCCCACTCGAACATGAATTTGAGGTACTGGTTGATGTGCCAGTTGAAGCCCAACTCGGTCATGTACAAGCTGTTGGTCCAGAGGTTCGGATCGGCCAGGCCGTTCGTGAAGACCTCCTTGCCGATGTTCATCTGTTGGTAGCGTCCGGTGAGTTCCCAGGCGCCGAACCCCATTTCCCCGTTCTTCATGCCCAACGGGTGCAACGGCTTGACGATGCCGATGCCGCTGCGGGTCTCGCCGGTCAGCATATACCCCGCCAGGACGTAGAACGACTGGACCGGGAGATGCGTCCGAGAGGCCAGGGCGCTGCTCTGCGCGTAGTCCTGAAACCCGCTGCCCCACTCCGCGTTGACGGCGAGTTGCTTGTAGTACCAGGCCGTGTGAAGGTCCCAGAAGGTCATCGGACCTATTTCGCGGACGTTGTTGTTGAAGGCCAGGAACGGCACGCCGGCGACCGAGTTGCCCGCGGTCGGGACGATCGTCCGCAAGGTCTGGGGGAACGGGGCGTTGTTGTTGTTGCCGCCGAAGACCGAGCCGCCGACGTTGAAGTTCTCGAGGAGCGAGCCCTCGTTGTTGTTGAACGGCTTCCAATTGAGGAACGCCGAAACGAACTTGGAGTCGGTGTTCGCGACGTAGCCGTTGCGCGACCCGTTGAAGATGCCGGCCGCGTAGTCGAGGGTGTTGCTGAACAGCCGTCCGAAGCCCATCACGCCCAGGTCGCGGTTCTGACCGAAGTTGTTGAAGAAGACCGACCGCTCGGGGAGGATCAGGCCCTGAATCGGGTCGACGAAGAATTCATACGTGAATGGGGTCTTCATGCGTCCGCCGCGGACCCGGAATCGCGGGTCGAAGTCGAAGTCGAGAAAGACGTCGAGCATGCTGACCGTGTCGAAGCCGTTGGCGAGCGAGACGAAGTAGCCGATCGGCTTGGTGATTCGACCGCTGAACATCCACCACTGCCGGGGGATCAGGAAGCTGTCTTTTTCGGTCGCGTGGTTGCCTTGCTGGTATCCTCGATACTCGAACTGCGTCAGGTTGTGGAACTGGAGGATGTACTCGTCGTCGTCGGTCCGAAGCTCGAAGCCAGGGCCGAACTTGACGTTGGCTCTCTTGCTTTCGAGGGTCGCGGGGATGTTGAATCGTGCGTTGGGGGGAGGATTCGGCGGCATCGATTGGCCCGGCGCGCCGACGCCGCCCGCGGCCGACGGCTCAGCTACGGTCGCCGGCACGCCGACGTCCAGCGGCGCCGTTCCCGGCGCCGATCCCGCGGCTCCGGGAGCCCCCGGAGTCGTCTGGGCCCCCATCGCCCCGGCCGCCACGGGGGGCGACGTCGAAATCGTCTGCATCTGGCCCGACAACTGGTTGACCATCGCTTCAAGCTGGCGAACCCTGTCCTCAAGCGCGGCCTCGCGCGGAGTCGTGGCCGCGTCGGTTGCGACCTCGGGGGTGCTCGGTCCCGGTAGACTAGGCGTCGCCGGCGAAGCTTCCTCCAGCGCGCCCTGGGTAGGCGCCGCCGGCTCCTGGGCTCGAAGACCCCTGTCGGCCCCTGCGCCGAGCCAAACCAGGGCGATCAAGAGCCATCTCCGTTTTGGACCCGCAATAGGATTGGGCATCTTCGTCTTCCCCGCCATCCTGGATTTCATCCGGCCTCGACTCGAAATAGGCGAAGCTCGTATCTCATATCCAAAGTGATCGGAAAACGGTCGGGGTGACTGTAGCGGTAATTCCGGAGATTCCGAGTCGGCTGGCCACAAGAGCTTTGTCGACCGGGCCTTCTGGGGATGGGTCGGGCTTAAGAATGATGACGATTTTTTAATATCGCCCCTGCTTGATCCTAGGGCGAGGCGATCCGTCCACTCGAAGACGTCGTTTCGACGGCCGCGTCCTGCCGACCGTCGACGCCTTGCGGCGGGGCGACGGCGGGCCGACGGGAATCGACGAGATCGACGCCCAGGCCGGTCGCCGGGATCACGCGGCCGGCCGGCATCGCTTTCAGGTTGCGGCCGATCGTCGCCCCCTCGGCCCCCATCGGTCCGCCGACGCCCCTACCACGCCCGAACCGCCTCGACGAGTCGCGCGAGGCGCAACCGGCGAGAGCCGAGACGATCGGCAGGGCGAGTAAGACTAGGCATTTTCTTCTACGCATGACGCCCACTTTCCTGACATTGGCCCGCATACTAGGGAACCGAGTCGCGAAGCCGCAGGTCGACGACCGCCGACGCCGAGAGCGCGGACGAGCGAACCAGCGGCCATCGTGAGTGAATCGGCGGGGCGTCGGGTCGGCCTTGAGCCATGAATCGGACGAGGCCGGCGGGTCGGCGGCTTAGAGAGCCGATTCGACGAATTCAATGGCCGAGGTTCCGACCATCAAGAAGAAGCCCGCCAGCAGGGCGACCGAGAGCTTGAAGCGGTCATGCGAGTGGAACTGAAGCTCGGGGAGCAGGTCGCTGAGGGCGATGCAGAGGAACGTCCCGGCGGAGAACGAGAGCGCGACGGCCGTGAGCGCCGAAGTGCTGTGAGGTGAAAGGTTTCCGACGCCCACGAAGAACAGGGCGGCTCCCAGCGGGATCATCAGGGCGAAACCGAGGTTGACCAGATGCGCCAGCCGGCTTGAAACCCCCGAGCGAAGCATCAGGGCGACAATCGTCATGGCGTCGGCCGGCTTGTGCAGCAGGGTTGCCAGGAATACGCCTAAACCGGTTGCCCCTAACGCCTTGCGGTCGGCGAAATCGGCCGCCACGGCGCTTGCGAGAGCCACGCCGCCGACCAGCGAGTGGATGCCCAGCCCGAACGCGGCGGTACCCCACGAGAGCGCCCGGCCGGCCGTCTCGCCATGTTCATGGCCGTGACCCACATGATCATGATCGTGATCGTGATCGTCGGTCGACTTGGGGTCGGTCGACTCGTGATGGTGGAACGAGAAGAACCGCTCAAGGAAGAACAGGGACAGCAGTCCCACGGCGGACCAGCGGACGGTCCCCGGCGAGCCCATGCGGACGGCCTCGGGGAGCATGTGGAAAAAAGCCGCGCCGAGCATGGTGCCGGCGGAGAAGCTCAGGTAGATCTGCAACCGGGTGTGGTTGAGCACCAGGGCCAGCGGCGTCACGCCCCCCAGCAGGCTGACGGCGACGATCAGCGTGCAGAACAGGGACAGAATGACGAGCATGGCCATCGCGCGTCTCGGAATCCTTGGGGAATCGACCCTTGTTCAGACGAGCAAGGGCCGTGATAATTGCACGTGTTACGCAGGTGATCGTGATCGCTCGCGGGCGGTACGAACCGCACCCGGCGGCAGGCCGTCCGCGACAAAGCCTCGTGCGGGGGGAACGCCATGTCGAAGCTCAGCGAAGTGCAGATCCTCGACAAGCTGCCGGCCGCGCCGGGGTGGCAGCGGCACGGAGACATGCTGGTGCGAACCTGGCAATTTCCTTCATTCCGTCGCGCGATCGAGTTCGTCAACCAGGTCGCCGGAATGATGGAAAAAAGCGATCACTACCCCGATCTCGTCATCACCTTTCGCAACGTCCGGGTGGAGATGTCCACCCACGACGTCGGCGGCCTTACGGAACACGATTTCGCGCTGATCCAGGAGATCAACGCGATCCCAGTCGACCGTTGAGTCAGCCCCACGCCGACCCAAGTAAAATCCCCGACCACGGGGCCGGGGATCGATTACCTTCGACGCGACGGAAAACCCCGACGCGGCACCGGCTTGCGCCGCGCGGAATGGGTCGAGTCGATTACTTCGCCGCTACGGGGCGCTTCGGACCCGACTGACCGGGGGCCAGCCGCCGGTATTTCGTCTTGGGGAGGTTGTAGACCCCCGCCTCCGGCTTCCACTTCTCGTCTTCCTGAAGCACGGCCAGGCGCTCCGCACGCGTCAGCACGTTCCGCGCCCGGCCCATTCCACTAGCCTTCTTGAGACTCTTGTCCAGCGACATTCGATCAACTCCAGACCAGTTCCGTCCCGGCGTTCTCGTTTCGGGATTTTGAACCTGAGATCTTACCCGGTCGATCCCGACGACGCAAGCAAAGCTCGGCCGCCTTTCACCCTCCACTTCACTTTCCCTCTCGTCCAGGAAATGGGTTCGTTCGCGCCGAAAACCAACCCGCCCCGCCCTGCGTCGACCTCGCTTCTTCCCGATTCCAGGCCCCTGGGGCGGCCTTTCTCCGATCGCCCGACCGTCGCGGCGATTGGCTTCGTTCGGCGCGGCCCATTTCTCCAGGAATCAGCTCTAAAGCCTTTTGTGGGAAGAATTTCGGCTTGATACGAAAATTGGCTTCGATCGCGCGGAAACTCGCTCCCTTTGTCCGCTTCGGCGGTTCCCCGTCGGCTCGGCGGTCGAGCGTTTCGGTTCCGCATCCGCTCGCCCGGTCGTTGTGGCGGCCTCTCGGGACGTTGGGTTCGTTTGCCCCTTTTTTTGATGTTCGGCCGCCGAGCGATTCCGTCTTCCCGCGTCCGGATTATCAAAGATCGGCGACGGTGCAGTACGGCGTCTACCCTGAATGTACTACCCGCCGACACGTTTTGATCGCCGATTTCAACGCTCCGGCTCGGCTCGCCGGGGGGTGAGTCGGTCCCAGATGAGGAACGCGGCGACCCCCAGGGCCAGGGTGCCTATTCCGTAGCCGAGGACCAGCCATTGCGAGGTCCCGAAGACGAACAGCCAGCCGACCAGGGCGACGACGGCCGGGATGGGATAGAAGGGCATTCGGAACTTCAGCCTGGCCATGATCTCGGGACGGCGACGGATCGCGAACACCGTGAAGATCTGCCCCACGAACTGGATCAAGATCCGCGACGTCAAGAGCGCCGTGATCACCGTCGTGAGATCGGCCAGGCAGGCGAGCATCCCCAGTCCACCGATAAGCAGCAGCGAACGGTGGGGGAAGTCGCCCTTGGGGTGGGTCGCCGCGAAGTACCGGAAGAAATGACCGGCCTTGGCCGAGGCGTAGGGGACCCGGCTGTATCCCAGGATGATCGCAAACGTCGACGCCAGCGCCGTCCAGATGATCATGAGCGTCAGGAAGCCCGCCGCGCGCGGGCCGGCGATCCGCTCCATCATGTCGCTGGCGACGTTCGACGACTTCATCGCCTCGCGCCAGGGGACCACCCCGATGATGCTGATGTTCATCGTCAAGTACGTCAGAGCGATGGCCACGACCGAGATCAAGATCGCGCGTGGGATCGTCCGCGACGCGTCGTCCACCTCGTCGCCCAGGTAACAAATCTGGTAGTACCCGAGAAAGTCGTACATCGCGATCGCCAGCGCCATGCCGAGACCCATCGAGTTGACGGAGTTGATCTCCCAGGCGCCCTCGGGGAAATCAAAGGCCAACCGGGAATCGAAGTTCAAGAGGCCGGCCACGATGACCCAGGCGACCGTGGCGAGCATGCCGACCCACAGGACGACCACGAGCCGACCCGCCATCTCGATCCGCCGGTAGGCCATCAAGGTGACGATCCCCATCACCCCCAAGGCCAGGAGATGAAATCGGGGGACGGGCGAATTCAAGCCGGGGAAGACTGAGCCCCAGTTCCACATCGGTGTTCTCAAGGCCGGCGCGAAATAGCTGGCGTATTGGGCCAGCCCGATCGCGCCGGTGGCGATCTCCAGAGGGCCGCTGAACAGAAACTGCCAGACGAACAGGAACTTAAGAGCCCTTCCGACGGTTGATTCGCCGTAAGCCGCGTCGAAGAAATGGTAGGTCCCCCCCGATCCCGGAAAGGCCGCCCCCAGCTCGCACCAGACCAGGCCGTCGGCCAGCGCGACGATCGCCCCGAGAACCCACCCGACCATCGCCTGGGGACCGCCCATGGTGGTGAGGATCGCCGGGATCGTGATGAACGGCCCGATCCCCACCATCATCGACATGTTCAGGCTGACCGCCTGGAGCAACCTCAACCGACGCTGCAACATCCGACGCTCCCCATCGTTCCCTGGATCCGCTTCGAGCCGGAATTGAGAGGCTCCTATCCTAGCGACCGCCTGGGACGGCCATCAGGGGGGCGCGGCAACCTTGGATTGACCTCCGAGGCGACTCGGAACAAGATGGCGGCGAATGGACGTGTCGGGCCCGACCGGCCTTTTTCGACATAGGGCGAGCGGAGAGGGGAACAGGCCGTGAACGATCAGCCGGACGCGATGAACGAGCCTGCTCCGCCGTCGCGCAGGCGGCGCATCCGCCGGAATTTCGTGCGGTCGGCGGCGGGGGTCAGCCTGGTCGCGTCGATCGCCGTCGGCTCGTTCTTGCTCAAGCCGTACTACGGCAGCAATCTCGGGATCGTGGACCCGGGCCGCGTGATCCGCTCGGCCCAGCCGACGTCCGGCCTCAAGGACATGATCCGCGACCACAAGCTCGCCTCGATCCTCAGCCTCCGGGGCGGTTCGCTTCGCGACTGGTATTATTCGAACGAGGTCGGCGTCGCGAAGGAAGCGGGGGTCGACTTCTACGACCTCTCCATGAGCGCCACGAAACGCCCCAAGCGTTCCGACCTGCTGCGGTTGATTGACGTGATGAACCGCTGCAAGTATCCCCTGCTGATCCACTGCAAGGCGGGGGCCGACCGGACGGGGCTGGCGAGCGCGATCTACCGGATGGTCGTCCTCAAGGAGCCTCCCGAAACGGCTGTCGAGGCGTTCACGATCTACCACAGCCACGTCCCGCTGTTCGGCACCCAGCAGCTCCACGAACCGATCGACGAGTACGCCGCGTGGCTCGCTCAGAACGCCCTGCCCCACACCCCCGAGCGATTCCGCGACTGGGTCATGAACACCTATCGGGCCGACGACCCGGCCGTCGAGCCGCCCCCCGTCCTCCCCGGCCCGCGGCATGCGCTGCAAGCGGAAATCGGCGGTCATTCCGGGTAGATCAAATAACGGTCGCGGACCTCGGCGAAGTCGGCGAGTTCTTGCACCCAGAGGCCCTCGATCCGCCCGGCGGTCTTACCGTCAAGGATGGCCTGGTAGGTGGCGTGGTCGGCGAGCATGGGCTGAAGGCGGTCCGGCTTCCACTGGTCTTTGTAGCCCTTGCGCAGGGTCGAGGCGAGGCCGAGACCCAGCTTGATCGGGTCGAACGTCGACCAGTCGACGACCAGGATCTGCACGCCTCCGCAGCGCTCGCCCTTGTATTGCCGCTCGCTGGGGACGAACTCGATCGGCACGAACCGCGAGCCGGGGATCGAGGCGTCGTTGAGGGCCTTGGCCCACTCCGCCGGCTTGATCCAGGGGGCGCCGACGCGTTCGAACGGGGTGTCGGTGCCGCGTCCGGTCGCCAGGTTGGTCGCCTCCAGCCAGCCGACGCCGGGATAGAGCAAGGCTTCGGTGAGGCTCCGCATGTTCGGCGACGGATTGACCCAGCGCAGGCCGGTGCGGTCGTAGGTCGCGTCCCGCGTCCAGCCCTCGCACGGGACGACTTCGAGGTCGGCCTCGATCTTTCGTTCGGTGTTGTAGAGCTTGGCCAGCTCGCCGACGGTCATCCCGTGGCGGATCGGGATCGAGTGGTAGGCGATGAACGATTCCTGGTCGTCGTCCCGCACCGGCCCCCCCACGCCGAGCCCGCCGATCGGGTTGGGGCGGTCGAGCACGACCACCTTCTTCCCGGCGCTCTTGGCGGCTTCGAGCACGAGCCCGAGAGTCGATATGTACGTGTAATAGCGGACGCCGATGTCCTGGATGTCGTAGACGAGGACGTCGAGGTCGGCCAGGTCATCGGTGCTGGGCTTGCGCTTCTTGCCTTCGTAGAGGCTGACGATCGGCAGCTTGGTCGCTTCGTCGACGTCGTTGGCGATCTTCTCGACGTCCAGCGCGCCTCGGACGCCGTGCTCGGGGCTGAACAGCCGGACGAGCTTGACCTCGGGGGCGTGGAATAGCACGTCGATCGTCGATCGGCCGTCGGCCGCCTGCCCCGTGTGGTTCGTGATCAGCCCGACCCGGCGGCCGCGCAGCGGGGCGAAATCCCGGCTCGCGAGGACGTCGATCCCGCACTTGACCGACAGGATCGGCGCGCGGCGAGCGGCCAAAACCGGCGGCGCGGGCTTGGGGGCGGGGGCCGGGAGATCGGTCACGGCGGCGGCGGCCAGCGTGGCGACCATCCTGCGCAGCGGGGTCGTCGAGCCGGCCTTGTTGTCGGGGTGGAGCCGGCTCGTGAGGATGATGACGTAGGCGCGGGTCTCGGGGTCGATCCAGATGCTGGTGCCGGTGAACCCGGTGTGGCCGAAGCTGGACGGGCCGAACAGCTCGCCGCGCGGGCTGCTGAAATCGGTCTCGACGTCCCAGCCCAGCCCCCGGCGCTGGCTGGGCGGCGTGTCGCCTGTGTCGAGCATCATCCGCACCGCGAGCGGGCTCAAAATCCGCTTGCCGGACGGCGCGACTCCCTTGTTGAGCAGCGTCCGGGCGAGGGCGGACAGGTCGTCGGCCGTCGCGAACAGGCCCGCGTGACCGGCCACGCCGCCGAGCGCCCGGGATCGCGGGTCGTGAACCGCCCCTCGGAGCACGGGCTGGCCCGGCTCGGCGGGCTCGGTGGGGGCGATCCGGTCGACGTTCGGCCATTTCGAGGCGTCGCCGGCCGTGGGGCGGAAATGGGCGTCGGTCATTCCGGCCGGCTGGTAGATCCGCTCGCGGGCGAACTGGTCGAGCGTCTGGCCCGAGACCTTCTCGACCAACCGGCCGAGGATCTCGAAACCGACGTCGGAGTAGACGAACCGCTCGCCCGGCCGGAAGTCGAGGCTCAGCGCGGCGAGCTTCTTCCAGGCTTCTTCCGGTCCGTCCTTGTAGTCGCCGATCGCGTTGTCGGGCATGAGGCCGGCGCGGTGGCGCAACAGGTGCTCGATCGTGATCTGGCCCTTGCCGTGGTTGTCGAATTCGGGGAGGAACTTGATGAGCCGGTCGGAGAGCCGGATCTTGCCCTCGTCGATCAGGATCATGACCGACGTCGCCGTGGCGACCGGTTTGGTGAGCGAGGCCATGTCGAAGATCGTGTCGCGCGTCATCGGCTGTTCGGCCGGCTGGACGGCCCGGCGGCCGAACGCCTTGACGTAGCCGATCCGGTCGCCTCGGCCGACGAGGACCACCGCGCCAGGGAGCTTGGCCTGGGCCAGAGCGGCCTCAACGGCCGCGTCGAGGCGATGGAGACGGTCGGCGTCGAAGCCGATACCGCCCGCGTCGGCCGTCGGAGTCGCGGCGGGAGCGTCCTGAGCGCGGGCCTCGCCGAGGCCGAGAACCCCAAGCCCCACGAACAACCATGTTGCAAACGGTCCGGCTGCCGATGGTTTCACGATCGTGACGTCCTGACTGAACGGCTGAGGAAGGGACACGATGCACGACGCGACCATTCTAGCGTGGCCGGCAGGCGCTCGCCGCGCCCTGGCCGCCGAAGCCGGGGCGCGCGAAAGCGGCGAGGGCCGTCGAGGGGACCTCGCCGCTTGGCGAGCACGTCGCTTGGAAGCGGGGGATCAGATTTCGGGGGCGGGCCGCGGGCCGGGGGCTTCGCTGCGGTTCTTGCGCTTGCTCTGAGGGAGAGTCTTGGGCACCGTCCCCGAGGAAGCGGTCGAAGCGTCGACGGCGCCGACCTTGGTTTTCGCGGAGACGGCCTCCACCCCCCTGAATCGCATCCGGTCAGGCAGAAGCAGAAGGCGACGGGGACGGCCGCCAGGACGAGGGATCGAATCTTCATACTCTTAATGGCTCCATCTCGAGGACCGGCGATCGCCGGGTGCAGGAGGAGTTCACCGGGGTCAATAGGCGTCCGAGCTGACGATTTCGCCCCGCCCACGGGTGGCGAGCTTGCGATAGACGCCCGCGGTGAGCTGGCCGTTCGAGGGATTCGGGGCCCCGACGACCTCGATCGAGTCCTTGATGAAGTGGACGCTGCCGTCGCCGAACAGGAAGTTCACCCCGCCCGGATGCATGCTCCGGAAACCCCACTGCCCCATGTTCTGGAGCTGGAGGGCGGGGTTCAGGTCCCAATCGGCGTAATAGGTGGAATCGCCGCCCGGCTCGGGGATCAGCACCTGGGAGTTGGGCTTGGCCACCGTGGTGGCGAAGGCGAAGATCCGGCTGACGCCGGGGCCGACGTTCGAGCCGTACCAGGCGTCTTGAGTCCACTGGTAGAACCAATCGCCGTCGGCGTCGTTCTTGAATTTGGAGGTCTCACCGACGAACAGCGTGTTGCTCAGGCCGTCCGTCACGGCCGAGACGGGGTAGTTGTAATCGGCGTTGAACATGCCGTCGGACTCGATGGTGGGGGAGCCGGAAGTGGGACAGCCGTTCCACCAGTGCATGACGTCCTTGTTGCCCAGCGATCCACCATAAGAGGACTGGGAGCGACCGGCGACGTTCTTGGGATAGGATCGCGACAGCCCGTCCGACGGGCAGATGTAGGAGCTCACGGCCGAATTGTAGGCCGTGCTGTTCATCGCCGCGCCGTTCGCCGACCCGACGCCGTAGGGGGACGCGGAGTCGAGCGAGGGGACCATGAAGTTGATGGCGTTGTAGATGGAGGCCTGCTCCATCTGCGGCAGGATGAAGGCGAAGAACGTGTGGCGGCGGGGCACGGCGCAATCCTGGCTGGCACCGCCGCCGTTGCGGATCGAGCCCGGCGGGTAGGTCCCCTGGGCGCTCTCGTAGTTGGCCAGGCCCAGGCCGATCTGCTTGAGGTTGTTCGTGCACTGAGCGCGACGGGCGGCCTCGCGGGCCGATTGCACGGCCGGAAGCAAGAGGGCGATCAAGACGGCGATGATGGCGATGACGACCAGAAGCTCAATCAGCGTGAAGGCTTTTCGTTTGGACGAATGCAAGCATGAGAACATTTTGAATACATCCTCAAAAAAAAGAGCGGCGGACTGCGGCGCGGCGGGAGCCTCGACGCGGGTCGGGGAATGGATTCAATCGGGCGATCCAAGGGAAAGGAGAGAGTCGGCTGGCGAGGCGGATCAGTGGGCGGGCTTCATGATCTCGACCTTCGACTTCTCGGGAGCGGGAAGGGAGCCGAGTTCGTCCCCCTTCGTGCTGAAAGCGACGACCGGAGGCGGCTCGCCGCCGTAGCGGGCCAGGGGAAGACTCGTGAGGCCGAGCGTGAAGACCAGCAGCCTGGACCGGGCTCGCGAGTGTGTGTGCATCGTCATGGTGCCCTTGTGCTTGAACAGAAAAACAGAATGGAATCGAGCACGGGCGCAGCGCCGCGGAGGGCGGGAACGTAGTGGGCTCGATAGATTATTAATGAATTAGTTAATGAGTGCGTGGAAACAGCTGGGCGATGTTCAGTGATTGCGTGCCAGGTTCGCTCGGTCGGTTGGGGACCGACGTCGTTTCGGTCGGAGCAAGGGCCGCCGTGTCGCCTCGGCTGAGCGAGGATGAAAAAGACCGGCCAGCGAGCCGGCTCGTCGCGACCACCTCTCCGTTAGTCGGTCAGAAACAAGATCACTGGCCGGTGCGCTCAGGGTTCGAGGATTCGACGGAACGGTCGAATCGGAACCCACGTAAAAAACCGGTCAAAGAACCGACTCCTGACGACTACCTCTCCCTTAGTCGTCAGAAACCGGATCAATGACCGGTTAGCTCGGGGATCGGCGACCCGACGTCGCCGTCGGGCCGAAACCAACTTGGAAAAAACCGGTCAGAGAGCCGATTCCCCACGACTACCTCTCCCTTAGTCGTCGGAAACCGATTCAACCAACCGGTTGGCTCTTGGCTCGACGATCCGACGCCTTTCGCCGGATCGGAACCGCTTGGAAAAAACCGGTCAGAGAGCCGATTCCCCACGACTACCTCTCCCTTAGTCGTGAAAAACCGATTCAACTAACCGGTTGGCTCTTGGCTCGACGCTCCGACGCCTTTCGTCGGATCGGAACCGCTTGGAAAAAACCGGTCAGAGAGCCGATCCCTGACGACTACCTCTCCCTTAGTCGTCAGAAACCGATTCAACTAACCGGTTGGCTTCGAGGCTCGACGATCCGACGCCTTTCGTCGGATCGGAACCTGTGTGAGAAAGGGCGAGCGGGGGGTCGTGCGAGGCATCCCGCCCGCCCTTTGGCGGGGCAATCGCTTTCACGATTGTCGCCAGTGGGGTGGCTTCTTATAAGTTAGTGAGGGGCTGTTGTCGGCCCTCGTGATCTCGTCGTTTGCGTCTCTCTCGTTTTCACCGCGTCTCGTCGTTCAGGACGCTGGGGGTAAAAAGCAAAGGCAGTGCCAGAACTCCGGCGCGGCGGCGAGAACTGGGCATTTGGGGGCTTCAAGAATCCCGCGCCGATTGCCGATTTCTTGAGAAGTCAAAAGGTTACGGCGAGCGAAAAGTTTCGGCGAGGCAGCCGAAAAAAGGGATGTCGGACCGAGGTTCAACATTCTGAGAAGGGCTTGAAGGGCGTTGGTGCACAAAATTCAGGCAGGGGCTGCTCGGATCTGCATCGGCCTGCCAGGGACATTGATTGAGTGAGCCGACGGCTCGGATGGGACCGACCGATTTATGGGTGCCGAGGAACGCAAAGCACAGCGGACAGCCTTCTCGGGGCTACTCAAGGCGTTCGAGGCCTGGGGCGGCGAGGGCGATGCGGATTTGCTGGTCGACTGGCTGGCGAACGAACTGGACGTCGACGGTGCGCCGGTTCGGCTGGCGATCGCCGACTGGGCGCCGGCGCTCGACCTGCTGGCGCGCGCTCGCGAAGCTCGTCCCGGCTTGCCGGAATCGATCGACGAGCGGCTGCTGGCGTTCTTTCGGATGCTGTTGAGGTTTTCCAAGCCTGACGGCCGCCCGGCGACGCTTACCGCCGACCTGGAGCCGGCGGACGCGGTGCGCGAGCGGCTGGCGCGGCTCGGCGACGCCTTCCCCGAGTCCGACGCCGCGCGGGTGCTCGGCTGGTGGTATCCGAGCCGTGAAGTCGAGCCGATCCCGCCCCCCCTGCCCGCCTGGTCGAGTCCCGACCGGGTGCTGGGCGTCTTGCGGGCGGACTGGACGTCGCGCGGCGACCTCGTCGTCTTCGATCACCGCAAGGCCGGCGGCCCGACGCGGCTGGAGGTCTTCGGCGCGGGCCAGTCCTGGCTGGGCGATTCCTGGCAAGCGCTGGGGGCCGGGGACGTCAAGACGAGCGTCGGCAAGCCGTTGAGCTGGACGACCAGCTCGAACGCCGACGTCGCCGAGTGGACGTTTCGCGCGGGGACGCTGCGCGTCACTCGCACGGCCGTGATGCTGCGAGGCCGCAAGATCGCGATCCTCGCCGACATGGTCGAGGGGATCAAACCGCCGACGAGCCTGGAAACGCGCTGGGAGTTGCCGCCGGGGAGGATCGCCGAGCCGATCGCCGACTCGCGGGCGTTGCTGCTGCGGACCGGAGTGGCCGGGGCGTCGGCCCAGGCGATCCCGTTGGCCTTGCCATCGCTGCCGTACCAGACCGATCGCGGGCGGTTCGGCTTCGAGCCGGCCACGCGGGAACTCGTGCTTTCGCAGGCCGCGACCGGGGCGCGGGCGTGGCTGCCGCTGCTGCTCTCGTGGGACCACGCTCGACACCGCAAGCGGTTGCAATGGCGGGTCTTGACGGTCTCGGAGAATTCCCAGGTCTGTCCGCCCGAGACCGCCTGGGCGGCCCGGGTAAGCTGGGGACGAACCGAGACCTTCGTCGTCTACCGCAGCCTCGGGCCGACGGCCCGGAGGTCGTTCCTCGGCTGCTCGACGTCCGCCCGGCTGTTTGTAGGTCGATTCACGCCCGAGGGGGACGTCGAGCCGATCGTCGCGATCAAGGAATCATGACGATCGGCTCCGAAGTGTGATTCAGGAGACGCGGCGGGGCTTCGAGAGGATGGCGGTCAGCGAGAGCGCGATGTAGACGAGCGTGACGACGGCCATCGTGGTGCCGAGGTGGAAGTGGCTCTTGGCGAGGCTCGCCTGACCGCTCCGAATCCAGAGGCCCAGGACGACCTGGAGCACGATCAGGAACGCCGACAAGGTTCCGAGTATGATAAGAAGCGGCTTCATCGTGGTATAACACCTGAATCCAAAAAGAGAGCGAAAAGGCCCAGCGCGAATCCTCTTTCAACAAGATACCCGATGGGCCGACGTCCGTCATCCGGTGGGCGGTCCCACGGCAACCGCCCGGCGGGCCGTCGCGAGCATGCCTTCTCCCCTTTGCGGGAGTAGGTGGCCGGAACAGCCGGATGAGGGGGGAATCACGGGGGGGCTTTCGAAGGCTGAGGCGATCGAAGACCCCTCATCCGCCCCTTCGGGGCACCTTCTTCCCGCATGCGGGGAGAAGGGAATTAATGCCTCCGCCCCGTGCGCAACCCAATGGCAAACCGCGCGAACTCAGTGATTCGTCGTCCCCCTCGTGAGCGTGCAGCGACTTCAATGAACAGCGATCGGATTCGCGACAACCTTCTCTCTGTCCACGACCGCATCGCCGTAGCGGCCCGGCGCGTCGGCCGGCGCCCGGAATCGGTTTCGCTGGTGGCGGTCACCAAGAAGTGGCCCGTCGAGCTGATCCGTCCCTTGATCGAGGCGGGCGCCCGCGACCTCGGCGAGAACTACCCCCAGGAACTCTGGCGGAAGGTCGAGGCCCTCGCCGACGCCCCCGGGCCGCTCCGATGGCACCTGATCGGCCACCTTCAGGGCAACAAGGCCAGGCGAACCCTGCCGCTCGTGCGTGCGATTCATGCGGTCGATTCGCTCAAGCTGCTGCGGACGCTCGACGAGCTGGCGGCCGAGTTTTCCGACCCGCCGGTCGTCTGCCTCCAGGTCAACACCTCGGGCGAGGAGGCCAAGCACGGTTGGTCGGACGACGCGATCCTGGCCGACGCCGAGGCGATCGCCGCATGTCAGCGGATTCGGGTCGTCGGCCTGATGACCATGGCCGCGTGGGGGACGGACGCCGAGTCGGCCCGGCCCTCGTTCGTCCGGCTCCGAGCCGTTCGCGACGCCCTCGCGATCCGTTCCGGCCTCGCCTTGCCCGAACTTTCGATGGGGATGTCGAACGACTTCGAGACGGCCGTCGAGGAAGGCGCGACGCTGGTCCGCGTCGGCTCGGCGCTGCTGGAAGGGGTCGACGCATGATCGAGTTGACGCAGGCCAAGAACGGCGTGATCGTCCCCGTGAACGCCCAGCCCGGCGCCCGCCGCAACGCGATCGTCGGCGAGCGCGCCGGGGCGATCCGCGTGGCCGTGACCGCCGCCCCCGACAAGGGCAAGGCGAACGCGGCGATCCTCGAACTGCTGGCCGAGGCGCTCGAATGCCGGCCGTCGGAAATCGGCCTCGTCTCGGGCGAGACCGCGCGGCAGAAGCGCGTGCTCCTCGTCGGCTTGACCGTCGACGAGGCCGCCCGCCGGATCGCCAGAGCCCTGCCCGCTTCCGAGCCGTCGTCGCCCGCCGCCGGCTCGTCCTGAAAAAATCATCCTGCTGACATCGTCTCGTGATCTCGTTTCGAAACCTGAGAAGCCATGCCTGCATACCCTGCCGAGCTTGTCGTTGAAACCTGGACCGGCGCGCCTCCCGAGGCGAGCGTCCGCGTGCCCGGCTCGAAGAGTCTGACCAACCGGGCGCTGATCGTCGCCGCCCTGGCCCACGGGCCGAGCCGGCTGACTGGCGCGCTCGACAGCGACGACACCCGCGTCATGGTCGACGCCTTGAAGGCGCTCGGGATCGCCGTCGAGCACGACCGCGACGCGGCGCTTATCACGATCGAGGGCTGTAACGGCCGGTTCCCCGTCGACAAGGCCGACCTGTTCGTCGGCAACTCGGGGACGACCCTGCGGTTTCTGACCGCCGCGCTGGCCGTCGGAAAAGGCTCGTACCGGATCGACGGCGTGCCGCGAATGCGCCAGCGGCCGGTCTCGGACCTGCTCCAGGCGCTCAACGGCCTGGGATCGAACGCGAAGAGCGAGTTGGGGACCGGCTGCCCGCCCGTTGTGATGGAGGCCGACGGCCTCGACGGCGGCTGGGCGTTCGTCCGCGGCGACGTTTCCAGCCAGTTCCTCAGCGGCCTGCTGATGGCTTTGCCGTACTCCAGGGAGGAGACGGTCGTCGAGGTCGAGGGGACGCTCGTCTCCCAGCCTTACATCGCCATGACCCTGGACGTGATGCGCGCCTTCGGCGTCGACCCGAGCAATCGCAAGAACCGCCGGTTCGTCGTCCACCCCGCGCTTTATCAGGGTCGCGAATACCGCATCGAGCCCGACGCCTCGGCCGCCAGCTACTTCTTCGCGCTGGCCGCGATCACCGGCGGTTCGATCACCGTCGAAGGGCTCGACGAGGCGACCGTCCAGGGCGACCTGGATTTCGTCGATGTGCTCGAACACATGGGCTGCACGGTCCGTCGTGAAGCGGGGAAAACGACCGTGATCGGCGGGCCGCTACGGGCGGTCGACGTCGACATGAACGCGATCAGCGATACGGTGATGACTCTGGCGGTCGTTGCCCTCTTCGCCGACGGCATCACCCGGATTCGGAACGTCGGCCACATCCGCCACAAGGAGACCGACCGCATCAACGCCCTGGCCGTCGAGCTGCGCAAGCTCGGGGCCGTGGTCGACGAACACCCCGACGGCCTGGTCATCCAACCGCCGTCGCCCTCGGAATGGAAAGCAGCCTCCATCGCCACCTACGACGACCACCGGATGGCCATGTCGTTCGCGCTCGCCGGCCTGAAGATCCCCGGCGTGACGATTCTCGACCCCGGTTGCGTCGCCAAGACCTACCCAGGGTTCTGGGACGACCTGGCGGCGGTGCGGACGAAAGCCTAAAGCTTCAGAAGTGCCCTCGATGAACGAGCGCGATTTTCTTGTAGGGCGGGTATCGCCGCCCAACCCCTTCATGCCATATGGAGGGTTCAAGCTACGCGCCTGCCCGCAGGTGCTTGATGAACTCGAGCCGCTTCGAGACGACGACATCCTTGTCGCCCATTGCGACATACGAGATCGGATCGATCCTTTCGATCTGCGCCCAGAACCGCTCCTGAATCGGAAACAGATAGTCGAGTCCGTGCCTGTCCAATGTCGGATCGAACGTCCTGTAACTCTCCTCAACCGCTACGAGGGTGTAGCCGCCGTAATTCACGAAGACTTCGGGCTGCCACTCGTGGGCCGGCGGCCGGTCGAGGAGATACCACTCGTCATACTGGTCACGCGGGATATCGATCCCATCATCGACGGGAGGGCTAACCGCAACGTTCCTCCCCGCCGTCCAACCAGCGGCAATTTCCTCTGGATAAAGGCGGCACGTCCCACTGTCGATGGAGGTGATGCAAAGGCGATCCCCGGGGTGGAAGCGGAGAGTGGCCGCCTCAAGCGTCGGTAATTCCCGAGACGAGACAAGCCAATAGTAGCTTCCCCATCGCCCCGACTGAACCATATGGGCCTCCTTCCGCATCGCACGAGCGGCCGACAGACGGCAAAGACTGCTGGCCGATGTTCCGGGAGACTTTGCAGCAATGAGAACTATCATTCTCTCCCTGGCGGACGATCACAAGACCCATCAGGCGCGGATGAGGTTCTTGCGTCGTTCTGTCATGGCACCGGTCGGCATAAGCTCTCTCGGAATCGAGGCGATGCCCTGAACAACCGGATCGGCGAAAGTGTCAGAACGCAGGCGACGCCTTGACGCTTCCGAATCGGCCGGGGTATCGTGATCGACCGGGGGGCCGGCCCGTTCGGCCTTCGGCGGGCTCATTTTAAGCCCGGAAAACACCAGAACTTGTGGCAATCGACAGGCCGCCGAGCGAACCATGCTGCTGAAACGAACGCATACTTGCGGGGAATTGACGAAGGAGCACGTCGGCCAGGCCGTTGCGCTCAACGGCTGGGTCGACGCCTGGCGCGACTTCGGGGGCCTGGTCTTCATCGACATTCGCGACCGCTACGGCGTGACGCAGGTCGTCTTCGAGCCCGAGGCCGGCGCTGAGCTGCAAGCCCAGGCGCGCGAGCTGCGCAACGAATACGTGGTCGGGATTCGCGGGACCGTCGCCGCTCGACTGCCGGGCAAGGAAAACCCCAAGCTCAAGACCGGAGCCGTCGAGGTCCGGGCGGTCGAGCTGGTCGTCTACAACGCCTCGCCGACGCCCCCGTTCGAGATCAACGGCCCCGAGCCCAACGAGGAGTTGCGGCTCAAGTACCGGTTCCTCGACCTCCGCCGCCCCGAGCTTCAGCGCGTGTTCATCCTCCGCCATGAGATCGGCCAGCTCATGCGGAAGGTCATGACCGACATGAACTTCCTCGAAGTCGAGACGCCGGTCCTGGGCCGGAGCACGCCCGAAGGCGCCCGCGACTTCCTGGTCCCCAGCCGGGTCCATCCCAGCCATTACTACGCGCTGCCGCAGTCGCCGCAGCTCTACAAGCAGCTCCTGATGGTCTCGGGCTTCGACCGCTACTTCCAGATCGCGCGATGCTTCCGCGACGAAGACTTGCGCGCCACCCGCCAGCCCGAGTTCACGCAGCTCGACGTCGAGATGTCGTTCGTCGAAGACTACGACGTCATGACGATGATGGAAACGCTGGTCGCGGCCATGGCCAAGCAGTTCGGCGGCGAGGAGCTGAAGCTGCCGCTGTACCGGATCGAGTACCACGATGCGATGGAGCGGTTCGGCAACGACCGGCCGGACCTCCGGTACGCGCTGGAGCTGAAGGACGTCGCCGACATCGCCGAGGAGACCGAGTTCCGCGTCTTCCAGCAGGCCAAGGAGGCCGGCTACCGGATTCGAGGCATCTGCGCCCCCGGCGGCGGCCAGGCGTACAGCCGCAAGGACCTGGACGGCCTCACCGAGTTCGCCGGCTCGTTCGGAGCCAAGGGCCTGGTCTGGCTCAAGGTCGAGGCCGAGACCTTCGCCGGGCCGACCGCCAAGTTCTTCAAGCCCGAGGTTCAGGCGAAGCTTCGCGAACGGTTCGACGCCAAGGCCGGCGACTTGATCCTGATCGTCGCCGACACCCAGGCGGTGACCAGTCAGTCGCTCACGAACCTCCGCTCCCGGCTCGCCGCCGAGCTGAAGCTGTACGACCCCAAGACGTTCCACTACTCGTGGGTCATCCACTTCCCGCTGCTGGCCTGGGACGCCGAAGAAGGACGCTACGCCGCCGAGCATCACCCGTTCACCATGCCGATGGTCGAAGACCTGCACTTGCTCGACACCGATCCCGCCAAGGTCCGCGCCCAGGCGTACGACCTGGTCATTAATGGCGAAGAGGCGGGCGGCGGCACGATCCGCGTCCACGATCCGGTCATCCAGTCGAAGATCTTCGCCCTGCTCGGCCTCTCACCCGAAGAAGCCGAAGAGAAGTTCGGCTTCCTGCTGAGCGCCCTGCGCAACGGCGCCCCGCCGCACGGCGGCATCGCCCTGGGCTACGACCGCCTGGTGATGCTCTACGCCGGCCTGACCAACATCCGCGACTGCATCGCCTTCCCCAAGACCGCCAAGGGGACCGACCTGATGACCGGCGCCCCCGGAACCGTCGCGCCGCGCCAGCTCAAGGAACTGCACATCCGCCCGGCTCTGGACTGAGCGTTTCTCGAATCGATCGAACCGAACGAACGCCGTGTGGCATAAAAACCACACGGCGTTCTTCGTTGATCCTTCACGCCGTCGAGAAACTTGTTGACAGGGGCGACCGTCGGGATAGATTAATGGGCAAGCCAATCATGCGTTGGTCCTGTCTCATTCACTCGTTCCGGATGTGCGAAGCCGACTCCATGATGTTGCCGCGAACGCGACAAACGGGGTTCCACCGAGTCTTGACGCTGCTGGCGTTCGTGCCGGCCTGCGTCTGGTTCTCGGCTCCGGCCCAGGCTGGATGCGCCCATCCCGCCGGCGCGTCGCGGAACGGCATGTCGGACTACCGGCTCGACTCGCTCCGGATCTTCGAGATCGGCGGCCTGTTCTCGCGAACGGAAACCAGGCCGATCGAAACGCCCTGGTCGGCCCCGGCGGACCGCCCCTGTTCGGGGCCGAACTGCAAGCGGAACTCGACGCCTTCCCAGGCGCCCTCTCCCATTCCATTCTTGCTCCGGATCGACGGCTGCCTCTCCGCGTCGCGGCTCGATCGAGCCCCCCAGTGCGCGTCGGCCCTTCTGCCCGTGGAGCCCGTCCTTTCCCGCATCCACGCGGCGAACTCCCTCGAACGCCCTCCGCGGCCTTCGGCCTCCTGATCCCGCCCGCCCCCTGACGCATTCTCGACGGCCTGTCGCGGCGCGCCCGAATCGCGCGCTTGTTTCGCGACGGGATCTCGTCCTCGCTCCGGGACGCGGCGGCATTCCATTCCACTCCTCACGATGAGATTCCGCGCCCGACGTCCGCGTCGGGCGCCGGCTGCATCAACACATTCACTAGGCTCGGGGCGGCTGCCTCCGAGTCCGTCCTCATCTTCTCGTCATTCGCATCGCTTCTGTTTCAGGAGTCTGGATCATGGTGTGTACTCATCTCCGTCGTCGCGCGGGTTTCACGCTCATCGAGTTGCTGGTGGTCATCGCGATCATCGCGGTGCTGATCGCCTTGCTGTTGCCGGCGGTGCAGTCGGCCCGCGAGGCCGCCCGGCGCATCCAGTGCACGAACAACCTCAAGCAGATCGGCCTGGCCTGCCATAATTACCACGAGTCGCGCGGGGCGTTGCCCGGAGCCGATATGGTGTTCAATAAGACCGAGTTGTCGGCGCTCAGCATGCTGCTGCCGATGATGGAGCAGACCAACGCCTACAACTCGATCAACTTCGACTTCGGCTACAACGACCCCAACAACACGACGGCGATGTTCACGGTCGTGAGCGGGTTCGTCTGCCCTTCGGACCAGAGCGATCCCCTGCCGGCCCTGGGTGGCCAGACCAACTACATGGCCGACATGGGGAGCGGGATCGTCTGGCAGGAGTCGATCGGCGGCAACGCCGGCCTGCCGGTCCCCAACGGCATCTTCCACGGCAACAGCGCGACACGGTTCGCGGCGATCACCGACGGCCTCTCGAACACCGGCATGTTCGCCGAGCGCGTCATGGCCGACGGCAACACTGCTCAGGTCAGCCCCGTGTCCGACGTCTTCTTCTCGCCCCTGGCCCCGACGACCGTCGACCAGGCGTATCAGATGTGTCAGGCCGTCGACATCACCAACCTCCAGAACCAGTTCCCGCTGTTCATGGGAGCGCCCTGGCTGTGCGGGCAGCACATCTTCCAGCACATCAGTCCGCCGAACGGCCGCTCGTGCGGGTTCTTCGTCGCCCTTCGCGCCACGATGCCCCCCAGCAGCTTCCACCCCGGCGGCGTGAATCTGCTGCTGGCCGACGGCTCGGTTCGGTTCGTCAAGAACACCATCGACCTCGCGACGTGGCGGGCGCTCGGGACGATGGGCGGCGGCGAAGTGATCAGCAGCGACAGCTACTAAGCCAGGCCGCGAGCCAGCAAAGGAAGACTCCACGATGTTATTCGATCTCAGATCCCGCCGGTCCGCGTGCGGCGCGTTGGCGATGCTCGTCGCCCTGTCGGTCGCCGGCTGCTCCGGCGGCGTCGCGAACCCCGTCGACCCGGACCGCGCCCGGGTCGCGCTCAAGTCGGCCCTCGACCACTGGAAAAGCGGCGGCGATCCGCTGTCGATGCCCACGTCGGCCACCCCCATGACCGTCCAGGACCTGGAGTGGCAGTCGGGGGCCAAGCTGGTCGATTACGAAGTCCTCGGCGACGGCGAGCCAGCCGACGCCAACCTCCGCGTCAAGGTGAAGCTCACCCTGGCGGGCAAGGGCAAGAACGCCGAGAAGACCGTCAACTACCTGGTCACCACCAGCCCCGCCGTCACGGTCTTCCGCGACGCCATGAGGCGCTGACGTACAGCCGCGTTCGTCTCGATCGATTCTCGGGTCCGCCGATTCCCATTCACGATCAAAGGATTCTGGAAATGCACATGCGAACCTTCTTGCGAGCCGTCGCGTCCGCGGCGGCCTGTTGCGGCCTCGGCGTCGGCCTCGCGTCGGCCGAAGAGCCGCGCAATCCCCAAAGCCGGCCCACGGAGGACGTCGGCAAGGCGTTGCGCGAGGCCTGGCCCGATCGACCGGAATGGCTCGACATGTACACGGCCATCCTCAGCGACGAGCCGATGGGAGCGACCAACGGCTGGTTCCGAACCGCCGTGACCCAGTCGCGGTACGGCTGGGACGCGACCCGCAAGAAGTTCGACCGCGACGGCGACGGCAAGGTCGGCCGCGACGAGTACCCCGGCGGCGAGGACGCGTTCGCCCGCCTCGACCGCGACCACGACAAGAGCTTGAGCGCCGCCGATTTCGACTTCTCCAACGCCTACGCCCCCTCCCCCGGCTCGATGCTGTTTTCGAAGCTCGATCGCGACGGCAGCGGCAAGGTCACCAAGGTGGAGATCGAGGCGTTCTTCAAGGCGGCCGACGCCGACGACGCCGGCTTCCTCTCGCGCCTCGAACTCGAACAGGCGCTCCCCATGCCTTCGATGTCGATGTCGTCCGGCGACCGACCGAGCAAGACCCAGTTGATCCGCGGCCTGTTCAAGCAGGAGGTCGGTTCGCTTCAGCCCGGTCCCAAGCTCGACGAGTCGGCCCCGGATTTCACGCTCAAGACCAACGACGGCAAGTCCGAGTTGACCCTCTCCAAGCTGATCGGCCCCAAGCCGGTCGTCCTGATTTTCGGCAACTTCACCTGCGGTCCGTTCCGCAGTCAGTCCGGCAATTTCGAGAAGCTCTACCGCCGCTACGGCGACCAGGCGACGTTCGTGATGGTCTACGTCCGCGAGGCCCATCCCACCGACGGCTGGCGGATGCAGAGTAACGAACGGGTGGGCGTCGCGACCGCGCAGCCCCAGACTTACGACGAACGCGCCATCGTCGCCCTGCGCTGCGGCAAGCTGCTCGATCTCGGCTTCCCGATGCTCGTCGACACCATCGACGACGCCGTCGGGGCTCGGTACAGCGGCATGCCGGGCCGGTTCTACCTGATCGACAAGGCCGGCAAGATCGCCTTCAAGAACGCGCGCGGCCCGTTCGGCTTCAAACCCGCCGAACTCGAACAGGCCCTGATCCTGCTCCTCCAGGAAGAAGGCGCCCCCGCCAACCGCCAGGCGAACGCCACCGAGACCGCGCCCCCCGCTCGACCGGCCCGTTGATCGGGCCGGCCTGCAATCGCCCTGCCCTACCTTCGCCGCGGATGGCTTCGACGTCGAGGTCGTCCGCGGCTCTGAAGAACGAGCCCGACCGACCGCGATGCACCATTTTCATGAGGCCGGCTGTCCCTGCGGCGTCATGGTGGCTTATTTCGAGTGCAGGGCCACGCGGTTGCCCTCGCTGTCGAGAACGACCGCTCGGAATCCGTGGGGGCCGAGCTGGTGTCGCGCCTCGAGCACCTTGCCGCCGTGAGCCTCGACCGCCGTGATCGCCTCGTCGAGCCTCCCGTCCGCGTTCAGATAAACGAGCACGCCGCGATCGCTCGGCTGGTCGGTCTCGCTCGTGAACAGGCAGCCGCTGACGCTGTGCTCAGCCTGGGGCAACAGCGCGATCGTCTTCGTCGGCAGCACGATCTTCTGAACCTCGCCCCCCAGCACGGCGGAATAGAACGCCGCCGCACGATCGAGGTCCCGAACCGGGATGTCGACCCATACCACTTGATTGGCCATCTCGTCACTCCTGGAATCTCAGGCCGAAAAAGCCTCGCTTGATCCACTGTCTCACGATCCGTGCGAACTCGTCCGGGGGCTGTATGATAAATCATTGTTAAACTGGAGAAACTTGGTGGTTTATGATAGCATGAAGCAGGCGGGACGCGACGCCGAGTCGGCTCGTGTTGCCAAGAACCTGGCTTTATCGGATTGTGTTGATCGCGATGGGCATGCGGATGTGGAAATGCAGCCTCGGGAGCGTGTCGCTGTGAACAGCCTCGAGAATGCGACGTCGTCGTCGAAATACTGGCTTCGCAACGGGATGGTCGGGCTGGCGGCGGCCGCGTTGTTGTATGCGGGGTACGGGAGATCGATCTCGCAGCCGTCGCGGGTCGTCGAGACCCGGCGACCGGTGTTCTCCGGCCCTGGCAGTGCTCCGCCCGCGCGGCTGGTGCATCTTGAGGCGGGGGCGCGGTTCGATGACCGACGGCCTCCCGAGGGCTGGAGCCGTCTGGTGCTCAAGTCGACACCTCGTCTGACCTCCGGCGATCTCGACACGCTATCGGAAGAGGCGTTCAAGACGGCCGGGCGCGTTCGGCTGGCGATCGTCGCCGACGTCGTTCCGACAGACTCCGGGCGGTACGCCCTCGATCGGGTGGGAGTCGGGCTGTCGGCCCCGGCCGACGACGACAAGGGAGACGTGATCGTCACCCCGCGCGTGGTCGACGGCTCGAAGGGGCCGTGGTCGACCAAGCAGCGGATCATCCTGACGGCCGGCTCGTTTGAGCTTTCGCACGCCGCGCTGGTGGCCGCGACGCCGACGTTCGCCCTGGTTCGGATGCCGACCAAGTATCTCCTGGCCGGCGAACACAAGAAGGCGAGCCTGCTTTACGCGTTTCTGGTCGACGCCGCATCGGGCCGGCTCCGCACCTTCGTCTGGCGGGACGCCGCCGACCAGGCTCCTCGGGTTCTCAACGAGCTGGAGACGCCGGCGACGGTCGACGGCGTGCTCGACGTGAAGGCGGGAAAGCTCGCCGGGATACCGATCACCTGGTCGTTCGCGATGACCACGACCCCCGGCGAGACCGAGCACGCGGTCGCCCCGGAACTCGCGGAGCGGCTCGCGCCGGGGCGGATCGAAGCGACGGCCCCGGACGAGCTGGAATCGACGATCACCGCCGTCTCCGCGGCACCGGTCAAGGCGCGGCGGGAGCAGCCGGCTTCGTCAGAAACCCCTGCCCCTTGAGCCAGGTTTCGCAAAGCTTGGGCCAGGCCTGGAACGCCGGGTTGGGGCCGATCTTGAACTGCTTGGCACCGGTCCCCAGGCCCAGGCCGTGCTGGCCTTTCTCGAAGATGTGCAGCTCAAGCGGAACCTTCGCCTTCCGCAGCGCGAGCGCGAACAGGAGGCTGTTCTCGGCCGGCACGGCCGCGTCTTCGTTGGTGTGGGCGAGGAACGTCGGCGGGGTGTCGGCCGTCACCTGGGTCTCGTTGGAGAGCGAGCGGACGAGCTCGGCCGGCGGGTTGTCGCCGAGCAGGTTCTTGTTCGAACCGCCGTGGGTGTACGGGGTCGCCATCGCGATCACCGGGTAGGCGAGGATCAACCGATCGGGGCGCGAGCTGACGCGGTCGACGGGGTCTTTGGCGTCGGGCTTGCCGGCGTCGAAATGGGTCCCGCCGGTCGAGGCCAGGTGGCCCCCCGCCGAGAAGCCCAACAGCGCGATTCGGTTGGGGTCGACGCCCCACTTCGAGCCGCCGTGGCGGACCACGCGGATGGCCCGGTTCACGTCGTGGAGCATCGCCGGGTGATGATACTTAGGGGCGAGCCGGTATTTGAGCACGAAGGCCGCGACGCCGAGCGAGTTGAGCCACTCGGCGACTTCCCTGCCCTCGTGTTCCATCGCGAGCATGCCGTAGCCGCCGCCGGGGCAGACGACGACGCCCGAGCCCTTGGCCGTGCCGGGCTTGGGGAGGAAGACCGAGAGCGTCGGAACGTCCTTGTCGGGATCGGTTCCCTTGGCGTCGGGCACCCCGTTCGGCCAGAGCTTGACGACCTCGCTGGCCGAGTCGGGCCCCCCCCCGCGGGCCGGGCCGACGAGGGCCGAAACCCCCGCGATCATGATGACGCCGAGAACCATCTTCGCCTTGCGACGAGTCACGTTTGCCGCCTCCTGTCTTGTCGTTCGTTTCACTTCGTCCCCGTCCGATCGCCCCGATCGTAGTCCATAGGTCGGTCGCTCACAACCGGCCTCACTCCCGAAAACGGCGATCCGGGCGACCGTCCAAACTCCGTGTCAGATCGCGGATCACACTGTCAAAACGGCAGCCAGGGCGATGCTGTGCGGTGATCGAAATCGGCGTAACAAACAGCATGGTCGTTAGTTAGATAATCGTCATGCTGCCGGTACGCAAGTTGCAAATAGGGAGTGCGAAACATCATGGGGGTCGCTTTTGGCACTCCCGCCGCGTCGCGCCGGGCCAGTCGCCCTCGGCAGACACGTTCGAATCGATGAAGGAGAACCAACGTGGCGAAGATCTTGGCATACGATGAAGAGGCCCGCCAAAAGCTGGCTAGCGGCGTCGGCAAGCTGGCCCGGGCGGTCCGCAGCACGCTGGGCCCGCGCGGCCGGAACGCCGTCATCGACAAGGGCTGGGGAAGCCCGACGGTGACCAAGGACGGCGTGTCGGTCGCCGAGGAGATCGAGCTGACCGACCCGTACGAGAACATGGGCGCGCAGCTCGTCAAGGAAGCGGCCTCGAAGACGTCGGACGCCGCGGGCGACGGCACGACGACGGCCACCGTGCTGGCCGAAGCGATCTTCAAGGAAGGTCTCAAGGCCCTGGCCGCCGGCGCCGACCCGATGGCGCTGAAGCGAGGGATTGACAAGGCCGTCGCGGTCGTCGTCGAGAAGGTCAAGTCGCAGGCCAAGAAGGTCAACGGCAAGAAGGAGATCGCCGAAGTCGCCGCGATCGCCGCCAACAACGACAAGTCGATCGGCGAGAAGCTGGCCGACGCGTTCGAGAAGGTCGGCACCGACGGCGTGATCACCGTCGAGGAAGCCAAGGGCTTCGAGACGACCGTCGACGTGGTTGAGGGCATGCAGTTCGACCGCGGCTTCCTGAGCCCGCACTTCGTCACCGACCAGGACCGGATGGAAGTCGTCCTCGAAGACGCCTACATCCTGATCCACGAAGAGAAGATCTCCTCCCCCACCAAGCTGATCCCGCTGCTCGAGAAGATCGCCAAGGCTAACAAGCCGCTGGTGATCATCGCCGAGGACATTGAGGGCGAGGCGCTGGCGACCCTGGTGGTCAACAAGCTCCGCGGCATCCTCAAGATCGCCGCCGTCAAGGCGCCGGGCTACGGCGACCGCCGCAAGGCCATGCTCGAAGACATCGCCGTCCTGACCGGCGGCAAGGCCGTCTTCAAGGACCTCGGCATCGAGCTCGATGGCGTCCAGCTCTCCGACCTGGGCCGCGCCCGCAAGATCACGATCAGCAGCGAGAACACCACGATCGTCGAAGGCGCCGGCTCGTCCGAGGCCATCAAGGGCCGCGCGGATTCGATCCGCCGCGAGATCGGCACGACCGACAGCGAGTACGACAAGGAGAAGCTCCAGGAGCGTCTCGCCAAGCTCGCCGGCGGCATCGCCCAGATCAACGTCGGCGCCGCGACCGAGACCGAGATGAAAGAGCGCAAGGCGCTGGTTGAAGACGCCCTGCACGCCACCCGCGCGGCCATCGAAGAAGGCGTCGTCCCCGGCGGCGGCTCCGCCCTGATCCGGGCGGCGAAGGCGCTCGACGGCCTCAAGCTCGAAGGCGACGAACAGTTCGGCGTCGACATCATCCGTCGCGCCGCCGAGCAGCCGGCCCGGTACATCGCCGAGAACGCCGGCATCGACGGCGCCGTCGTCGTCAACCGCATCAAGAAGAACGACGACCCCAAGTTCGGCTACAACGCCGAGAACAACACCTTCGGCGACATGCTCGAAGCCGGCATCGTCGACCCGACCAAGGTCACCCGCACGGCGCTCCAGAACGCCGCCTCCGTCGCCGGCCTCCTGCTCACCACCGAGGCCATGATCGCCGAGCCGCCGAAGAAGAAAGACGCCGGCGGTGATCATCACGATCATCACGGCGGCGGCATGGAAGGCATGGGCGGGATGGGTGGCATGGGCGGAATGGGTGGCATGGGCGGAATGGGGATGATGTGATCCGCCCCTGACATTCGCGATCTCGGACCCTCTCCGGAGTCTTGGGAGAGGGTCTTTCACCCGCATACGAACCGAATTTTCGACAGATTTCACCAGCCAGTACGGAAGGACGATCGGATATGGCCAAGCTCGCAATTCGCCCTCTTGAAGACCGCGTCGTGATTCAGCAGATCGAGGCCGAGGAGAAGACGGCCGGCGGCATCGTGCTGCCCGACACCGCCAAGGAAAAGCCGCAGCGTGGCAAGGTCCTCGCGGTCGGCCCCGGCAAGCTTTTGGATTCGGGCGAGCGGAGCCCGGTCGGCGTCGTCGCGGGGGACGAGGTCCTCTTCGGCAAGTACTCCGGGACGGAGATCAAGGTCGACGGCGAGGAGATCAAGATTCTTCGCGAGTCCGACATCCTGGCCAAGATCGTCAAGTGAGCGGGCTGTGTCGTCGGTTTTGATTCCACCCTACCTTCGAGGAGCCCAACTTCGTGGCTAAGCAACTGCTCTTCTCCGACGCCGCCCGCCGCAAAATGCTGGAAGGCGTCGACATTCTGGCCAAGGCCGTGGGTTCGACCCTCGGGCCGACCGGCCGGAACGTGATCCTCAGTAAGTCGTTCGGCGGCCCGCTCGTGACCAAGGACGGCGTCACGGTCTCCAAGGAGATCGAGCTCAAGGACCCGTTCGAGAACATGGGCGCCAAGCTCGTCAACGTGGTGGCCTCGAAGACCTCCGACGTGGCCGGCGACGGCACCACGACGGCGACCATCCTGGCCCGCGCCCTGTACCGCGAAGGTCTCAAGTACGTGACCTCCGGCGCCAGCCCGACGGCGATCCGCCGGGGCATCGAGAAGGCCGTCGAGGCCGCCGTCGCCGAGCTGCACGGCACGCTCTCGCGCCCGGTCTCGAAGAAGGAAGAGATCGCCCAGGTCGGCGCCATCTCGGCCAACAACGACCCCGAGGTCGGCGCCATGCTGGCCGACGCGGTCGAGAAGGTCGGCCGCGACGGCGTGATCACCGTCGAGGAAGGCAAGACCGCCTCGACGACCCTCGAGTTCGTCGAGGGCATGCAGTTCGACAAGGGCTACCTGAGCCCTTACTTCGTGACCTCGCCGACGACGATGGAGGTCATCTTCGAAGACGCCTTGATCCTGCTTCACGAGAAGAAGATCAGCGGCCTTCGCGAGATGATCCCCCTGCTCGAAAAGGTCGCGCAGTCGGGCAAGCCGCTCTTGATCATCGCTGAGGACGTCGACGGCGAGGCGCTGGCCGCCCTGGTGGTCAACAAGCTTCGCGGCGTGCTCAACATCGCCGCGGTCAAGGCGCCGGGCTTCGGCGACCGTCGCAAGGCGATGCTCGGCGACATGGCCGTGCTCACCGGCGGCACCGTCATCAGCGAAGACCTGGGCGTCAAGCTGGAGAGCGTCGATCTCAGCCAGCTCGGCACCGTCAAGCAGGTCAAGGTCGACAAGGACCACACCACGCTCATCCAGGGCGCGGGCAAGCGCGAAGAGATCCAGCGGCGGATCGATCAGCTTCGCCGGCAGATCGAAGAGACCGACAGCGAGTACGACAAGGAGAAGTTCCAGGAGCGGCTCGCCAAGCTCTCCGGGGGCGTCGCCCTGATCCGCGTCGGCGCTCCGACCGAAGCCGACATGAAGCAGACCAAGGCCCGCATCGAAGACGCCCTTCACGCCACCCGCGCGGCGGCTGAAGAAGGGATCGTCCCCGGCGGCGGCACCGCCCTGATCCGCACGATCCCGGCCGTCGAGAAGCTCCTCGCCTCGCTGCAAGGCGACGAGAAGCTGGGCGCGGCCATCGTCCTCCGCGGGCTCGAAGAGCCCGTCCGCCATATCGCGTCCAACTCCGGATACGACGGCGGCGTGATCGCCGACGACGTCAAGTCGAGCAAGGGCGCGGTCGGCTTCAACGCCAACACGGGCAAGCTCGTCGACATGTTCGAGGCCGGCATCATCGACCCGACCAAGGTCACCCGCACGGCGCTTCAGAACGCCTCCTCGATCGCCGGCCTGATGCTGACGACCGAGGCCCTGATCACCAACATCAAGGACGACGAGAAGGAAAACGGCAAGCGCGTCGAAGGATCGGTGCGCTGAGAATCCGTTCGAGACCGCCAGGCCGGGAAGCCGTATCAACGATCGGCTTCCCGGCCTTTTCCATGACCCGATCCAAACTCGGGGCGTAAAATTCAAGCACGCCCAACCGTCGCGTCCAGCGTCGACCCTCGCACATCCCGCCGGGTCGTCTGGGAGGATTTCGGTCCGTATGCTAGCTTGAGAATATACATCGAGTTGCGGATGGTTGACGGACGGCCGTCGCGCGACTCGGATCTGAAAATTGATCTGATGAGACGCCGTGCCGATGGCTACAACCAAGCGTGATTTCTACGAGGTGCTGACGGTCGCTCGCGACGCCTCGCCCGACGACGTCAAGAAGGCCTACCGGCAGATGGCGCTCAAGTTCCACCCGGATCGGAATCCGGGCGACAAGGACGCCGAGAAGAAGTTTCGCGAAGCCGCCGAGGCTTACGACGTCCTCTCCGACGTTGACAAGCGGCAGCGATACGACCGCTACGGCCACGCCGGGATCGAGGGCTCGGCCTTCCACGACTTCCGGTCGACCGACGACATCATGTCGGCCTTCGGCGACATCTTCGGCGGCGGCCTGTTCGGCGACCTGTTCGGCGAGCGTCGGCGAGGGCCGAGGCCCGGCCCCGACCTCCTGATGCGGCTTGAAATCGAGCTGACGGAGGCCGCGCGGGGCACGAGCCGGTCGATCGAAGTGAACCGGCAGGATTTCTGCGGCGAATGCAAGGGATCGGGCGCGCGGAAAGGGACCGTCGCGACCACCTGCAACTACTGCGGCGGTCGCGGCCAGGTGGTGCAGGCCCGTGGCTTCTTCCAGGTCGCGACGACCTGCCCGGCCTGCGGCGGCGAAGGCGTGCGGATCACCGATCCGTGCCCGGGCTGCCGGGGCGCGGGGAGAGTCCCGCAGACCGTCAAGCTTCAGGTCGACGTCCCGCCAGGCGTGGAGAGCGGCATGCGACTCCAGCTTCGCAACCAGGGAGAGCTTGGCGACGTCGGCGCGCCCCGGGGCAACTTGCAGATCCAGGTCATGGTCAAGAAGCACCCGTTCTTCGAGCGGCGGCGGAACGACCTCTTCTGCCAGGTCCCGATCAGCTTCGCCCAGGCGACCCTCGGCGCCGAGATCCAGGTCCCCACGCTCGACGGTCCCGACAAGATGAACGTCCCGCGTGGGACCCAGAGCGGCGAAGTGATCCGCATCAAGGGGCGCGGGATGCCCGACATCAGCGGCCGGGGACGCGGCGACGAGTTGGTCGAGGTCGTCGTCGAAACGCCCCGGAACCTGTCCGCTCGCCAGGAAGAACTGCTCCGCGAATTCGCGGTGCTCGAACACGAACAGGTCAATCCTCGGCGCAAGAGCTTCTTCGAGAAGCTCCGCGACTACTTCACCGAGGAGACCGAACCCGAGGACGATGCGGACGAGGCCTGACGCGCCTTTGCGAGGAACGTCCGTCGCACGCCCGTGTCACAGCCTTGAGGGCCGTCAGTCAGGAGATCAGGAATTATGTCCGAATCCAAGAAGCATCACGACGATCATCATAAGAAGATCCACCCGCACGACCAGCCGGTCGCCGCCGATGAGTCCGGCGCGGCTGGCGCGGTCAACGAAGGGCCGTTCGCCGAACTTCAGAAGGAACGCGACGACGCCCGCGATCAACTCTTGCGCACCCGCGCCGAGTTCGTCAATTATCAGAAGCGGTCCAAGCAGCAGGCCGACGTCGACCGCACGTATGCGATCGGCAACCTGGCCCACGACCTGCTCGACGTGATCGACAACTTCCAGCGCGCCACCGACTCGATGCGCGGGACGGCCGGCGAGGGGATCGCGGCGGGCCTCGACATCGTCCACAAGCAGTTCCTGGCGACCCTGGCCAAGTACGGGGTCGAGCCGATCGAGGCGCTGGGCCAGCCCTTCGACCCCAACTTTCACGACGCCTTGCTGCAACAGCCCTCGGCGGACCACCCGGAAGGCACGGTCGTCGCCGAGCTGAGCAAGGGATACAAGATTCACGACCGCGTGCTCCGGCCCAGCAAGGTCGCCGTCTCAGCGAAACCCTGACGCCCGGCGCGGCCGCGGGCCGGCGAGCGGGCAAGCAAGCCAGACGATCCGGAAGAAGGAACCATCGATGCCGACGTACGATTACATCTGCGACGCCTGCGGCCATGAGTTCGAGGCGTTCGAACCGATCACCTCGACCGCTCAGAACGTCTGCCCCGCCTGCAAGGAAGTCAAGCTCCGACGCAAGATCGGCCCCGGCGCGGCGATCCTGTTCAAGGGCTCGGGCTTCTACCAGACCGACTATCGCAGCGATTCCTACAAAAAGGCCGCCAAGGCCGACAGCACCAGCAGCGCCTCCAGCACCGGCGGCGGCGATTCGTCCAAGCCCTCCTCCTCGCCTCCCGCGTCCTCTTCCAACTCGTCCAGTGGATCGAGCAACGGGACGACCTGATGATGAAGGTACGCTGTCCGATCTGTTCCAAGAACTTCGAGGTGGATCGGAACGCCCTTCCGCCCGGCTTCCCGTTCTGCTCGGAGCGGTGCAAGCTCATCGATCTGGGCCGGTGGATCGACGGGGCCTACTCGGTCCCCGGCCCCCCCGCCGATCGCGATCCGGATTCGCCTCGGGGGGACGCCGCGACGGCCGAGCCGAACGACGCCCTCGACGACTCGGAATCGTAGCCTCGCAACCATCTCGCCCACCCCGCCGCCGCCCCCATCCCGCCCCCTTCCTCGCCCCCCTCGACGCGGACGTCCCGCACCGCCGCCGAGGAGCGGCGGCGGACGCATTAGTGCATCATGATAGGCACGCCTCGGTGCATCATGATGGGCACGCATCAGCGTGCTTTTTTGCATTCCCGGATGGTCCACGCATCGATCTATATGGAATTTAAAAATCGTTAATGTACTTGCGAGTGGTTGGCGGCCGCGTCGCGAGATGTTAGCTTCGTAAAGATCACTGCCTAGATCAGTAAGGATTGGTCGCGCGCGGATTCGCCTCGGCCATTCGAATCTTCTTTTTATTACACACGTTGATGGATGCCTGATCGTCCTCGCGACCCGCTGGACGGCGACGGCCGTCGTCGGTCTTGGGCGGGAATCATTTGAGGCGGAGCCTCGCCGCATCGCGTTGAAATCGGTAGACGTGTGCATTGTTGTCGTGATCATTCCGTCTGATGATCAAGATCGATTCGTACCTGGAGAGAATCGTGACGACCCATTTGCATCGAACTACCGACATGGCTACAGAAGTGGATTGTACGAGGCGGTTTCCCGATTTCTTCGTGATAGGAGCCGCCAAGTCGGGGACGACGACGCTTCACGAATACCTGGCGAGGCATCCGGACCTCTGGATGAGCGCGGACAAGGAGCCGTGCTTCTTCGATCCCAACGTCGCGGCCGAGCTTCGCGATCCTGAGACCTACCACGGCCTCTTCAGCGGGGCGCGGGAAGACCAACTCTGCGCCGAGTCGTCGACGAACTACGCGATGTGGCCGTTGGTTCCGAACGTCCCCCGATCGATCGCGCGCGTCAATCCGGACGCCCGGTTCATCTACCTGCTGCGTGATCCCCTGCGGCGGTGCTACTCGCACTTCATGCATCGACATGAGCGGGAAGTCTTGAGGGATCAGCCCTATCGGATGACGTTCGAGGAGTACCTGAACTTCGATCCGATCATCGCGGACGCGAGCGATTACGCGGCGCAGATTCGTCGTTACCTCGAGTATTTCCCCAAGCAGTCGCTGCTGCTGCTGTCGTTCGAGCGGTTCGTCAAGGACCCCGTCTCGACGCTCAAGCAGGTCTTCGACTTCCTCGGAGTGGACGACCGATCCGAGGAGGACGGCGGCGAACCTCTGCACTCGAACAACACGGACGCATTCAAGTCGATCATGATGCGTTCCTACACGATGGCTCCGCTGCGGCGGATTCCCGGCCTGCGGGCGGTCTACGAGCGGATGCCCTCGAACTTTCGCGCGGCGTCGATCTCGTTGATCCAGAAGTCGCCGCTGGGCCGCCGGGCCCGCCGCCGACTCACTCCGCCGCCGATCCTGCCCGAGACGCGCAAGCGGCTCCAGGAGCGGTTCGACGCCTCGACCGCGTATCTGGAGGCCGAATTCGGCTTCGACGCGAGCTGCTGGTCGAGCGACGCCCAGGGCTGAGGCGGGGGAGGATCGATCCCCGGCCGAATCGGCCGCGTCCCATCTCGGACGGGCCGATTCGAGGGGGTCGGTTGGGGGCGTCGGCGCCTCAGATGTGGACCGACTCGCCGGTCGCCTGCCCGGCCGCTTCCATGACGGCCTCGGAGAAGGTCGGGTGCGGGTGCATGGCGTGGATGATCTCTTCCTCGGTCGCTTCGAGCTTCATGGCCATGACCAGCTCGCTGATCAGCTCGGTCGCCTGGACGCCGATCAGGTGCGCGCCCAGGAGTTCGCCGTACTTGGCGCCGAAGATCAGCTTGACGAAGCCCTCGGTCTCGCCGGCAGCCAGGGCGCGGCCGTTGAACTGGAATGGGAACCGGCCGATCCGGATCTCGTGGCCGGCGGCGCGGGCGGCCTTCTCGGTCAGGCCGACGCTCGCCACGCCCGGCTCGGTGTACGTGCAGCCGGGGATGATCGCGTAGTCGACGGTCCGCTTCGAGTGGCCGGCGATCCGCTCGACGCAGCAGACGGCCTCATGGTGCGCGACGTGCGCCAGCCAGGGGGGACCGATCACGTCGCCGACCGCGAAGATGCCCGGCACGGCGGTGACGAAGCCGTTGGCGCGGTCGACCTTGATGTGGCCCTTCTCGATCTCGACCTTGACCCCGGGCGCGAACAGGTCCTCGACGTTGCCGGTGACGCCGATCGCCACCAGCAGCACCTCGGCCTCGATGGTCGTCTTGCCCGACGGCGTCTCGACCTCCGCCTTGACGCCCGTGGCGGTCTTCTCGATCTTCGACGTCTTCGAGCTGGTGTGGATCACGAGCCCGCGCGCTTCGAGGCTCTTGCGGAGGGCCGCCGAGACCTCTTCGTCCTCGCCGGGGGCGATCCGGTCGAGCATCTCGACGACCGTCGTCTTGGTGCCGATGGCGTTGTAGAAGTAGCCGAACTCCAGCCCGATCGGCCCGCCGCCGATGATCAGCATCGACTTGGGCTGGGCGGGCAGCGACATCGCCTCCTTCGAGGTGATGACGGTCTTGCCGTCGAACTCGATCCCCGGCAGCGGCCGAGGCCGGCCGCCGGTGGCGACGACGATCGAGTCGCAGGTCACGGTCTCGCCGCCGATCTGGACCTTGCCCGGCGCGACCACCTTGGCGACGCCGAACTTGGAGGCGACCTTGTACTTGCGGAAGAGCCCCTCGATGCCCTTGTTCAACTGGCCGGCGACGGTGCGGCTGCGGCCGATCATCTGGCCGAAATCCCATTCGCCCTGGCCGTTGTCGTTGTAGCCGTACCGCTTGCCGTGCTGTTTGATCAGTTCGACCAGGTGGGCGTTCGACAGCAGCGCCTTGGTCGGGATGCATCCCCAGTTGAGGCAGATGCCGCCGAGCTTGTCGCGTTCGACGCAGAGTACGCGCTTGCCGAGTTGAGCCGCGCGGATCGCTCCGGCGTAGCCGGCGGGACCGCCCCCGATCACCACGATGTCGTAGTCGTTGGCCATGGTCGTTTTCGTCGAATCCAAAAGGTGGGATTTGATGATTTGAAAAGACGACCGCCCCGCTCCGATTCGGTGCCCCGCCGCGTTGCGTCGCGAGGGCCGTGGGAGCGGGGCGATTTCGCGGACGTCGGTATCAGAGCAGCATCCGGGCCGGCTCTTCGAGCAAGTTCTTGAGCGTGCGGACGAAGTCGGCGGCGGCGGCGCCGTCGACGGCCCGGTGGTCGGCGCTCAGGGTGAGGGTCATCACGGTGCCCACGACGATCGCGTCCCCCTCGACGACCGGCCGCTTCTCGGCGGCGGCGACGGCGAGGATGGCGACCTCGGGCAGGTTGATGATGGCGTCGAACTGGCGGACGCCGTACATCCCCATGTTGCTGATCGTGAACGTGCCGCCCGAGAGCTGTTCGCCCGACAGACCGCCGCCCCGAGCCGCCGAGGCCAGGGCCTCGCTGCCGCGACGGATGTCGATCAGGCCCAGCTCGTCGGCGCGGTGGAGGACCGGGACGATCAGGCCCTCTTCCAGCGAGACGGCGATCCCGATGTTGATCGCGCCGTGGCGGACGATCGCGTCGGGCTCGAACGTGGCGTTGAGCGCGGGATGGCGGCGGAGGGCCATGGCGACGGCCTTGGTCACGAAGTCGCCGACAGAGAGCTTGACCTTCTCGGCGGCCAGCTCCTTGTTCAGGGTCTCGCGGATCGCCAGCAGCTTGTCGACCCGGACGTCCACGGTGACGTGGATCTCGGGGGCGGACTGCTTCGACTGAAGCATCCGCTGGGCGATGGTCTTGCGCATCCGCGAGTTGGGAATCCGCTCGTCGGCGAGCGGCGCGGTCGAGATCCGCGCGGCCGGGGCGAGCGTTTTGGCGCGTGGCTCGGCGACGGCGACGGCGGCGGCCTTCGACGGCGCGGCCCCGCCCTTGCCGGCGACGAAGTCGTCGACGTCTTTGCGGACGATCCGGCCGCCCGGTCCACTGCCGGCGACGCGTCCGAGGTCGACCTTCGCCTCGGCGGCGATCTTCCGGGCCAAGGGGCTCGACCGGAGTCGGCCGCCCGGCGCGTCGGCCTGCTTGCCATTGTCCGAGGTGGGGCTGGTCGCGGTTCCGGCCTCGGGCTTGTGGTCGTCCGAGGCGGGCTTGGCCACGGCCGCCTTGCCGCTTCCTCCCTGGGCGAGGCCGGCGGCGACCGTTTTCGGGTCCTCCCCCTTCTTGGCCAGGACCATGACCCGCTGGCCGAGGGCCACCTCGTCGCCGGCCGCGTGATCGATGTGCGCGATCACGCCGTCCTCGTACGACTTCATCTGCATCGTGGCCTTGTCGGTCTCGATGTCGGCCAGCACGTCCCCTTCGTGGATCGTGTCGCCCACCTTCACGAGCCACTGGGTGATGACCCCGCTCTCCATGGTGGGGCTGAGCTTGGGCATGGTCACTTCGATCGGCACGAGTCTGCTCCTCGGGGCCCGTGCGAGGGCCGCCGCGATCTATCGAGGGATTCGTGGTTGTTCAATTCATCTCGGTTTCAACGGTACAGCACGTCGTGCACGGCCTCGACGATCCGCGGCACGGACGGCAGCATCGAGTTTTCGAGCTGCTTGTTGTAGGGGGCCGGCGCGTCCTTGCTGGCGACGCGGAGGATCGGGGCGTCGAGCTCGTCGAAGACGCGCCGCGTGATCCGGTCGGAGATCCCGGCGCCGAGGCCGCAGTACGGCCAGTCTTCTTCGATGATGACGGCGCGGTGGGTCTTGACGACCGACTTCAGGAGCGTGTCGAGGTCGAGCGGCCGGATGCTCCGCAGGTCGATCACCTCGGCGTCGATCTCTTCGGCGGCGAGTTGTTCGGCGGCGGCGAGCGTGGCCTTGAGCGACCGCGAGTAGGTGATGAGGGTCACGTCCTTGCCCGGCCGCTTGACGTCGGCCTTGCCGAAGGGGACCAGGTGGTCGCCGTCGGGGATCTCCCCCTTCTCGTGGTAGAGCACTTCATGCTCGATGAAGACGACCGGATCGTCGGACCGGATGGCCGTCTTGAGCAGCCCCTTGGCGTCGCTGGGGGTCGAGGGCATGACGACCGTCAGGCCCGGGACCTGGGCGTACCAGGCTTCCAGCCGGTGCGAGTGGGTGGCGCCCAGGCTGCCGGCCATGCCGGAGCTGCCGCGGAACACGATGGGGACCGCGAACTGGCCGCCGCTCATGTACCGCATGTTGGCGGCGTTGTTGACGATCTGGTCGATCGCCACGAGGCTGAAGCTGAAGGTCATGAACTCGATGATCGGCCGCAGACCGACCATCGCCGCGCCGATGCCGATGCCCGCGAAGCCTTCCTCGGAGATCGGCGTGTCGACCACGCGCCGGGGGCCGAACCGCTTGAGCATGCCCTGGCTGACCTTGTAGGCGCCGTCGTACTCGGCGACCTCTTCGCCCATCAGGAAGACGCGGTCGTCGCGCTCCATCTCCTCGGTCATCGCCTGGTTCAGCGCTTCCCGGTAGGAAAAAACCGCCATGATTACTCCTGCGGAATAAAAGGGGCTACGGTGATGTCTTCGTAAAGCGCTTCGAGGGGGGGCTGCTCGCTCTGCTCGGCGAACTCGATGGCCTCCTCGATCTCCGCCTTGACGTCCGCGCGCATCTTCTCGATCGCCGCGTCGTCGATCCAACCGCGATCCTTGAGGATGTTTTGATAGATGATGATCGGGTCGTTCTTCATGTGGTTTTCCAGCTCGTTGTGGAGCCGGTACTTGCCGGGGTCGCTGATCGAGTGCCCCTTGTAGCGGTAGGTCTGGGCCTCGATGAAGGTCGGCCCTTCCCCGGCCCGGGCGCGGTTGGCGGCCTCGCGGGTCGTCTGGGCCATCAGCTCGATGTCGTTGCCGTTGATCGCGAACCCGGGGATGCCGTAAGGCGTGGCGCACCGCGTCGTCAGGTCGAGCGTCGCGCTCGACCGGGCCAGCGACGTCCCCATCGCGTACATGTTGTTCTCGACGACGCAGATGAGCGGCAGTTTCCAGAGCGCCGCCATGTTCAGCGCCTCATGCACCCCGCCCTGGTTGATGGCGCCGTCGCCGAGGTAGCAGATGGCGACCCGATCTTCACCCCGATACTTGCTGGCGTAGGCAAAGCCGGCCGCCAGGGGGATGTGGCTGCCGACGATGGCGTGGCCCCCCATCATGCCCTTCTCGGCGTCGAAGAAGTGCATCGAGCCCCCCTTGCCTCGGGAGCAGCCCGTGACCTTGCCCAGCAACTCGGCCATGCCGGCGCGGGCGGTCATCCCCAGGGCCAGGGCGTGGCCGTGGTCGCGGTAGGCGGTGATCACGTAATCGTCTTCGCGAAGCACTCCGATCGACCCCACCGCCACCGGCTCCTGGCCGCTGTACTGGTGGAAGAACCCGCCGATCTTGTTGCCCTTCTGGTAGAGCATCTCCGCCCGTTCCTCGAACCGGCGGATCAGGATCATCTGGCGGAGCCATACCACGGCCTGGGTCTTGTTTACGACCGGTTTTGCTTCCGTTTGGACTGGGGCCATTTCAACCTAACTCCTGAATGAACGGGCTGGTCGGGCTGTCGGCGAGGCGACGGCGGGGGTCGGCGAGTTTCGGAACTCAACCAATTGATCCGGCGACCATCGTGGGAGACGTCGCCTGGCCTTGAGGGAGTCGGCGATTCGTCGCAAGCGGCTTTCAGTTCGCGCGGCCCTTCCGTCTGATCGCCGCGACCTGGCCGTGGCCCAGGTTCACCGTCCGCCGATTGTGTTTGATATCCGCATCTTACACAAAAGGCCAGACCGACCGCCAGGAACCTTGGGCAAGATTCAGAATCACCGCGGCGGCCGGGGACCTTCGAACTCACGCGAAAACACGGGAATTCCCTGCTTTTTGGGACCTTTCGTCGAGCTGCGACGTCATTGCTTCGGTCCCTCGGCCGGCTTGTCGGACGAGCGTGGTGACGGTTATCACGGTGCCGAGCACGAACCCCGCCGTGCGAATGATCGTGCGCATGGGTGGTAGCAGAAAGAGGGCCATGAGGTGGCCCACGCAGATGGACGCCGTCAGTCCCCCCATGACGCGCAGATATTGCATCAGCGCCGGCCGAACGGCTTTCCAATCAGCCGCCCGGGTGTCGATGGCCTTGCGAAAAGTATAATCTTCGACGATTGCCGCAGCCGTCCCCAACGGGAGGCCGGTCTCAGCGGCGAGGTCGTTCGCGAGGACAATGCTGGACGAACCGGGATGCTGCTCCAACCGAGCGGCGAGGACCTGGTCGTGGTCGATCCAAGTTTGGGAGGGATCATGTCGCATAGCGGCCTCCTATCGAGAGTCGTCTTCACTTCGCGCCGACCGGCCGCGGTTGGACGTTCTGAGGGGGACGAGGGCCCGACGGGGGGCATGAGAGCCGTACCAAAGTTCCGTGGCCCGGCGTGGTCTCGATCGAGAAGGCGCCTCGATGCCGTCGCCAGATGCCTCGGGCGAGGACCAGGCCCAGGCCCTGGTGGCCGGTCTTGGTGCTGAAGAACGGTTCGAGCGCGTGCTCCAGAACCTCGGCCTCCATCCCCGATCCGGTGTCGCGGATTTCCAGGACCAGCCATTCCATGGGGTCGACGAGGGTCGAGACCGTGACGACGCCTCCTTCGGCCGGCAACGACTCGCGCGCGTTCTCGAGCAGGCGGTCGAGCATGATCCGGAGATGGGACGCCTCACCGCGCAGCTTGGCCGCGGCGGCGAGGTTGACGATCCATTCGGTGTTCGACCCGCACCGTCGCTTCTGGTCGGCGATCCGCTCGCTCACGAGCTGATTGAGGTCGACGAGGTCGTCGTCGGCCTCGCCCGGGACCACGGTGAAGGCGGTGGCCCTTCGACTGAACTCGGCCAGGCCCCGGGCGAGGGTCGAGCCGTCGAGCGCGGCTTTGATGATGGCGTCGGTCCGGGTCACGGCTTCGGCCTGCTCGACGCCCGCGGCGACGGCCAGCGTCTTGAGGATCTCGGCCTGGCTGACGATCGAGCTGAAGTAGTTGATGACGTGATGAACGACGGTCGACGACAGGTGCCCCAGAACCAGATACGGATCGGGTTCATCCAGCTTTTCCGGTTCGCAGGTGGTCGAATCCAACATGACGAGCCCTTTGATCGACGACGCACGACGAAACCTGGAGCGAGCGGACGACGGCCGGTGGAGGAGCCGGCCCCGAGCGAAGGCTGGAGCGTGGAGTGAGGTTAGCGGACGACCCGGGCTTCGACCCAATCGGCGAAGTCGCGGACGTCGCCTCGATCGCCGAACTCGGTGATCAAGATCAGCAGCTTCGCGCCGGTGACGTCGACGTCGATCGGTCGGGGGGCGTCGCGGGCGGTCATGGGAGGGGTCGTGAACCGCGACTGACCGTCGACCATGACGCGAAACGCGACGCTGCCCAGCGGCCCGGCCCGGTCGTCGACCCCCACGAGCGCCTGGAACCGGCGGTCGCCGGGCTTCAGCTTGTAGGCGATCAGGGTGCGGCTCTGGGCGCCGAGCCCGCGATCGTAGGTCCGCCCGCCGAGCTGGAACGGCCGTCCCTCGACCGTGGCGTCGATGCGGAAGGGCCGGACGGGGCCGAGGTACGGAACGTAGCTGTGGCCGTCGACGGGCCGTTCCGAGAGGTAGTCGACCGCCGAGGTCCGGGGGACCAGTCGAACGACGTCGGCCAGCGGAAACCGCAAGGCGCGGCCGAACCGGGTGACGGCCGACACGTTCCCCTTATCCAGCTTGACGTCGACGATCCCCAGCCGGGTGCCGTCGACCAGGGTCGCTTCGAAATAGGAGGTCGTGGGGCGGGGATACGAGACCAGGGCCGGATCGAAGCCGACCGCCGTGATCCCCGCGCGATCGATCTCCATGGGCTTGCCCTGGACCTGGAGCCTGACGAGCCGGTCGTCGACGCCCAGGAGCGTCCCGGCGATCCGGTCGCCGTTGCCGAGCCAGACGACTTCGCTCGTGCGCGGTTGGGTGCGAACCCGTTCCCAGAGGCGGTCGAGGGCCTCCGCATCCAGCGGCGGGGTTAGGATCAAGCCGAGCACCGAGTCGAGCGGCACCGACATCTTGCCGAGCGCGTAGGAATGCACCTCGACGGCGGCGTCGGTCGCGGAGCCGACGATCACGTTCATCAGCCGGTCGCCGTCGGGCAAGGCGACGTTCGCGCCTTCGGCGGCCCGCCCGCGCGTGTTCTCGCGCGACAGCTTGACCAGGGCGGTCAGGGGGATCTGATGGACCTGGCCGTCGGCCGAAGTGACGGCGACGCGATCGGGCGCGATCGCCGCGATTCGACCGGACGAGGTCCGGCCGTCGACCTGAAGCACCTCGAACACGGGGGCGACGGCGGCCGGGGGCTCGCCCGCGCGCACTGTGAGCGCGATCCCGACGGTCAAGGCCGCGGCGACGGCGACCAGCCGGAGGCCCTTCGTGCGCGTCGACGACGAGTGGTGGCGGGGGCGGTGCATCAACGTATTATAGCACCTTTCTTCATCGTTGAAAGATCGGCAGGAAGTTGTTGGGCATCTGGAGGATGATCAGGGCCATGGCCGTGCCGTACTCGCTGCAAATGCTGTCGGTCCAGTAGCCGGCGGCCGACTGCCGGCGCACCAGCTCGTTGCGGATGGCCGGGAACCAGTCGTTCCAGTCGTCACCGCCGCGGATCCACATCGCCTGGGCGGCGTAATAGTGGCCATAAAAATAATGGCTGTACCGGTTGCCCAGCTTGATCTCGCGCATGTACCCCTTGAGGTACGCGACGCCGTCCTTGACCTCCTTGTTGTCGTACTCGCCGGCGCTCTGGAGGGCCACGACGCCGGCCGCCGACCTGGGGAAGGCGCTCGTGCCTCCCTGAAGCATGTAGCGGAAGCCGCCGTCGGGGTTCTGCGACTGCTTAACGTAATGGATGCAGGCTTCGACCGTCTGCTTGGGAATGTAGAGCCCGGCGTTCCGCGCGGCGCGAAGGGCGTTGATCTCGCAGATGGTGACCGAGAGGTCGGCGTCGCGGCGGATCGGCTGGTACCGCCAGCCCCCCTCGTCGTTCTGGGTGTCGATGATCAGGTGGACGGCCTTCTGGAGTTTCTCGCGCACCTCGGCCCGATGGGTCATGCCGTAGGCCTCGGCCAGAAAGAGGGTGCCGAAGCCGTGCGAGTACATCGGCCCGTGCGTCGAGGCGCCGGCGACGGAGATGAAGCCGGAGGGGGACGTGTTGTCCATCACGTACACCAGGGCCTTGTCGATCTGCGCGCCGTAGGGGCCGCGACCCGGCGACGACCCGGCGGCCATGAAGGCCAGGCCGGAAAGGCTCGTGACCGCGATGTTGCCGCGATACGTGCCGCTGCCGAACGAGCCGTCAGCGTTCTGCGACTTCGCCAGCCAGGCCAGGCCGTTCTGGATCGACCGGTCGGCGTCCGGGCCGAGGACCTCGCGCGTGCCGTCGGGAACGTCGCCGCGCGTGGCCTCGCCGAACGCGCCGACGGACTTCGGCTTCTCCTTGGCCTGAGCCTCCTGGGCGGGCGCTTCCTTGGTTTTGGCCTGCTGCGCGCGCAACGCCGGTTCCAGGACTGGTGCGAGGCAGGCGATCAGCGAGGCCGCGAGACCGACGATTCGGCGATCCATGGACGTCACTCCCCGCGTACGAGTTTCTTCCGAGAAACCGACAGGTAATAGCGACGGATCAGCTCCTCGCGCGACGGCAGAGAGTCTTCCTTGAAGAGGTTGTCGATCTCTTGCCGAAGCTCGGGAGGAAGGTGGCCCCAGGCGTCCTTGCCGCCGGCCAGCACGTGTTTGTCGGTAGGCTTGGCCGGCTTCGAGAGCGGCGCGCCGGCGGCGTTCTTCCCCGGCTGGTCGCCCGGCTGGTCGCCGGGCTTGTTTCCCGCCTGACGGACCTCCTTCATCCCCTTGCCGGCCTGCGAGCTGGACTGGCGGATCT